>DASWTP010000111.1:0-52812 GCA_036402075.1 Chryseosolibacter sp. | reverse complement strand
GGATGGCTGCATTCATTCCTGGAGCATCGCCACCCGATGTAAACACTCCAATTCTCCGAATTTTATTGTCCATTAAACTAAAAAATCCATCAAAAATAAGGGAAGAGAATCACTTTACAATCAACTATTCAATCAACTGTTTTTCAATCGTTTGAAATAGTTTATTAGGCCATTTGTTGAACTGTCGTGCGAGGAAATTTCACTTGTTCCGCCAAGCTCTGGCAGTATCTTCTTCGCCAGCACTTTACCAAGCTCCACACCCCACTGATCGAAGCTGTAAATGTTCCAGATCACGCCTTGCACGAAGATCTTGTGTTCATACATGGCTACCAGGGAGCCGAGGGTTCTTGGGGTGAGTTTTTTAAAGAGAATACTGTTGCTCGGCCTGTTACCGTCAAACACACGGTAAGGGGCATGAAACTCAATTTCCGGCTCGCTCATTCCTGCCTTCTCCAATTCTTCTGTCACTTCATCAAATGTTTTCCCATTCATCAGCGCTTCCGTCTGTGCGAAGTAGTTGGACATAAGTTTGTCGTGGTGATCGCTTAGCGGATTCTGGCTGATTGCCGGAGCTATGAAATCGCAAGGAATCATTTTCGTTCCCTGGTGGATCAGCTGATAGAACGCGTGCTGACCGTTGGTGCCTGGCTCGCCCCAGATCACTGGTCCGGTCTGATACTCAACGGCATTTCCCTCGCGGTCAATTGTTTTCCCGTTGCTCTCCATGTTGCCTTGCTGAAAGTACGCGGCAAATCGGTGGAGGTATTGATCGTATGGAAGAATTGCTTCAGACGCTGCGCCAAAAAAGTTATTGTACCAGATACCAAGCAGCGCAAGAATAACGGGGGCATTTTTCTCAAATGGCTCATTCTTGAAATGGTTATCCATGGCATGCGCGCCTTCGAGCAACTGGACAAAGTTTGAATATCCTATCGTGCACGCAATCGAAAGTCCTATCGATGACCAAAGGGAATAGCGTCCACCAACCCAATCCCAAAACACAAACATGTTCTCAGGAGCAATTCCGAACTTAGTTACTTCTTTTGAGTTGGTAGACACGGCAACAAAGTGCTTGGCAACGTCACCTTTGCCACCGGTTTTATCAAGGAACCAGGTTCGGGCTGATTCCGCATTGGTCATTGTTTCCTGCGTGGTGAATGTTTTTGATGCGATGATGAAAAGAGTAGTCTCAGGATCGAGCTTCTTCACCGTTTCGGCAATGTGCGTTCCGTCTACGTTCGAAACGAAGTGAGGTGTGATGGTAGACCAGTACGGTTTCAGCGCTTCTGTTACCATGTAAGGGCCGAGATCAGAGCCACCAATACCGATATTTACGATATTCCTGATCGGTTTACCGGTATAGCCTTTCCAGTTTCCACTGATGACTGCATCTGAAAATTTTTTAACCTGCTCAAGGACTTTGTTGACTTCGGGCATCACATCACTGCCATCAACAAGAATTGGCTGGTTTGACCGGTTTCGGAGCGCAACATGAAGAACGGAACGATTCTCTGTCTTGTTGATCTTTTCACCGCGAAACATAGCCTCAATCGCCTGTTTCACTTCTGTCTCCGCAGCCAGTTCGAAAAGAAGCTTCATCGCCTCGTCATTGACTATGTTTTTCGAATAATCGATGAGAATGTCTTCAAACTGCAAACTGAGTTTTTGAAACCGGTTTGGATCCTCTGCAAAAAGCTCGCGCATGTGTGACGCCTGCAAGGTGAGAAAAATCATCTCCAGGTTTCTCCAGGCTCTGGTTTCTGTCGGGTTATGAGAAGGAAGCATATTGGTCTGTCTTGGGTGTTTATTTTTTGAATTTATTAACAAGCATCGCCAGTTTTTCTTCCATGCTCACTTCTTTCTCCTTCGGCTTGCCTTTCGGACGATTTCCTTTCTGCTGAGTTTCGCCCGGCTGTGCGAATGGATCACTTTTCATTGACAAGCCGATCCGTTTCCTGGGAACATCAACTTCCACAACAGTCACCTGCACTTTCTGCTGCACGGTAACTGCCTCTTTCGGGTCTTTGATGAACTTGTCAGAAAGGTGGCTGATATGAATCAGTCCGTCCTGGTGAACACCGATGTCAACGAATGCTCCGAACGCAGTAACGTTCGTAACAATGCCTGGAAGCTTCATTCCGATTTTCAGATCACCAATCGAGTTAACACCTTCAGTAAAGCTGAATACCTCAAATGTCTCGCGAGGGTCTCGTCCGGGCTTCTCGAGTTCGCTCAGGATATCGGTCAGGGTAGGTAATCCGAATTTTGCTGATACATATTTGTTCAAGTCGAGCTGCTTGCGGAGCTCTGCGCTGTTCATCAGATCTTTCACCGTGCAACCCAGATCAGCGGCCATCTTGTTCACAACCTCATAACTTTCCGGGTGAACTGCACTCGCGTCAAGCGGATTGCTGGCATCGTGAATTCGAAGAAATCCTGCAGCTTGCTCAAATACTTTTTCACCGAGTCGGGGAACCTGCATTAACGCCTCACGGTCTTTGAATGGTCCATGCTGGTTTCTGAACTCAACAATATTTTTTGCCAGGGCCGGACTTAATCCGGAGACGTAGGAGAGAAGTTCCCTGCTTGCGGTGTTCACTTCAACACCAACCGAGTTTACGCAGCTCATCACAACGTCATCGAGCCCTTGCTTCAGTTTAGTCTGATCAACATCGTGCTGATATTGTCCCACACCGATTGACTTCGGGTCGATCTTTACGAGTTCCGAAAGGGGATCCATCAGTCGTCTTCCGATCGAAACAGCGCCTCGTACCGTAATGTCCTTGTCAGGAAACTCTTCACGCGCAACTTCCGATGCCGAGTAAACGGATGCACCGCTTTCGTTCACCATAACGACAAGAACTTTGTTGTCGAGTCCGATCGATTTTACGAAATTTTCGGTTTCGCGGCTTGCGGTACCATTGCCGATAGCGATTGCTTCAATGTTGAATTTTTGCACCAGGCTCTTAATGAGCGCGGCTGACTTTGCCGTTTCACGTTGAGGCTCGTGCGGGTAGATGTTGTCGTTGTGGAGAAGTTTTCCCTGGCGGTCGAGACAAACTACTTTGCACCCTGTTCTGAAACCAGGGTCGAGGGCAAGCACGTTCTTTTGTCCAAGCGGAGCAGACAACAAAAGCTCTTTCAGGTTTGATGCAAAAACTTTGATGGCTTCCTCATCTGCCTTCATCTTCGTTTCCATTCGAATTTCCGTTTCAAGTGAAGGACGAAGCAGTCGTTTGTACGAATCTTTGATCGCTAATTTTACCTGTTCGGCAACAGCGGAATATTCAGTTTTAATGTATTGCCTTTCGAGAGACGAGATCGCTTCCTCTTCTGGGGGATAGATGTCAAGTGCAAGGATGCCTTCTTTCTCGCCACGTCTCAGCGCAAGGAGTCGGTGTGATGGCGTTTTGGAGATAGGTTCGTTCCATTCAAAGTAATCTTTATATTTCTGGCCTTCAGCTTCCTTGCCTTTCATCACTTTCGATTCCACTGTTCCTTGTTTCCAGAAAAGTTCGCGCATGTTTTTGCGGGTATCCTGGTTTTCACTGATCCATTCCGCCATAATATCGCGTGCACCTTCCAGCGCTTCCTGCATGCTGCCAACACCTTTTTCACTGTCTACAAAGGTTTGGGCGAATTCGTCAACGTTGAATTTCTCCTGGTCGAATAGCTTTTGCGCCAATGGCTCGAGCCCTTTTTCTTTTGCAGCAGTCGCGCGGGTTTTGCGCTTCGGCTTGTACGGCAGGTAAATGTCTTCGAGCTCTGCCAGTGACGATGCAACAACAATGGATGACATGAGATCGGGCGTCAGCTTGCCCTGTTTCTCAATAGAAGAAATGATAGCTTCTCTTCGTTTGTCAAGTTCGCGCAGTTGTTCAATGCGATCGCGAATATTGGCGATCATCACTTCGTCCATACTGCCGGTCAGCTCCTTTCGATACCGTGCAATGAAGGGGATTGTAGCTCCTTCAACGAGCAGCTCCGCCACTGCCTTTACATTTTTTAATTGAAGCGAAAACTCCTTAGTGATCTGCTCAACCCAGCGTGAAATATTTTCCTGTTCCATAAAATTTAGGCAGGCAAAAATAGAAGAACCTTAGGAACCTGCAAGAATGGATTTTTATGTGATTGAACTTGAGAGTTTTAGGCTGAAAATGAAAGAAATTCGTTGAGATTCGGGCCAGCGATCAGCCCCCAACTGTTTTGCGCAGCTGGTCAACAAGTCCAGACCAGAGATCGTGAAGCTCCTTGTAATCATTGATATCAGAATAATCGATCACTTTAAGGAAAACGGACTGCGTTAACTCGTTGAATTCTAATCTAAGTTCGAAATAGGCTGGATCTTTTTCTTCCGTACCATTGTCCGATAAGAATTCGAATCTGACAAAGTGGTTGGTACGGTGCGCAACTTGACGCGCTTTATGTTCTTCATTGTCCCACAGGAACGTGTAGACTTTGCTCATGTTATTAATCTTCACATCATCGGCAAACCATTCCGCAAGACCGCTGGCAGTCTGAATGTATGGATACAACATCTTTATTGAAGCATGTACCTCATAATCTTCCGTAAACAAATTCTTTTTCGCCATCTGCGCGGTTGCCATATAAAAGACTAACGATTGAATTTAATTTTTTTCTGCGGTAACACAAAGATTATCCGGGCTAATAAGGAGGTTTCTTTGCAGCCCGATCGGATATTTAGTGTCTGATTTTGGAATATTCGCAGTTACTTGTAAGTTTGCGCTCCCAAAATTGGGAATTCCTGGCGAGGTAGCTCAGTTGGTGAGAGCGCAGGATTCATAACCCTGAGGTCGGGGGTTCAATTCCCCCTCTCGCTACAAAATGAAGCAGTTCCTGTGGGCTGCTTTTTCTATTCACCCAAAGTGCGAGTTTTGTTAGATAAATTCTTGCGCATGGGACTTCCCAGGCATTCACGGTAGCGCCTTTCGAGTTTAACTGTCGTTCGTCCGTTTCTGGTTTCATTCTTGCTTCTTAACAGCTTGTGAAAAAACTCGACAAGCTCGTACTAACCTCCTTTCTTGGCACACTAGGTCTCACGTTCCTGGTCGTTACATTCATCCTCCTGAACAGGCAACTGCTTGTTTATTACGATGACATCATCGGAAAAGGCCTCGGTTGGTCCATTGTAGGAAAATTCATCGGATACTTCGCCATCTTCACCATTCCACAAGCGCTGCCGTTATCTATTCTCCTGGCCGCGCTTATCTGCTACGGCAACTTTGCCGAGCACTTCGAACTCACCGCAATCAAAAGCGCGGGAATCTCGCTTACCCGAATCATTCTGCCGGTGTTCGTTTTTGTCGTGCTGCTAAGTGGGTCAGCATTTTATTTCAATAACATGGTTGTTCCGAGAGCCGCACTTCAGGCGTTCACCTTGTTGTACGACATTAAACACACCAAGCCGGCCCTGGAAATTCGCGAAGGAATCTTTTACAACGGACTGCCTGATATCAGCATCAAGGTCAACCAGAAGTTCGAGGACGATCCCGCTGCACTTAAAGATATTTTGCTGTACGATCATCAAAACGAGAATAAAGAAGTTTATTCTGCCGATTCAGGTCGCATGTTTACGATCCTCAACGACCGCTACCTTAAGTTTGAACTTTTTGATGGGTACCAGTATAAAGAGGACTGGCAAAAACAAAACGCGCCAAAGGAAGCATTGAGCCAGACGAAGTTCTCCAGGATCGAAATGGTAGTGGACCTGTCTTCCTTCGATATGGGACAGACAGACTCAAGAAACTTCACGAGCCACCGCTACATGAAAAACCTTCGTCAGCTCCAGCACGACATTGACTCCTTCCAAACCTTGTCGACTTCTGATGATGTACACCATATTCGTCATGTTGCGTTGCGTGAGGCGCAGAGAGATGACCGTCTGAATACAATTGCCACTTGGCAAATAACCTCTTCGCCCGATATTCTCATGCTTGCCGAGGCAACCAATAAAGCAAGGATGGTGAAAGCGCTGCTGGAGGAAAAGAATGCCTTCAAGGCAGAGGTCTCCCGGCAGACCATTGCGTTCCAGGTTCAGTGGCACCGCATCATCGCCTACTCTTTTGCCTGCCTTTCGATGCTTTTGATTGGCGCACCGCTTGGCGCGATCATACGGAAAGGTGGAATCGGTGTGCCGTTCCTCATCGCCATCATTTTTTTTATCATCTTTTTTATCTTCGACATGCAGGGAGAGAAGCTCTCGAATCGACAGGTGGTTTCGCCTGAAGTGGGAATGTGGAGCGGAAATGCGTTCCTGTTACTGCTCGGCAGCTACTTTTTGTACCAGGCGAGGGTAGACGGCCGCTTATTCGACACTGACAACTATTCCATTGTCTTTCAGCGATTCCGAGCCAGGTTTTGGCGTTGATTCATGTCTACCCGGGAATGTTTTCTGTTCGCTGCCACGTATACAAGCTGAAGCAATTTCGATAACATTCAGTAGTTTTGCCCGGGTTTAGCATCATGAGGAAATTAGATAAGCTGGTATTAAGCGCATTTGTAGGACCATTTATTCTGACCTTCCTGGTCGTTGTGTTCATCCTGCTGATGCAACACATGCTCAAGTACTTTGATGACATTATCGGCAAAGATCTCGGGGGTGAGGTAATCGGCCAGCTGCTCTTTTACTTCGCCATTTTTATGACCCCGGTAGCCATGCCGCTGGCGGTGCTGTTATCGTCACTCATTGCGTTTGGAAACCTGGGAGAGCATTTCGAACTCACCGCCATCAAAGCGTCAGGAATCTCCTTGTTGCGAACGCTTCAGCCAATTTTCTTTTTTGTTCTTGTTCTCACCGGCATTGCCTTCTACGCCAATAATTACCTCGTGCCAAGGGCCGCACTGGAAGCCTACAGCTTGTTGTATGACATTAAGCAGAAGAAGCCTGCCCTTGAATTGCGTGAGGGAACATTTTACAACGGAATCCCCGACATTTCAATCAAGGTGAACCAGAAATTTCCTGACGACCCCGATGCATTGAAAGAGATCATTGTGTATGATCATCGCAAGAATGATGGCAACAAAGAAGTGACCGTAGCCGACTCCGGTAGGATGTCCACGATCCTCAATGAGCGGTACCTTAAGTTCGAATTGTATAATGGGTACAATTATACTGAAGGTGCAAGCAACGAGCGCGAGATGACAGGTCCGAAAGCAGTGCAGAACGAATCACTTACCCGAAGCCGTTTTGCGCGGTCAGAAATCGTCTTCGATTTGTCCTCCTATGATTTAAAGAGAACGGATAAAAAATGGTTTGAAGGAAATCGCATTATGCGTAACCTCGGTGAACTCGATAGCGATATTGACTCTATCCAGGGTGAGGTGAAGCAGCAATCGGCCTATCATTACGCTTACAAGCCAACTCATTTTCAATTCTTCAGGAAGAAGGATACAGTCTACCTTCCAATGGAAATCTATCATCACAAACTGTCGCGCGACAGCAGCGAATACAAGAAGTCGAATAATGGCATCCTTGATGAGAATTATCGGCAGGATCCGTCAGCAGTACCCTACAGTCCGCAGCCTGCCAACCCCTATGCATTGAAATCACCTCTGGTTGTGCAATTACCCGAAGCAGATTCTGCGGCCATGGCACGAATTGACCAGTTGTTCAGCCGGGAGCCGGGTCATGAGGAAGTTCAGGGGGCTACCAACATGGCGCGACAGGTGAAGAGCCAGCTGGAAAACACCAACGCATCCATTGATGTTTACATTAAAGAGCTGGCGGTGTTTGAAATACAGTGGCATAAGATCATTGCCAGTTCGTTGGCGTGCATCGCCATGTTTCTGATTGGTGCACCATTAGGGGCCATCATCAAACGTGGGGGCCTCGGTATTCCGTTCCTGGTGTCAATTCTCTTCTTTATCGTGTACTACCTGCTCAGCATGCAGGGCGAGAAGCTCGCGAAACAAGGCACAATTTCGGCTGTCACCGGTGTTTGGGCGGCTGATGTGATCCTTTTTGTTATTGGTTTGTTTTTCCTGCGCCAGGCCCGGGTGGATGCCCGATTGTTTGAATCAGACTTCTATAGTGTTGTTTTTGATAAGGTAAAGCGGACTTTTGCTTCCCGAAAGACGAAATCAGGCCTGAAACAGGCGTTTAAATAGGGTTTTTCACGTCTATAATCAGGTTTTTTTTGGTAGTTATTACCGAAAAGTCTACATTTGCCCCTTGAAATAAAGGATAAATATTTTTTGCGATGTATCTAACAACAGAAATTAAGCAAGATCTCTTCAAAAAACACGGCTTCGGCAAGAAAAAGGAGGATACTGGCTCAGCGGAATCTCAAATTGCTCTCTTCACCCACAGAATCAATCACCTGACAGAGCATTTGAAAGAAAATAAGAAGGACTTCTCTACCCAGCAAGGCTTGATGAAGCTGGTAGGAAAGCGCAAAAAACTCCTTAACTACCTCATGAAGACCGATATTGAAAGATACCGTGCTACGCTAACGGATCTCGATCTAAGAAAATAATCTTCCCAGGGAACCAAACGAAAGGTTCCCTTTTTACTTTTATTCATGGGCGAGCCTTGTGTGAGGCCGGTCGCCCGAATTAATCTATTTTATGAAACCAACTGTTATTACAAAAAGCTGTAAGCTCCCGGACGGCCGAGAAATTACTATTGAAACCGGAAAACTTGCCCGCCAGGCCGATGGTTCTGTTGTATTGAAAATGGGCAACACCATGTTGCTTGCCACTGTTGTCTCTGCCACTGACGCAAAAGAAGGCACTGACTTCCTTCCACTCTCTGTTGACTACCAGGAAAAATTTGCCTCGACCGGAAAGATCCCGGGCGGATTTTTGAAGCGTGAAAGCAAACTTTCAGACTATGAAGTATTGATCAGCCGTCTTGTTGACCGCGCAATACGCCCCTTATTCCCAGATGATTATCATGCTGAGACACAAGTAATGATCTATTTGATCTCCGGTGATAAAGATGCATTGCCCGATTCGCTCGCTGCCTTTGCTGCTTCGGCTGCACTGTCGGTTTCCGATATTCCGTTTAACGGCCCGATCTCTGAAGTGCGCGTGGCGCGCATTGATGGCAAGTTCGTCATCAATCCAACGATGGAAGCGAAAGAAAAAGCCGATATCGACCTGATCGTTGCCGCGTCCATCGAGAACATTCTGATGGTTGAAGGCGAAATGAAAGAGGTGAGCGAAGATGATATGCTCGAAGCATTGAAGACGGCTCACGAAGCCATTAAAGTTCAATGTGAGGTTCAGATCGAATTCGCAAAAGCTGCAGGCAAAACTCAAAAGAGGACCTACAGCCATGAAAACAACGATGAAACCCTCCGCGAAGAACTTTGGAAATTGTTTTACGACAAAGCCTATGCGCATGCGGCACTTCAAACGCCAAACAAAAGGCTCAGAGGCGAAGGTTTTGAAAAGATCGTGAACGATTACCTCGATGCGCTTCCTGAGGATTCAACAATCGATAAGGCGCTTGTAAAAAGATACTATCACGATATTCAAAAGAAAGCAGCCCGCGACCTGGTTTTGAACCAGGCTGTTCGCCTTGATGGCCGTAAGACAAATCAAATCAGGGACATCTGGTGCGAAGTGGATTATCTTCCTTCACCCCACGGTTCATCAATCTTCACCCGTGGCGAAACCCAGTCATTGACAACGGTTACGCTCGGTACCAAGCTCGATGAGCAGATGATCGATGGCGCTATGATTGATGGGTCAAACAAATTTATTCTGCATTATAATTTCCCTGGTTTTTCAACCGGTGAAGTGAAGCCAAACAGAGGCCCCGGAAGGCGTGAAGTCGGCCACGGAAACCTTGCGCTGCGTGCTTTGAAACAAGTGCTGCCATCAGACACCGAAAACCCGTACACGATCCGTGTGGTTTCCGATATTCTTGAATCAAACGGCTCATCTTCAATGGCGACTGTTTGTGCCGGCTCGCTCGCTTTGATGGATGCTGGCGTTCCTGTAAAAGGACCGGTTTCCGGCATTGCAATGGGTATGATCTCAGACGCTAAGACTGGAAAGTATGCTATTCTCTCCGATATCCTTGGCGATGAAGATCACCTTGGCGACATGGATTTCAAGGTGACGGGTACCGAAAGGGGTATCACCGCCTGCCAGATGGACCTTAAAGTTGAGGGTCTTACTTACGCAGTGCTGAAGGAAGCATTGGAACAAGCTCGTCAGGGCCGTCTGCATATCTTGAATGAGATGAAGAAGGTATTGAGCGCACCTCGTCCTGACCTGAAGCCTCATGCACCACGCGCTCAGACCATCATTATCGAGAAAGAGATGATTGGTGCTGTAATCGGCCCTGGTGGAAAAATCGTTCAGGATATTCAGAATACCACTGGCGCAACCGTTGTGATTGAAGAAGTTGATAATAAGGGCGTTGTGAATATCTTCGCAACCAACAAAGAAGCCATGGAAGGCGCCTTGAAACGTATTAAAGGAATTGTTGCGATACCGGAAGTTGGCCAGGTTTATGATGGTAAGGTGAAGTCGATCATGCCGTTTGGTGCATTCGTTGAGTTCATGCCTGGAAAAGACGGTTTATTGCATATTTCTGAGATTAAGTGGGAGCGCCTCGAAAACATGGAGGGTGTCCTGGAAGTCGGTGAAGAAATTAAGGTGAAACTGATTGAGGTAGACAAGAAAACAGGTAAATTCAGACTTTCCAGAAAAGTTTTGATACCAAAACCACCGCAAAAGCAAACTACACCAACGGAATAGACGTTTAACCAACTATTAGTTGTAGGAACTAAGAATTAGGCAAAAATTGTTTAAACTTAAGTATCGATAAATCCGGATGAGACAATTAAAAATCAGTAAACAAATCACCAACCGCGAAAGCCAATCGCTGGACAAATACCTTCAGGAGATTGGTAAGGTTGATCTGCTTACTCCCGATGAAGAAGTGGAGCTGGCGAAAAGGATTAAGGAGGGAGACCAGATCGCGTTGGAGAAACTGACAAAAGCTAACCTCCGTTTCGTTGTTTCTGTTGCCAAGCAATATCAGAATCAAGGTCTGTCGTTAGGTGACCTGATCAACGAGGGAAACTTAGGTTTGATCAAAGCTGCGCAACGTTTCGATGAAACCCGTGGTTTTAAATTCATTTCATATGCCGTATGGTGGATTCGTCAGTCCATCCTCCAGGCGTTAGCTGAACAGTCGCGTATCGTTCGTCTTCCGTTGAACCGTGTAGGTTCCTTGAATAAGATTTCAAAAACGTTTTCCGAGCTCGAACAGAAATATGAGCGCGAGCCTTCTCCGGAAGAACTTGCAGAAGTACTGGACGTAACCACTGCGGAAGTTGTTGACACCATGAAGATCTCAGGTCGCCACGTGTCGATGGATGCTCCGTTCGTGCAGGGAGAAGAAAACAGCTTGCTTGACGTTCTCGAGAACGACAGTGAAGAAACACCAGACTCAGGTTTGATGAATGATTCGCTTCGCAGAGAAGTTCAGCGCGCGCTTTCAACGCTTACGCAACGTGAGGCTGACGTTATCACGCTGTACTTCGGTTTGAATGGCGAACACTCAATGACGCTTGAAGAGATTGGTGAGAAGTTCAATTTAACCCGCGAACGCGTCCGTCAGATCAAAGAAAAGGCGATCAGACGTTTACGCCACACCAGCAGAAGCAAAGCTTTGAAGCCTTATCTCGGTTAAGAATATTTATTTTCCGGCATTATTTGAAGGGTCTCTAGCAGACCCTTTATTTATACAACAAAACACCACTACAGTTTTTAGACATGACAAACGAGACGGTAAAAGTGCTTATCATCGGCTCCGGGCCAGCGGGTTATACTGCAGCAATCTATGCAGCGCGCGCAGGTCTGAAGCCCGTACTTTACACGGGTGGCCAACCTGGAGGCCAGCTTACAACAACGAATGACGTGGAAAATTTCCCGGGCTATCCGGACGGGATCAATGGTTCACAAATGATGGTTGACCTGCAAAAGCAGGCCGAGCGCTTCGGAACAAAAATCAATTATGGAATGGTAACATCCGTTGATTTTTCGGGATGGCCGCATAAGGTTGTCGTGGATGAAAAGACGACAGTGGTGGCCGAGTCAGTGATTATAGCCACAGGTGCAACAGCTAAATATCTCGGCTTGCCTACAGAAGAACAATATTATAACAAAGGCGTCTCCGCCTGCGCGGTCTGTGACGGATATTTCTATCGCGGCAAAGAAGTGGCTGTTGTGGGTGCTGGAGATTCCGCTGCAGAGGAATCGACCTACCTGGCAAACCTTTGCACAAAGGTACATTTGATTGTAAGACGTGACGAAATGCGTGCGTCCAAGATCATGCAGCAACGCGTAAAAAACACTCCGAACATTGAAATCCACTGGAACACGGAGACTGAAGAGATCATTGGGAATGGAAATGAAGTGACCGGGGTACGCGTGGTTAACAATAAAACCGGGGAAAAGAAACTCATTCCGATCCAAGGTTTCTTTTTAGCTATTGGTCACAAACCAAACACGGATGTTTTCAAGCCTTACGTGAACATGGACGAGACGGGCTACATCATTGTACAGCCGGGCACCAGCAAGACAAATGTGGAAGGCGTGTTTGCCGTTGGCGATGCAGCCGACAAAGTATATCGTCAGGCAATTACTGCTGCGGGCACGGGTTGCATGGGTGCGCTCGATGCGGAGAAGTTTTTGGTGGCGAAAGAGATGGAGATGGGAATGGTGCACAGCTAGTTGGTCTGATGATTTTTTTCGACCGAACAATAAAGCTTTGAGCTTCGAGCCGCGAGCTTCGAGGGCTTCAAGCTTCAAGCGGGGAACCGGAAGTTGTCTGAGCAATACAAATATTTGATTTAAGCACACGTTTTAGATCAGAAACTAATCAACTAATCAACGAATCAACGGATCAACTTTTACCATGAAACTCGATATCCTCGTTCTTGCCGCACACCCTGACGATGCTGAACTCGGTTGTGGTGGTACGATTGCAAAACACACCGCTGCAGGAAAGAAGGTGGGTGTTGTGGATTTTACGAAAGGTGAACTTGGTACCCGAGGTACGCCTGAGCTCCGTGCAAAAGAAGCTGCGGCCTCGGCAAGAATTCTCGGCCTTTCAGTGCGGGAGAACCTTTGCATGCGCGATGGCTTTTTCAAGAACGATGAAGAGTCTCAGTTACTTTTAATTCAAAGCATTCGCAGGTTCCAGCCGGAGATCGTAATTGCAAACGCAACGTACGATCGCCACATCGACCATGGAAAAGGAGCCGAGCTCGCACATGATGCGTGCTTCCTTTCAGGATTGGGCAAGATCATTACTTACGATGACCAGGTAAAGCAGGAACCGTGGCGGCCGAAAGCGCTCTATCATTACATTCAAAGTCAATACCTCGAACCCGATTTTATCGTTGACATTTCCGGGTTCTGGGATAAGAAGATGGAGGCCATCTTGGCATTCAGCAGCCAGTTTTATGATGCAAAAAGTTCTGAGCCGGAAACCTACATTTCGAAACCTGGATTCTTAAAGATGCTAGAGGCGCGAGCGGTAGAATTTGGTCACGCCATAGGAGGAACGCATGGAGAAGGATTCACAGTGAGAAGATTTCCTGGCGTGAAGAACCTCTTCGATCTGATGTGAGGTTAATGTGCTAATTAGCCAATATGCCAATGGGCAAATGAAAGCCATGATCGTCTCCACCGCCATTGCTTTCATTACCGGACTCTAATTCGTCATTCAATATTCGTAATTCGTCACTCTAAACTCAATTGGCATATTGGCTAATTGATTCATTGGCTAATTCGCATATTCACCGGCACATTTTTCACGGTGCCAACCGGTTCATCCTCCACTCGCCATCCACTTTTGTAAACTGTATGCGGTCATGCAGA
Organism: Chryseosolibacter sp.; assembly: GCA_036402075.1. Lineage (GTDB taxonomy): Bacteria > Bacteroidota > Bacteroidia > Cytophagales > Cyclobacteriaceae > Chryseosolibacter. Next base: position 38,943 of record DASWTP010000111.1, on the reverse strand, counting down.
CGGCTCGGCCTGCCTTGCCAGAACTCGATGACAAGCGGGTCGATCTGATAGCCACCCCATTGGTTCGGACGAGGAAGAACCTTATCGTTCTCAAATTTTTTCTCCATTTGTTGTGCCCTTTCCTCAAGGATATCCCGGTCTTTAATGATGGTGCTTTGGGGTGAAGCCCATGCGCCAATTTGCGAGCCGCGAGGTCTGCTTTGAAAATACTGATCCGAGAGCGATGCGTCTACACGGTCGGCAACGCCTTCAATGCGCACCTGGCGCTCAATGTCCGGCCAGAAGAATGTTAGCGCGCACGCAGGGTTCTGTTCCAGTTCACGACCTTTTTTGCTCTGATAATTTGTGTAAAAAATGAACCTATTGGCTTCAATTCCCTTGAGCAGGACGATGCGTGAGGAAGGTTTTCCATGTTCGTCAACGGTAGCCAGGTGCATGGCGTTGGGTTCGGTCACCCCGGCCTGCATAGCTTCATCGAACCATTTCTCAAATTGTTTTAAAGGATCTTTCAGCACATTGGAGAAATCGAGGGTAGATCTCGAATATTCTTTGCGTAAATCGGTTATGTTTTTTTGCATACGTTTTTCCGTGCCAATATTAGCGAAACAGGCATGAAATTTATCAAAACAATAAGATTTGCTTAGATGATGTCGAAGTATTTATTCCAGTATTTCAGAGAAAGTTCAGTGAAACTTACTATCATTCCGGAGTATTTAATCGAGTAAAAACCTATTAAATAAGGTCCATGGAATTCTTCAAATACAGGAATAAGATAGCACCCGAGAAAGGCCGGTTATTGATCTCCGAGCCATTCCTTCCGGACCCCAACTTTGAGCGAACCGTGGTGCTGCTTTGCGAGCATAATGACGAAGGCTCATTTGGCTTTGTGCTGAATAAACCTTCAATTCTTAAAGTTACAGAAGTGATGGAAGACGTGCTTTCGCTCGACAGTATGGTATACGTTGGGGGGCCCGTGCAGCAGGATACGTTACATTTTATTCACCGCAACTCGTCCGTGGCAAATGCGGTTGAGATTGCGCCTAACGTCTATTGGGGGGGCGACTTTGAGACGCTGGTGACATTGGTGGACACGAAGCAAATTCCCGTTAACGACATTCGTTTCTTTCTGGGATACAGCGGCTGGGGGCCGGGTCAGCTAGATGCGGAATTGGAGCAGGATTCATGGATTGTGTGTGATTTTATAAACGAACAGCTGCTGTTCGACACCGATCCCCAGGTGATGTGGAGAAAAGCCCTCGAAAGTATGGGTGGAAGGTTTAGCGTTTATTCAAACTACCCAACCGACCCACGTTTGAATTAGTATTTTATTAACTTAGCATTAACTGATTTGTAGTAATGGATTCTTTGACCATGGAAAGAGATAAACGAGAACTCGGACCTGCGCAGGAGCAGGGAGCAGGGCTGGAACATGCCCACACGAAAGCTAATGCTATTCAATCTGAAATCGATCTTGCCGAGCACGATGAGCACACGGAAGAGATTTTGGAAGAAGAGCACAAACATGTAGACTATTCAAACTATACGAAAGCTCAGTTTGCCGAGTTAGTCAAAGAACTTTCCAGGGAATCCAATACGCAAAAAGCAGAATCGATTGTTCGAGAGATCAAACCACTTTACGAAGAGATCCGCGAAAAAGAAAGAATCGCGGCACTTCAGAAATTCACACAGGAGGGCGGTGTAGCTGAAGATTTCGACTACAAAGGCGATGAGCACGATAATGTATTTGACGCGAACGTGAAGCTCATCCGCGACCGCAGGCAGCAACAACTTCGCGAACAGGAGGAAAAGAAAACCGACAACCTGAAACGCAAGCAGGAATTGATCGAGAAGCTTCGTGAACTGACGGAGCAGCAGGATAACGCTCATTCGTTTGATACATTCAAGGAAATTCAAAAGGAGTGGAGGAGCACCGGACCTGTACCCGGAACGCAAGCTAAGACGCTATGGGCTAGCTACCATGCCCTCGTTGATCGTTTCTACGATAATCAAAATATTTACTTTGAATTAAAAGAGCTCGATCGCAGAAAGAACCTGGAGGCCAAGCTTGAATTATGCAATCGTGCGGAAAAGCTGGTGAATGTTGAGATGATCAAAGATGCCATTCGCGAGCTGAATGAATTGCATCACGAGTTCAAGCACATTGGCCCGGTGCCGTTGGAAAATAAAGAGGCTGTTTGGCAGCGGTTTAAGGCAGCATCCGATGCGGTGTATGCCAAACGCGACACTTATCTGCAAAAACTTCAGCAAGACCTGAATGCGAACTATGAATTGAAAAATAAACTTGGCGATGAAGCGCAGGCGTTCACAAGTTTCCAGACAGATCGTATCAAGGAGTGGAACGAGAAGACGAAAGAAATCCTCGAGCTCCAGAAGCGCTGGGAGGCAGTAGGTGGCTTGCCGCGCGCGAAAGCTAAAGAGGTAAATAAAAAATTCTGGACCGCCTTCAAGACATTCTTTAACAACAAGAATACTTTCTTCAAAAAACTGGATGAAGAGCGTGAGGCTAACCTCCAGCTCAAAAACGATCTGGTCAAAAAAGCGCTCGAATTGCGCGAGAGCCAGGATTGGGGAAAAACGTCCAATGAGCTGAAGAACCTGCAGCAAAAGTGGAAAGAGGTTGGTCCCGTGCCCGAAAAATTCCGTGAGAAAGTATTTAAGGAATTTAAGGATGCCTGCGACTATTTCTTCTCACAGCGCAGAGGTCAGCAGGGAAAAGTTGAGCAGGAGCAAATCGACAATCTCAATGTTAAGAACGCTGTGATAGAGGAATTGGAGAAACGCGCCAGCGAAAAGTCCGCCACTGTGGAGTTGCTTCGGGAGTTGCAGGATAAGTACAACTCGGTCGGCTTTGTTCCCAAGAAAGACATCACCAGTATTCGTAACCGGTATCATGAAGCCGTTCAGAAATTTATTGACGTCATTCCTGATCTGAGCGAAGACGACAAGAGTCGTGTGCTGCTGGAGAACCAGCTGAGCGATCTCAAAAAAGATCCGATGGCCGACAAAAAGATCTTCCAAAAAGAACTTGGCATCCGTAAAAAGATCCAAAAGGTTGAAAATGATATTGCCCTCTGGAAGAACAATCTTGAGTTCTTTGGAAAGTCAAAGAACGCAGAGAGCGTGCGTGAAGAGTTTAATCAAAAAATCAAAGAGGCAACGGATCATTTGCACCAATTGAAACAGCAGCTCAGAATGCTACGTACCGCTTAGGTTCACTTCGTGCATCTGTAGCGGTGCGACCTGAAACTCGTTTCGCCCGTATCGCACGGTTTGTAAATCATCGGTGTAATTTACCAGCAAGAGCGTTGTGTAGCTGTCATTGGTGAGGAGCATGGCATCAATGAGCAGTGGTTCACTATTCTTTAATACAACCATTTCATGATTCCTGAACCGTAGAAGTTTCTCAAGGGTTGAGAAGACGGGGTAGGGTACACCCTCCGCAGAAACAATACCTTTGTCTCCGGTGGTCTCAAACAACGTCAGGCTCGATACCCTTCCTTCCGCAGCCGCACGTAATGCGCCAAATGCCCACAATGCTGCAAACTCTGTCTTTTGCCTTGGATCTGCCACCTTCATTGATCGGTCGCGCAACGAAACGGGGGAAATGTGAATTGCTTTGCCCTGGTAAATGGAGGCCGCGCTTTTCCCAGTCTCCCGAAACCCATCGATATTTTCAATTAGTGTCCGGTCGTCAAATGCATGAACCTGAGGATTAGCGCCATATGAAATGAAGTCAACGCCTGCAGCATCAAACCGGTGCCGATTGATATTCTTGAAGTCACTCAAGGTTCCTGCACCGACTTCGACCTTCATGAAAAGATTCTTGCTTGCTCCGAGCGCCTGCAACAACGCAGCGCTTGTCACAGGCTCATTCCCAGAGAGAAAAGTGATATCCTTCACGTTTAGTCGGTTCTGCTGGATCAGCAATGCCAAAGCCTGCAGCGACTCACTTGAGGAGGAACCTGCATGAAATTTTATCGACAAAGGGAGTGCTAGCGAATGCGCAAATTCACACTGCCTCGATAAAGCTGATACCCAGTGAGGTGAGGAAGCGTTAACTTCGATTGCGAGATGGTCAAGGCCCAACTGGCGGATCAACTGGCTTGCTGCGGTTGCCGTGTTCTCATGGTCTTCCGCGAGGAATACACCAACAGCCGGAAGTTTTGTACGCTCTCCGGATTTGTCCAGCTGAATTATGGTCGACTGGTGCGAAGTGATTGGTTGGAGTTTTTCAAGGGGGCGGAAAGTGACCCGCTGGAATATTTGTGTGCCGGCAACGAGTGTAACCGGGATGGGAAGGTCGGATGGTGTGCAGAATGTTTTGAAAGACGTGTCAATCCAATTCCGTTGGTCCTCTGTTTCGAATACATCGCCCTCAAAGGAGAGTTCATACCATTTATTCTCAAAATTCCACTTAAGCTTCCGAATATTCCGGAAGGGATTTCTGGGTGCGACCTCTACAGGGAAATAACCACTTCGCGCTGATCCGGATGCCTCGACAATTTCGACAGGCTGACCTGTCACATTCTTCAAAGGGTGCAGCACGCAGAAGCCCGCCCTGTTTTTCTTGATGTCTTTTAAAACTTCACCATGAATCGTAAAACGGATGCTGCTGTCTGGCGACCCCTCGATCCTGCAATCCCACCGAATCAGATCCTGGCTATGTTGACGGCTCACACTTTCATAGTGAATGGTAAAGGTTTCCCAGGTGATGTCTTTTTCTTCGCGCAGGATGACGTGTTCACACGTGTCCCAATTTTCATCACGCAAGGCGAAATAGATCATGCGCAGAATTTCAGAATCCTGGTAGCCAATGTACCGTACAAATCCACGTTCGTAAAGCATCTGCAGCGGCCCTGCGTATAGAACCATAGGTGATTGTTTAGCGTGTTATTTGGAAAGAAGGCTCTTTGTAGTTTTTTGTAGCGTCATCAATAATCAAAACCCAGTCCTGGCCGTAGCCGGAAGAGGGAGGAGTAAAATCGATCCACTCCACCCCTACGTGGCGTCCTGCGTCTTTGCTTTTGCCCGTTCTTGGATCATACCAATAGGCCTGAAGTTGTTTTGCATCGATTTTGTTGAAGACACGAAAGCTTTTTCCATGAGCGCTGTACACGAAAATATAGTCCTTTCCCCGCGTTGCCTGGATGCGATCGTTGGCTCCTCCAGCATCCGAGATAAGCGACTGGTCAGGCACGCGGTCAAGCATTGGTCGCGACTCCATCAGCATCCTGAGGAATTGCATTTGAGATCCGCCAGGCAAATTGATTGCTTCGTACCAGGCAAGGTGTGGTCCGTTCACAGGTTCTTTTCCAGGTGAGTACATTTGCCATATGTCGTGGCATCCGTAAGTATGTCCAAATGCCCCTGCAAACACATCGAGGTAGGCATGTTTGCGAATATCAAATGCGCTCGAGGTTCCCAAATCTTTTGCGTTAAAGCACACCGGGTGGTCTTCGTAAAGGGTCTCTCCATCCAGTACCGGTTTTGTCGGTGTCTTTTTATAAGCAACCTGAATTCTGTCCCACACATTGTTCTCCCGGCAGTGGCCTGTTTGAAACATATTGAAGTCTAACCAATCATCCTGATGAAACCACTTTGCAGAGCCGGCATCTTCGAGGTTGTTTGGCTGAGGATGAAAGGTCATCAATGCTTTATCATTTCCACCAACCGCCTGCACTATTCCCTCTGCCATCGCTCGCCAGATCGCCACATCATTTTCATTTCGCGGATTGCGATCTCCACCCAGAACCCAAATGATATTCTTTCTGGATTTGTACCGATTGCCGAGCCACTTACCGTAAGTTTTTGCATTTGCCACCGTAAAGATCTCTGGTCCAACACCCCATTTGTCTTTGAAAACTTTATCTCCCCAGGTAGGGAGGAGCGCGATGTATAAACCCAGTTCATTCGCCTTGTCTATTACGAAATCAACATGGTTGAAGTAGGCTTCACGAGGTTTAGTTGGATCGTTGTTTTCTAAAGGAATTTCATTGTAGGCATTGGGCGTGCCGAGGCCATCAAGTTCAGCCAGCGCGACAGCTTGAATAACGTTAAACTTTTTGTCTGCACGATCCTTGAGATATCGCTCGGCTTCCTCACGGTTGAGGCGGTGGAATAGTTCCCAGGCCGTGTCACCGAGCCAGAAAAAAGGCTTGTTGTCGCTGGTAACCAGGAATCGCTTATTATCACTGACCCGGAGTTGCGCATGACAGGTTGAAACGATCAAGAGAAATTGTATAAGTAGACTGATTTGTTTCATATGAGTAAGATAACGAGAATTTTTATTGCCTATGCAGCTGGTTGCCGGCAAATGAATTTCAGAGGGCACGATTTTGAAGCGTTTGTTGAAGGAACAAACAATAAATGCCATGGAATTACAAACAACATCAGTTTTGTCGGGATACAGTGAGCGCGAAAAGGGCGCCTACCTTGCAGCGCTTGCGTCACTTTCAACAGCAGACAGACAAGCATCGCAGGAAGAATTGGATCACCTTCGTGAGTTGTCGCACGCAGCTGGCTTATCGCAACAGCAGGAGGATTTCATTCTTCAGTCGGCAACCAGTATTTCAGGTGACGAATTGAAAAAGTGCCTTGACGTTTTAAAGAACAGCCAGCTCCGTTTTTCGCTGATCACGGATTTGATTGCGCTGGCCAAGGCGGATGAGAACTATACTGAAGATGAAAAAGAGAATATTGAAAAAATTGCGCGACACCTTGGTGTAAACACGAATCAGGTGGACGTGCTGGATGAGTTTGTGAGCAAAGCGGCCGAGAAAGATCCAACGCCTGAGCAGGCGCAGTCTTCCGGCTTTCTTGACTCGTTGGGGATGCGTGATAAGCTTTCAAGGGCTGGACTGAATCTCGGTGGCGGAGGAGGAGGTCTGATGGGAATGCTTGGACCCATCCTGCTTGGCGGAATCGCTGCGAAGGCGCTTGGAAGACGCAGACCAGGCGCTGGCGGAATGTTTGGAGGCTCCGGTGGGCTTGGCGGAGGACTACTGGGAGGCGTTTTGGGAGGCGTCCTGGGTGGAGGAATGGGCGGCCTTGGAGGTGGGCTCGGATCGATACTGGGAGGTCTTAACCGCAGCCGCAATAGCCGAAGTTTAGGTGGCATGCTGGGAAGAATTCTCTAGGAATTATGGAGATGTGTAAAAGATGAAATTGACGATGCTGAACAGTCCATTTTGCGGCTCTTAAAGCAACATTTTTTCCAAAATGTTTGCGAAGATGCATTCTTAACTTATTTTTGCACCTCCTTAATCAATAGGGAAAGGCCTCCTTAGCTCAGCTGGTAGAGCAACTGACTTGTAATCAGTAGGTCGCTGGTTCGATTCCGGCAGGGGGCTCTGAAATCCAACAACAGAAATCCGCGTCTCAAAGCGCGGATTTTTTTTTGGGGGAGTAACGTCTTGTAAACATCGAGACGCATATGAAAAGGAGAGTCAAAAAACGTACATCCAGAATCTGATGCGGTATCCTGAGATTATTGAGAAACTTAGAGGCAAATACAGTATGTAGGTCGCTGTCCCGATAGCTATCGGGACGATTCCGGCAGGGGGCTCCTAAAATCCAACAACAGAAATCCGCGTCTCGAAGCGCGGATTTATTTTTGAAGTAGCTAAAGGACAGCCTTAATTTGAAGAGACGCAACCTTTTGACATCCTCAATGCCTAATGCCCAATTCCTAATGCGCAATTCCTAATGCCCAATTCCTAATGCCAATTCCTGATTCCCTAATCCTGGGCTTTTGCTGCCAGATATGAATTCAAATTCTGGCGGCTGATAATTTCCAACGCGAACAATGCGGTCGGAGGTTGCTTCTTGAAGAGAAAAAAATTCGCGAGGTGCGTTATACCTGTATAGGCCTGTTGTTTTGAATTTTGGTCTATGAGGAAATCGATGATACCTTTTTTAAGGAATGTAATGTTCTCCGCAAGCAAATCGTACGCAACCAGTCGGATTCCGTTCTTGCCATGCTTCTCGAGCATTGTTGAAACTACTGAGGCTCCTTTTGATGTCGTGACCAACAGCCCGCGAAGATCGGGCGTGGCAAATAATTCATTCAGCTCTTTCTCAAGTGTCTTTTTATGGGTGAAGTTCAGGTCGATGCCGATCGCTTTGTTTTTTGGGCCCTTCAGATTCTTGAAGTAGTCACGGAATCCTTTTTCTTTTTCGGACAGGTGAGTGGAGTTACTGATGTCGTCATAAATATGAAGGATGGCGTATGTGCCCGGATCTTTCTGGCTGATCGATAAGAGCTCCGCACCCAGCTGGCCACTTTCGTAAAGATTCTGACCAACAAACGTAAGGGGATTCGTTTCCGGAAGGTTGTTGTTAAACAGGACGTGCCGGATGTTATTTTCTTCACAAAGCTTTGCGGCCTCGATCGCTTCGTTGTGAAAGATTGGAGCCATCAGGAGTCCATCAGGCTTCGCTTTCACCGCAGCCTTTACGCCCTTGATAAATGATGCCTTGTCATAAAGATCAAAAAGATATGTTTTGATCTGCACGCTGTATTGAAGCCAGTCTTTTTCCGCCTTGAGGATTCCGTCATGCGAAAACTTCCAATATTCATCCTGCTCAGGGTCCGGGATCACTGCCGCGATCTTAATTACTTTATTAGAACCCAGCGTTCGTGCAAGCAGATTTGGAGTGTAGCCCGTCTTTTCAACAATGGCCATTATCTTTTTATAAGAATCCTCCGATACTTCCCCACGTTTATGGATAACCCGATCGACCGTGCCTACTGACACGTTCGCCAGTTTTGCGATGTCCTTAAGCCTTATAATTTTTTTTGCCATACAAAATGTCTGAGCGGCTTAGCTACTAGTGAAATCAATTAACTACTAATAAAGGACCTTTTTTTGAATTTTCCAGCATGTGGAGTGACTTAATGCCAAATTGGAATGCCAGCGGCATACCCTATCCGTTACCGCACACGGAGCAACCGTTTTCGATAACGGTACACGCGTTTTAATTTTACTTTTTCTTAACAAATAGTCAACTTGGGGCATGAAAGCAAAAATCCGGTTCGTTGCCCTGGCCTTACTTTACTTCGCGCAGGTTCACCTTGTCGCAATAGCCCAGTCTCTTCCTCCTTATAAAAATCCAACGTTACCGATAGATGAGCGCGTGAAAGACCTCCTCGCACGAATGACACCAGAAGAAAAGTTCTGGCAGATGTTTATGATCCCGGGTGACCTTGATAAGCTTGAATCGCCAGATCAATACAAGCACGGAATTTTCGGGTTCCAGGTGAGCGCTTCCTCAAAGGCGCCCGGTGAAACGCAACAGCTTCTCACGTACAATACTAATGAAGATGCCCTTGCGCTCGCAAAAAAGATCAATGCCATTCAACGTTATTTTGTTGAGAAGTCCAGGCTCGGAATTCCGATTATTGCCTTTGACGAGGGCTTGCACGGCCTGGTGAGAGATGGGGCAACTTCGTTCCCGCAGTCAATCGGCCTTGCAGCATCCTTTGATACCTTGCTCATGCGCGAAGTGGCAACTGCAATTGCACTTGAAACGAAGTCCCGGGGGATTCGGCAGATTCTCTCTCCAGTCATTAACATTGCCTCGGATGTACGGTGGGGCAGGGTTGAAGAAACGTATGGAGAAGATCCGTTCCTGACATCCGCTATGGCAGTAGCTTATGTGAGCGCCTTTGAGAAACGCGGTATTATTACAACGCCTAAACACCTGATCGCCAATGTGGGGGATGGTGGTCGCGACAGCTATCCCATTCACTTCAATGAGCGGTTCCTCGAGGAGATTCATTTCCCACCGTTCAAAGCTTGCTTTACCCTCGGTGGGACACGGTCGGTCATGACAAGCTATAATTCCTATGATGGGATTGCCTCCACCGCAAACGATTGGCTACTGAAGAAGAAGCTGAAGCAGGATTGGGGTTTTGACGGATTTGTAATCTCCGATGCAAATGCAACAGGTGGATCCGTTGTTCTCCATAAGACCGCCAAAGATTATGCAGAATCAGCGACAAAGGCTATTTCGGGAGGATTGGACGTAATTTTTCAGACTGATTACCAGCACCACAAACTTTTCAGTCCCGGGTTGATCGGAAAAGAGCGTGATTCGGAACGTATTGATGACGCAGTGTCGCGCGTGCTTAAAGCAAAGTTTGAGTTAGGACTTTTCGAGAACCCGTACATTGATGAGCAGGCTGCGGCAGTGAAGCAGATTGCTGAACATAAGCGAATTGCAAAAAAAGCTGCGCTTGAATCAATCGTGCTGTTGAAGAATGCAGATCAAACATTGCCTTTTAGATCAACTGTAAAAACAATTGCTGTTATCGGTCAGGATGCTGTTGAAGCACGGCTTGGTGGTTACAGTGGACCTGGAAACTCAAAGGTGAGCATCCTGGATGGTCTCAAGGCAAGGGGCGATCGTAAGATATTGTTTGCAAAAGGAGTAATGCGAGCGCCCCAGGAGTTGACGATTGTTCCGGGGAAATTTTTATCGCATGGTGAATTGAATGGCCTCCAGGCCGAATACTTTACTAATGTCACGCTGGAAGGAAAACCGACAGTGGTGAAATCGGTGGATAACATCGACTTCTTGTGGACGTTGGCATCGCCTGATGAAGCTATTCCATCGCAATTTTATAGTGCGCGCTGGACCGGAAAGATTACTTCGCCAAAGCCGGGCAAATACAAAATCGGTCTTGAGGGAAATGATGGATTCCGTTTGTATGTTGACAATACCCTGGCGATTGATCAGTGGAGCAAGCAAAGTTATCACACGCGCCTGGTTGACGTAGATTTCGCGAAAGGACAATGGCATGATATCAGGATTGAATTTTATGAGCCCGTTGGTAACGCGCGCATCCGATTAATCTGGACAGTAGAGAGCGAATCAAATGAAGACGCTGCGGTTAGGGAGGCGGTTGCCCTCGCAAGCCAGGCAGATGTTGCGGTGGTGGTGGCGGGAATACATGAAGGAGAGTTCCAGGACCGCGCATACCTTTCTTTGCCTGGTCGTCAGGAAGAGCTCATTAACCAGGTTGCTGCCACGGGCAAGCCGATTGTTGTTGTGCTGGTTGGCGGTAGTGCCATCACCATGAGCAACTGGTTAGAAAATGTCGATGCCGTTGTTGACGTTTGGTATCCGGGAGAAGAAGGCGGGCATGCCGTTGCCGATGTACTTACCGGAGCCTACAATCCTGCGGGAAGACTTCCGATCAGCTTTCCGATCCATGAAGCGCAATTGCCTTATGTGTACAACCACAAACCAACGGGGAGGGGAGATGATTATCACAACCTGACCGGACTTCCGCTTTTTCCTTTTGGCTATGGATTGAGTTACACAACGTTCACTTATAGCAACATTCGCCTGGATAAATACGCGATCGAAAAAACGGGGAATGCAACACTCTCCTTTGAGGTAACAAATACCGGAAACCGCGCTGGCGAAGAAGTGTGTCAGCTATACATCAAAGATGTCCTTGCTTCGATGGCGAGGCCCGTGCAGGAGCTGAAAGGATTTACGCGTGTGGCGCTGCAACCTGGCGAGACAAAAACTGTCAGATTCACGATTACACCAGCGTTATTGGCGATGCTCGATACTAAACTCAAACTCATAGTAGAGCCGGGCGACTTTAGATTAATGATTGGCAGCTCTTCGCGAGATATTCGATTGCAGTCTGTGCTGACCGTTCGATAACAAAGCAACTTACATGAATCCAGCCGGATTATTCGATCCGGCTTTTTTATTTCGTGCGTTTTCTTCAGATGCATGTTATCACAGCGATTTTTTTTTAAAAAAGGGCAGAATGCCGTAAAACGGGTCATCCTGTCCATAAAATTCCTCACCCGGTTTCCGTTTACGCACACGATCGCATCGTGTGCGGACACGAAACTTGCTTTTTTAATTTAAGCTCGGTAGTTTAGCGTAAGCTTCAGCCAATTTTGCCATAGCATTATGACTGGAGACAGTACCCAACCAAAATCATATTACATGAAAAATTTTCTACTCATTTTTGCCTTGCTCATGTCGGCAGGCATCGTCAACGCGCAGACTGTGACGGGGAAGGTCACGGCTCAAAGCGATGCAGCACCACTTCCCGGAGTATCCGTGCTTCAGAAAGGAACTACCTCCGGCACGACCACGGATGCCGATGGTAACTTCACTCTTACCGTTGCCGGCAATGACGCGGTTCTTGTCTTTTCTTTTATCGGTTTCCTGACGCAGGAAGTCTCCGTTGCTGGAAGAACCAACATCGAGGTGTCCCTTGCTGAGGATATCACGCAGCTGCAGGAAGTAGTTGTGACTGCGCTCGGGGTGCCCCGCGAGAAAAAAGCACTTGGTTATGCAACAGCTACAGTCGGAGCGAAAGAGCTGACGCAAACGGCAACGCCAAACTTTGCTTCAGCCTTGTACGGCAAAGCGCCAGGTGTGCGGATCAACACTACACCCGGTGGCGCTACAAGTGCTGTTAACATTACGGTGCGTGGTGTCAATACGATCACAGGTAAAAGTCAACCGCTCATTGTATTGAACGGTGTGCCTATTCGTGATGGCGAAGTAAATAACGGAGATTATTGGAACGACCAGCGCCTGCGCGGTAATGGTCTTCTCGATATTAACCCCGAAGACATCGAAAATATCTCAATTTTGAAAGGTGCATCCGCGGCCGCGCTATATGGATCAGATGCCGTGAATGGTGTCGTGCTGATTACTACTAAAACCGGTAAAGGCACAAAAGGCTTCAAAGTTGATTTTACAACTAGCTATTCCGTTGATAAAGTTGCATACCTGCCTCGTTACCAAAATGTACGCGGTGCCGGTGCTCCATTGAATGTCAACAACGCTGGTCAGGATGCAGAAGGCTTCATTTACTACGATACGGATGGCGATGGTGTGAAAGAAACTCGGGGAATCCTGCCGTTCACCATCAACTTCGGACCGAAGTTCGATGGCAAGCCAACCATGTCTTGGGATGGCGTAATCAGACCATACGAAGCCCAGGAAGGATACGCTTCTCTCTTTCAACCTGCTCATAACAAGGTATACTCGATCGCGGTTTCCAATGGTGGCGAGACATCAAATACACGTTTTTCGTTTACACGCCAGGAAAACGAAGGCCTCAGCATTGGCTCGACCAACGACAAGAACATCTTTAACCTGAGCAATCACACAGACCTCGGTAAAAAGTTTTCGGTGGATGTTGCGGTAAACTATATCAACCAGAATACGAAAAATCGTCCCTATTCAATCGATCGCCTTACCAACAACTTCACCGGTATGATCGGTCGTTTTGACAATGGTGAATGGTACCTCAATAAATATAAGACGAGCAAAGGTTACCGCTTCGTAACCGGAACGAACCAGAGTCTTACACCTGACGAAAACATCATCTACAACGGTATGCGGGGCGACTTGATGGATTATGTGTGGCGCGTAAAGGAAAATCGTTCGGAGGAACTGAGCGACAGAATTCTCTCAAGCATTACCACAAACTGGAAGATCGTAAATGGCTTGTCGCTGCGTGGCCGCCTTGCAGCAGACATTACTTCACAGCGTACGGAATACAAGAACTCGACCGAGATTCCATTGACGTTCGGTAACTCTGGCATGTTCCAGATGGATAATCTTAACACCAACCTCATGTACGGTGACGCGATGCTGACCTATACAAAAGCAATTACCCCCGACATTGAACTCAATGTGATGGGAGGGTACTCTGCGACAAGAGAAACCAGCGCGCTTGTGTCACGATCAACCAACGGTGGCTTAAGCACAGAAAATATGTTTGATGTGTCTGCCTCTGTCAACACACCGAACAGCAGTTCGAATCGTTATTCACTCGTGAAGGATGCGTTCATCGGAACACTTAGCGGTAGCTACAAGGATTTTATTTTCCTTGAAGGAACCCTGAGACGTGACAGAACATCAACGATGCACCCGTCTAATAACAGCTTTGTTTACCCTTCCGTGAATTCAAGCTTTGTGTTCTCTGAAGCGGTCAACCTTCCTCAGGTAGTGTCGTACGGAAAGCTGCGCGCATCATGGGGTATTGTAGGTAATTATCCTGATCGTTACCTCGCCAACATCGCTTATGACCAGAATACACTTGGTGTGCAGGCGGTTGGCGGACAGCCCGTGCTCTATACCACGTTGCCTTCAACGTTTGGCAATGACGAAATCAAGCCCGAGCAGAAACATGAAATTGAATTCGGTCTTGAGACCCGTTTTGCAGATAACCGTGTAGGTTTTGACCTTACGTACTACAATGGTCAGATCCGCGATCAGATCCTTCCGCTCACTATCCCTTCCTCTTCTGGAGCAACATCGGTTCTGACTAATATTGGAACGTTGCGTAACAAAGGGCTTGAGCTCGCTATCTCGGGTACCCCGATCAAGAAGAACAACGTGTCATGGGATATTACGCTGAACCTGGCGAAGAACACAAACGTAGTTGAGAAGCTTGCTTCCGGTTCAAACGAGTTGTTACACCAGGATTACGATGGTAACGCTGCGCAGCTTCGCTCGACAGTGGGCCAGCCGATGGGTGACTTCTACATTCACCCGGTTGCGCGTCACGCCAACGGTGGACTGATTGTTGATCCGAACGGACTTTATAAGGTAGATCCGGACACGATGGTACGCGTGGGTAATGCAATGCCGAAGCTAGTGGGCGGGTTGATCAACACATTCAACTGGAAAGGATTTTCGTTGACAGCTGTTATGGACTTCCGGTATGGCGGTCATGTAATGCCAACAGCTATCAACTGGATGGTCAGCCGTGGATTGCTCGAAGAAAGCCTCAACAACATGGATGAAGAGCACGGTGGTTTTGCCTACTACGAAGATGCCAGCGGAAATCGCTTTAGAGCAACCGGCACACAGGGACCGAACGGTGAGACCGTGTACCACGATGGTATGCTCCTGGAAGGTGTGAATGCTAATGGGGAGCCAAATACATACATCGCCTCTGCCACGGAATACTACTGGGTCGTTTACAACTGGGGTGGTCCTCAATACAGCCCTAACACACGCTACGAATTGTATGTAAAAGAAAACAGCTACATCAAAATGCGTGAAATCGCTCTGAGCTATACTCTCCCTCGTACAATCGCGAGCAAGATCAGAGCAACAAATATCCAATTATCAGTGTTCGGCCGAAACTTGTTCTACGTGTACAGAACGTTGAAAGATCTTGATGCTGAGCAGACAACCGCAGGCTCAAGATGGTATCAGAACCTGACCAACGTTGGTACCAACCCGTCTGCAAGAACGATTGGCGGATCTGTGAGAGTTAGTTTCTAATTTTTAAATGGACATGAACATGACTTCAAATATTCTATCAATGAAAAGGGCATTAATGATGACCATGGTGCTGCTTTTCTCCTTCGCCTCCTGCACGGAAGAAGATTTCGAGGAGAGCTATGCGAATCCGGCTAAGATTTCTGTCTCATCTGTTGAAAAACAGTTCGCTGGGTTCCTGCAGGCAAACCGTGAGTATGTAGTTCCAAGCTATTGGAATTATTTCGTGGTACTTCGCACAACCGTGAACCGATACACACAAGCCGTGGGTTGGGCGAACAGCACAGCACAGTATGTTCCCGGTGCTGGTTTGATCAGCAACCGGTGGGATAACTTTTACGGTGCACTGGCACAATACCGTGAGTTCGAAAAGATCTACAATAACCAGTCAGCCGATGATCAACAGGCAAAGCGAATTTTTAAGATCGCTGCTACGATCTACCTGTACGACCACACGCAGAAGGTTGTTGACCTGCATGGCGACATTCCTTTCTCAGAAGCAGGTAAGCTCAGCATGAACGGTGGCGACTACGCTGCTTCCCTTGCAAAGTATGACGCTGCCGATGAGATCTACACTAAAATGCTTGATGATCTGAAAGGGTTTGCCGATGAGCTGAAAACCATCCAGGTGGCGCCTGCTATCGCGACTGGATTTTCAACCCAGGATATTGTTAACAATGGCAACATCCAACGCTGGAGAATGTATTGCAATTCATTGCGATTGAGAATGCTTTCACGTGTATCAGGAGCACCGGCATTCAGCGCCCGCGCAGCTTCTGAGATCCAGGCGATCCTTGCCGATCCAGCTGCGTACCCGTTGGTGCGCGAAAGTGACGATAACATCCAGATCGACATCCACGACCTGAACTCACCAATTCATTCGAAGGATTTCCGCACAGGTCTTGAAGACTGGAACGGAAACATCGCTGGAAAAGCAATGATTGATCAGATGAAAACCACTTCAGACCCGCGCCTTCGCGTGTTGTTTGAGCCGGGCGCCAATGCTGCCGGTGTTTATAATGGTCTTGATCCGATGCTGCTCGGAGCTGATCAGCAGGCGTTGATCGATGGAGGAACAATCTCGATCTACAATCGCTCTACCGTCAGCCGAAATCAGTTCTTTCCGGGAATCCTTATCAGTGCTGCTGAAGTTCAGCTGCTGATTTCAGAGTATCAGCTTAAAGCGGGCAACGATGCCCTGGCACAGGCTGCTTACGAAAAAGCAATAGAGGAGTCGGTGGAACAGTATTATGACATTCGTGCTCTTAGCAATGACAACGTATCAGGAGCTGTCACCCCGGTAACGGCTGCAGAAGTAACGGCATACAAGGCTGCTCCGGCCGTGAGCTGGGCAACTGCTACAACTGTGGAACAAAAGCTTTCACGCATTGCGACACAGAAATGGCTTCACTTCAATGTTATTCAGCCAATCGAAGGGTGGGCCGAACAAAGACGTCTTGATTTGCCATCCTTCACGTTCCTTCCGGACGATACCAACGCACAGAAGCTTCCACCAACGCGTTGGTTATATGCTCCATCCGAAAATACCTACAACACCGTTAACTACAGCGCGGTACGTGCCAAGGATAACCTTAGCACAAAGTTGTTCTGGGATGTAAAATAGTTTTAAAAACTGGTTTGGGTTACCAGGTTTAGGGTTGCGGAAACGCAACCCTTTTTTTTGACCAATTAATTCACTCGAAGGGCGACATCGGCTGAAGACAAGTTGGGTGGAGCTCAGGAACAGGCACGACCAACTGGATTTTGATACGAGATACTTTCGATCAAACCCAAATTTTTCTACCAAAGTATTCGGGCCCGAAAGAAATGTCATTAGGACGGTTTCTGTACCTTAGAGATCAAATCGATTCTATGAAAGCATCACTTCTTTCGATCATGATTGTAATGTCATTGAGCGCCAATTCGCAGCAGAAGGAACTCAGGTGGTACAAAGGCAATCTCCATACACACTCACTGTGGAGTGACGGTGACGGGTATCCTGAAATGATTGTAGACTGGTATCGATCTCGCGGATATCATTTTGTGGCGCTCTCCGATCATAATATTCTAGCGCAAGGTGAGAAATGGGTGAAGGTTCCAAAGAGTAAAGTGTACGAAGATGCTTTTCAACATTATCTCACAATGTTTGGCGATGACTGGGTTGAGCAGAAGACCGATTCTGCCGGGAGAACGCTGGTGAAATTGAAAACCTACGAAGCGTACAGGAATCGGTTCGAACATAGTGACTTTCTCATGCTGAAGGCTGAAGAGATCACCGATCAGTTTGAAAAAAAACCTATCCACATCAACGTTACCAACATTCAGGATTTGATACCCGCACAGGGAGGGAATAGTGTGCTTGAAGTGATGCAGCGGAATATCGATGCTGTTCATTCGCAACGTATCGCCACGGGCGTGCCTATGTTCGCGCATATTAACCATCCTAATTTTTACTATGCGATTTCTGCCAATGACATGATTGCGTTGAGGGGCGAGCGCTTTTTCGAAGTGTATAATGGTCACCCGTTGGTGCACAACGAAGGAGACAGCCTTCATCCTGGCACTGAGGAACTGTGGGACCAGATTAACATCGCATACCGTAAGCGGGGCCAGGCGCTCATGTACGGACTTGCCACGGACGACAGTCACCACTATCACCTGTTTGGAAGAACGTACAGCAATGCCGGGCGAGGATGGGTGATGGTCCGATCGGGGAGCCTTACCCCCGAGTCGCTGGTGCAGGCGATGGAAGCCGGTGATTTCTATGCGTCAACCGGAGTAGTGCTGGAGGACTTGAAAACAGATAAGAACACGCTGGTCATAGATGTGAAGGAGCAAAAGGGAGTGTCGTATAGAATTGAATTTATTCGCTGCGAGGCGAGCGGTGAAATTACCAGGGAGGTTGTGAAAGGACCCCGTGCGTCAAGGAAGCTAAAAGAAAGCGATCTCTTTCTGAGGGCGAAAGTCGTTTCATCACAGCAACGCACAAACCCCGTCAACGATGTTGAATTTGAAACGGCATGGATTCAACCCATAATTTACCGGAGTGTACAAAAATAACGCTTAGTTCTTGAGAAAGGCTGCAACATCTTCGATGTGGTCTGTTCCCAGAATATCGACATCAAGTTCCAGCAACGTTTTCCAGGCGTTCGGCACGTCTGGTGCGCCCCAGAATCTGATCTTCTTCCCCTGGGCATGGACGGCAGCAATTACTTCCTTAAGCCTTATCTTGTCCGGCTCCGGGAGATGGTCGTCACCATCCCATTGTGAGTAAGCTCTGAAATTGTTGCTGATGAAACTTACTCGTTTTAAGTGCTGAGCAGCGTAATGCCTGTTTGGACGTCCGTCAAACGTGATGTAGCTGGGAAAATTTTTCCATTCTGAGGTGTCAGGAACGTTGCCGCTAATGGCAATCGTCAGGTACGGTGACGAGGTGAGCTCCGGATATCGTTCGAGTTGATGTACGAGCAAACCAAGCGTTTGTATTCCGTCCGTTTTGAGATCGATCATGAACGTGAAAGCGCGTGCCTTATTTTTTGTTACGGTCAGCGCTTCCCTTATCGGAACCAGGTAAAGTTTGTCAATCGTTCTTTTCTCTTCGATTTCATCTGCCGTATGCGCGAGCATCAGTTTTCCATCTTTGGCAAACACATCAGCTTCAATGTAGCCTGCACCGAGGTTATAGGCTGCGTGAAATGGCTTTTTCTGCAAATAATCATTATGAGAAAAAATGATGGACGCATTTATCTGCCCGAATACAACAGGTGCATGGCCGCAAACACAAACAACGAGGAAAAGATATTTCATTTCGATAAAGTTAAGCAACTAAGGCAAACCGAGCACTTGCACATCTGCACAATTCCTGATTAACCTTTGTGATCTCATGGCTTACACCAGGTAAGAAAAAAGGCTATGATGAACCCTCACCATAGCCTCTAAGGAAATATATAAACTAGTAACCCTGATTCTGAACCAGATATCCAGGCAGGTTGGACGCTCCGTCAATCGCAGTTTGCGGAATCGGGAAGATCCTTTTTAGTTTATCCGAATTAGTTTTCTCTGTCCACGTACCCTCATATTTTCCAAATCGGATCATGTCAGTACGTCTCAGCATCTCCCAGTAGAATTCAAATCCTCGTTCCCTGAACAGCAGATCCAGATCCATGGCTGAGAGTGGAGGAGGAGGTGTTGTTTTTGTGCGTGAAGCGCGCACTGTGTTCACATCGGCTAATGCGCCCGCAGCATCGTTATTCTTGCGGAGCTTAGCCTCGGCACGCATCATGTACACGTCAGCCAGTCTGAGGAAAATGATATCGGCTTCACCTTTATTCCTTCCGCTGTCAGACCTTCTGCTGAACTCATACTTTTCAACACGATACCCGGAGTTATAGTTACTTCCGGCCACAGTGAAATCTACCTGTTCTGTGAAGTTTACAGCAAGGGTTGGTTTGTTCCTCGTGAGGTGGAAAAGGTTGTCGATCTTAAAAGAGCCGTCAGGGCATTTCACGAACGCACCATTTTGCCTGATCAGTCCGCGTTGCTGACCCCGAAGAATTCCGCGGTTGATTCGGTAGGCAGAAGCCGACAGACACGTTGCGGTTGGATCGAGATTCTTCTGGAAAAACCTTGGGTCAGCGTCAGCGGGATCGGTTGCCCCATAGGCGGTTGTCCACGTTCTGTAGAAGTCTGGCGTTATTGCCGGGCCATCGGTTCCATTAGCGTTGGGGAATTCAGTCAATGGAAACTGATCACCTGACAACGAGAAATACGACATGCGGTTGTGACTGCCTGGAATATCGAAGCGCTGGTCCAGCGCAAAGATTAGTTCTTTGTTCGAATGGTTGTCATTTGCAAAGATGGCGAAGTAATCGTTTGACAACGCATATTGGCCGGAGTTGATGATCTTGTCGCAATATTTGATCACTTCATCCATGTCTGCAGCGGTGAAGTTGAAGTTGTCAGCATAGACATCACGATACACGGCTGCGTTAAGGTGCAGTCTTGCAAGTAGTCCCCATGCTGCAGCCTGTGTCATACGACCTGGTCCCACTGTTGTGCTGAGATTTGGCTCTACCGCCAGCAATTCATTTTTCAAATATTCTACTGCTTCTGCGCCACGCAGAATCTTGGAGGCGGAACCAAGGTCGTCTTTTACAAATACGAGACCGAACAGATCGAGAGAAAGCAATGAATAATACGCCTTCATTCCACGCGCCTCTGCCAGATAGGTTGGCACGTTTTCATCCTGGATGGTAGGAAGTGAACTCATCGCACTCACGGAACGGGAGATTCCCTGGAGAATAAAATTCCAGGTGTTTCGCAAGTTAGGGTCGGTGCTGGCGTATGTATGCTGATGCATGGCCAGGTAAATGCCGTTATCACCCCAGTCCGTGCCTCCGCGGTAGGGAAGGATCGCTTCGTCTGTGGAAATTTCCTGGATGGCAAAATAGTTTGTGTGGTTGAACAGATCATAAAGTCGTCCATACACAGGTGCGATAATGCCGTCTGCAGCTTGCTTACTCGTCAAGCCGGTAGCGGAAGATTCATCGAGAATCTCTTCGTTCAGGTCTGTACATCCCTCAAGAATGATCACCCCGAGGAACATTGTTAGCATTATTATTTTCTTCATGGTGTGTGTCAATTAGAATGAAACATTTAATCCGAAGAGATAGGTCTTCGCTTTCGGATAGCTCAGGTAGTCGATACCATAGGACGAGATTCCGTTGATCGTTCTGTCCGTATTTACTTCCGGATCATAGCCATCATAGTCGGTGATAAGCAGAAGATTTTGGCCGGTGATCGACAGGCGAATGTTCGTAAACCACCGATCAAGTCCGACAGCCTTTGGACTCAGTGTGTAGCCCAGCGTCAGGTTATTCATGCGAAGGAATGATCCGTCTTTCAGGAAGCGGGTTGAAACCGGGGCTGCATTGTTCACAGATTCTTCCGGGTACTGCAACGCCTCTTCGGTTGTATTCAGTCCTTTTGAGATCCGAAGTTTGTAGAAGTTGGCATTGGCAGTGTTATCGTAAACTTTATTTCCGGATACGCCATTGAAGTTTACGGTAAGGTCAAATCCCTTGAAGCCAGCGCTTGCGTTGAAGTTGTACATCTTATCCGGAAGCGCACTTCCGGCAGCGATGCGATCCTTGTCAGTAACCAGGCCGTCACCGTCTGTGTCGTTGTAAACGCTTAAGCCATTTTCGTCAAAGCCGATAAATTCCTTCAGGTAAAACGTTCCTATGGGCTCGTTGTTAATATAGCCGTTGATCGTTGCAGACGTCAAACCCGAACCGGATGCAGCTCCCGAAGGAATAACGGTGTATGGTGAGTTCTCGACCTTGTTGCTGATGAAGGTGATGTTTCCACCAACATTCCAACGGAATCCGTTGCTGGCCCTGTGCTCGTAGTTTAGGGAAAGTTCAGTTCCGCTATTGGTGATCGTCATGTCCTCAACGTTCGTCCAATACGTTCCAGCAGGCTGAACCGGATCGGCTGGAATCACTTCAAGCAGGATGTTGTTAGACACTTTTGTGAAGTAGTCAAGCGAACCAGACAATGCTCCACTTAGGAATCCGAAATCAAGACCAATGTTTGTCTGGGTAGACACTTCCCACTGGATGTCAGGGTTCGCGAGTCGTGCGTAGGTAGTTCCTGCAGGGTAGGTATTTCCGCCTTCCAGGGGATACGTTGTTCCGCCAGCGATCTGTGAGGTGAACAACGGCTGGGTGATTTTCGAAGGAATTTCCTGGTTCCCGGTCTGTCCCCAACCCGCGCGCAATTTCAAATTTGCGATGGGCAACGATGACATGAAAGGTTCTTCCGAGATTCTCCATCCTGCAGAGAACGATGGGAACGTTCCGTATTTGTTGTTGGCACCAAACTTCGATGAGCCATCAGCCCGCACGGTGGCCGTAAGCAGGTAACGCTCTTTGAATTGGTAGGTCACTCTTCCAAAGTAAGACTGAAGTTCATTCTTCGTGGCGTATCCGCCAGGTTTGTTGTTCGCCAGCGTCAGGTCCTGACCTAATCCGGGATTGTGGCGTGGATCCACCTCAGAGATGGGGAAGCGATTGATGCTGAACCAGCGGCTCTGAATGAAAAACTTTTGGTATGAGTGGCCAGCCAGCACTGAGAACGTGTGGTCATTTTTGCTGAGGTCGTATGTGAGGTAGTTTTCTACCAGGCTGTTGTTGTTGGTTCCGAAAATCGATTCGAGGCGCCCATCCTGCTGAGGCAGCGCACTCGGCATCGACTCAATGTCACGTGTGCTGTTGGAATTGTCGATGCCAAAATTCAGCTTGTAGGTCAGTCCCTTAATAATTTCAAATGATGGGGAGATATTTCCTATCAGACGATTGATGGTTGTCATATCGCTCGCCAGTTCAAGCGTTCTCAGTGGGTTCGTTCCGCTAGGGTACCGGAATGGTTTTCCTTCCCCATCGGTGGCCGGGTAGGTTGGATTTGCCGTTAGTGCAGATCCTACAATGGACACCGAAGCTCCGTTATTTCCCTCTGTGGGAGGCCTGCGATTAATGGTTTGAGCCGCATTTAAATTCACATCGATGGTGAGCTTGTCGTTCAGTAACTTTTGCGACACGTTGATTCTGCCTGAATAACGTTTCATGTTGCTATTCTTGATGATACCATCCTGGTCCTGCAAACCTAATGACGCGTAGTAGGTAAGTTTGTCTGCGCCACCTGAAATGGTCAGGTTATGGTTCTTGGTCAACGCGGTGCGTGTGATCTCTTTCTGCCAATCCGTATTGGCGAGGGAATCTTCCAGGACACCACCCACTTCCACTACGCGCGAGCGATATTCATCAGCGGTAAACACATCGATCGGACGTGCGAGGTTCGCAACGCCATACCCCAACGAATAAGTAACGGCAGATTTTCCGGCTTTTCCTTTTTTAGTGGTGATGAGCACAACACCGTTCGCGCCACGTGATCCGTATACCGCTGTTGCTGACGCATCTTTCAACACATCCACTGATGCAATGTCCTCCGGGTTAATAAAGATCAGCGGGTTTGTCGATCCGCCTGTGCTCGAGTTGTCCAACGGGAGTCCATCCACAACGAAAAGCGGAGTACTTCCGGTTCTGACACCGCCCACACCGCGGATGGAAATCGCAAGCGGTGATCCAGGCTCACCACTGGCGGAGGTTACATTGACACCGGCAACTTTTCCCTGGATTAACTGCTCGGGTGAATTCATGATTCCACGGTTGAAGTCTTCGCTTTTCACCGAGGCTACCGCACCGGTGATGTCTTTCTTCTCCTGTGTACCGTAGCCGATCACGACAACTTCGCCTAGCGTTGAAACATCGGAGACAAGTTGTACGCTCACACTGGATTGGTCGCCCACTACAATTTGTTGTGTCTTTGTTCCTACAAAAGAGAAGAGTAGCACGGACTCGCGTGATGCCACTGCAATTGAATAGTTTCCGTCAGCATCGGTGACTGTGCCATTTGTTGTTCCCTTTTCGAGGATGCTGACACCTGGAAGGGCATTATTCATGTCATCGGTAACTTTTCCGGTAACGGTTCGTCCCTGTGGGAGGTCAACGGACGCAAAGGCGACCGATTGAAGTAGCAAAATCATCAGCGCAAAGGCGTAACGGAAACGTTGGATTTCCGTGAGCCGCCTGCTGTTGAGGACTTGATAGATTTTTTGCATAGGCATTGATGGTTAAGTTGAGTATTGGGTTTATGTATGGGCTTTAGCTGTTAGTGAATCGCATTCGTTGTCAATGATTGGCAATGCAAGAACATGTCTGCGTTTTGCTTTAAAGGGAACTCCAGATTACCGTTACATTAAATTCCGAGCGTGCTGTTACCAGAACGATGCGTACAATCCCGTCAATATTCCAACAATAATGATCGCTCCGGCCATGAATCCCGGTGTGACCCGGAAATGATGAAAGTCGATTTCGATATGTTCGGAAGTTGCTTTCGTGTGCGGTTTAGCCAGGCTCATCGTTACCATGACAAATACAATCAGTACAAACGTGATCGTCATCCGGTCAAGGAAAGGGTAGTCCGGGAAACTTCCGTTGGTCCACTCTGGCAAGAACTTCAGCAATGTTGAAACGGGAATGGTGAGCAAGGTGCCGGCAAGCGCGGCTGAAGACGTGGTTCGCTTCCAGAATAAGCCGAGGAGGAAGATAGCAAGCACTCCCGGGGAAATGAATCCAACGTACTCCTGGATGAATTGATAAGCTTGTTCGAGTGTTCGCAAGGATGGGGCCACAAGTCCGGCAATCACCATAGACCCGATTACGGCCCACTTACCAATATTGACGAGCTTTTGTTCGCTGGCTTCTTTGTTGAAGAACTTTTTGTAGATGTCGAGTGAGAAGATGGTTGAGATACTGTTTGCCTTGCCTGCGAGCGAAGCTACAACGGCCGCGGTAAGGGCAGCAAACGCAACGCCTTTCAATCCTCCGGGAAGCAGGTTCATTAGCGTAGGGTATGCGTGGTCGGGTTTCACTTGTCCGGCAGCGTTGGACATCTCCTGTTGAAACAGGCCATCCTGGTGCAACACATACATGGCGATACCTGGAAGCACCGCGATGATTGGGATAAGCAACTTCAGAAAAGCAGCGAAGAGAATTCCATTTCGTGCCGTTTTCAGATCAGCGCCAAGCGCCCGTTGGGTAATGTACTGGTTGCAACCCCAGTAGTTTAAGTTGTTTATCCACATTCCACCAACCAGCACCGACAAGCCTGGCAGGTCTTTATAATAGTTATGGTCTTCGTTAAAGATCATGTGGAAATGTGAGTCTGCTTTTTCCTGCAACAAGGCAAGTCCTTTGAATACATCCGTTCCAAATCCTGACTTTTCTGACAAAAGCGTTAATGCGAGATAGGTGGTTACCAGGCCTCCAACCATCAGCACAGCCACCTGGATAACATCGGTGTAGCCAATCACTTTCATGCCGCCCAGCGTTACAATGATTGCGAAAACGCTCAACCCGATGACGCACGCTGTGAAGCTCAATGGAGTGATCGAAGTAATGGCAATGGCACCCAGGTAGAGGATCGAGGTCAGGTTTACAAACACGTAGACGAGAATCCAAAATACCGCCATGATCGTACTCACTGTAGAGTTGTAGCGCTTCTCAAGAAACTGCGGCATGGTGTAGATCTTGTTCTTGAGATAGATCGGAATAAAAAATACAGCAACGATGATCAGGGTTGCCGCTGCCATCCATTCATACGTGGATATCGCCAGACCAAGGGCGAAACCCGAGCCGGACATGCCGATGAAATGTTCAGCCGAAATGTTGGAAGCGATCAAGGATGCCCCGATCGCCCACCACGTGAGCGACCCCTCTGCAAGAAAGAAATCCTTTGAGTCGCCTGATGATGTTTTGCTCTTCTTCTGGTAAACGTAGTAACCATACAAGGCCACCACGATGAAATAAAAAGCAAATACAATATAATCAGCTGTTTGAAGTCCGTTCATACGCTGTCGCAGTCGGGTTTGGTGGTCAAGGTGCGTGGCGTTAACGCGCCACGTGCATTAAAATTTCAGGGTTGCCGGCAAGTACTTGGCAACCAGGTCTTCGTAGTATGGCCGTAATTTTTTCCAGTCTGGCGGAGACGGATTCTTTGAGTAAAGATCATAGGGATTGAAAAGCTTCACCCATTTGAACATTTCATGGTCGTGGTCATCCATGAGATGGTTGTAGGCATGCTCGCGGTGTTGTGAATAGAAGGAGTGGTAGCGAAGCATGTACAGGCCCGACTCGGGCAGGTAGTCTTTCATCATGTGGTATACATATTCATCGTGGCCCCACGACATGTTGACATTACGAAGTCCGCAGTTTTGCTTGTAAACACCGAGTTTGGTATTGTACATGGGATTTTGTGAATCCGGGTTCGCAGCGAAGAACTCAGGATAAACAATCTTGTCGGAATGAGCACATCCAACCGGAAAGGTATCGCCCACCACGGCCCACTGTGGTTCTCCAAACAAGCACAGCGTTTTGCCCATATCATGAACCAGCCCGACAAGTACCATCCAGTCCGGGTGACCGTCTCTGCGTATAGCCTCAGACGTTTGAAGCAGGTGCTGCATCTGGTCCAGGTCTGTGTCGGGATCCGAATCATCCACCAGTTCATTCAGAAAATCAAAGGCTTTCCAGATAGGCATTTCCTTTTTGTCGAATGCCAGGAAGTTTTTGCGCTTCTCCATCACGAAATCGTAAGTCTGGTATGTGTGGTTTAGCCGATAGAATTCCCGTACCGTATCTCGCTTAGGATCATCGTAGTTGCGGTATTCCTCCACCGTCTTGTCCTTGACTATCGTTTCCGGATCCGGATAGCGTTTTAGAACATCTTCTTCCCACTCGTCAAGATTTGCCAGCGGATTGATTTCATTTTGAGGCTTCATGCATTGAATTGTTTAACTTTATGGAACCGATTCACAATCGATTGTTGAACTTGGAAAATTTTAGTCAGGCAATCAATGTTTGAACGGAGCTTATTTACGAAACCGTTTTCGTGTTAGGCGTAAGAAAAACAGCATTTGGAGAAGAAATTTTAGACTTAGGATGGGCATTACGATTAAGCAAATTGCCGCAGATTTAAACCTTGCTATATCAACTGTATCGAAGGCGCTGGGGGATAGTTACGAGATCAGTCCGGAAACAAAAGCGCGTGTCCTCGATTACGCCACGCGCATGGATTACAAGCCAAATCCGTACGCCAGCAGTTTGAAAAGACGGAGAAGCGGAAACATTGCGGTTGTGCTGCCCGAGGTGTCGGATAGTTTTTTTTCCAGCGCAATTGACGGCATCGAAAAAATTGCACAGGAGAAAGGCTACCACGTTATGGTGTACCTGACGCACGAGGATGTCAGTCGAGAAGCATCGATTATCCGTGAGTTTAGCAATGGCCGGGTGGATGGCGTGTTGATGTCGGTGGCGGCTGGCGCCCATCAGCCGACACATTTGCAGGAGTTTACCGCATCAGACATCCCGGTAGTTTTTTTTGATCGGGTCTATGAGGAAGGGCAAGCCACGAGCGTTGTGACGAACGATTTTGAAAGTGGCTACGCTGCCGCCATGCACCTGGTAAAAAAAGGATGCAAGCGAATTTCGTTCTTATCGCTCGAAGGAAATCTTGGCATCATCAGTCATCGCCAGAAAGGTTTTGAACAAGCGATGGCGGAGTCAATGATGAAACCGGGTGACATGGCAATTATCAAGCTCGGAAATAACCGTGATCAAAACATTGCCAAGCTAACCTCCATTTTCAATTCCAGCGACCGTCCCGATGGCGTTGTGGGGTCGGTGGAAAAAGTTGCTATGCAGGTGTATTCCGTTTGTCATGCGATCGGTCTGTCGATTCCGGCAGATGTGAAAGTGATCGCGTTTTCGCACCTTGATATTGCGTCCCTGCTCAATCCGCCCCTCACTACGATAACGCAGCCAGCGTTTGACATGGGCAGTACAGCGGCAACCCTGCTGTTCAAATCGCTCGACAAAAAAACAGACATCAAAAAAGAACGTATTGTTTTAAACTCGCAACTAGTGGAACGGGCTTCCACAGGAAAATAGATTCAATTCCGGGATTTTCCAATGGTTGGTTTTTGTAAATTGGTTCACAAAGACCATCATTGTGCCGTACAGATCCGCTAGAAGTTTCTGCCTTTTCCTTGCCATACTCGTGCTCGGCCATGCTTGCATTGAACGTTACGATCTTCCCAAATTTCCTCAAACTCCACAACTTGTTGTTGATGGCCTTATCACCAATGAGCCAGGACCCTACCGCATCACGCTCACCGAGTCGCTCGATCTAAATACACTTGTCAATAAGACAGTCGAGGTTCGCCAGGCTACCGTTACTATTTTTGACGATCAGGGCAATTCCGAAGTGTTTACTGAGAAAAAGCCAGGTCAATATGAAACAGCTCCTGATGGAATCCGCGGCATTGTTGGGCGCAAATATCATATCAACATCCGGACAAAGGATGGTGCAAACTATGCCACGTTGCCGCAGCGGTTGTCCATGCCAGGTAAGATTGAGAACCTCCGATTTGAGATCCGGAGAAATTCAATTAATCCAATGGACCTGTCAAAGCCCCAGGACGCGGTTGTTTTCTTTATTGACGCTAAAGGCAACCCGGAAGAGGCGAATCGTTTTCGCTGGCGCTGGACAAGCACGTACCAAATTATCAATGAACCCTGGAAGAAAACCAGGCAGGCCGGGCGTCCCCCGATTTTCATTCCCAACCCTCCACCGTGCAGCGGTGTTCGGCTTGGTCCTTACGGGCTTGAGGCCGCAGGCGAGTGCACATGCTGCAACTGTTGGGTAAGCAAGTCGAACGAAGCAGCATTGATCTCCGACAATCGGTTTGTGTCTGCGCTCAACTTCCGCGATGTCCGGATCGCCACTGTACCCGTTGAACCCAGAACATTTGATATCCGGTTTCACTTTCGTGTGGATCAACTCAGCGTATCTGAAGAAGTGTTCACGTTCTGGAAACTCGTGCAGGCGCAGCAGTCGGGGGAAGGAAGCTTGTTTCAGCCCAACTCGATTCGGATCAAGGGTAATGTATTCAGCACGACAAACCCCGGTGAGGATGTGCTTGGCATTTTTTCCGTGAGTGGAATTCATTCAGTTGATACCTTCCTGATGAAAAGACAGGTGCCGATCGGTGTTGAAGTGGAGACAGTCGCTGAATCTTGTTTGTATTTCCCGGGCGCAACAAATGAGCGTCCGTCATTCTGGTAGCACTGTGAGCAGTGATTGCGATTTGATAAATTTGATTTGAATCCAACCCCACAGCTGATATGATCCGTGTTCTTTTCGTTGCCATTGTGCTGCTCTTCGTCTATTACCTCGCCAAACTTTTGCTAAAACCCTCGGGTACCATTAAGTGCAGCAGGTGTGATGGCCGGGGTTTCTGGTTAGGGGCGCGTGGTCGTGAAAAGTGCGATTGGTGTAAAGGGTCGGGGAGGCTTCCGAGAAGCTAGTAAATTATTTTTCTTGGAGCTGTGCAAGAACTGACCTCGAAACCCGAAGCACCGATCCATGCCTCACGCCTGGTGGAAATTTTATCTTCAGCGAAATGTCCGTCCACACGCTCAGGTCTTTCGAAAATACAGCGCCCATCTTTTTCTCTTTGTATTTGTCGAAGTACACAATCCATCCGTTGTTTACTCTTAGTACCGTGGGGCCCTCAGCCCAGTAGTTGCCAGTGATCGGTGGACTCGCCACACTGTATCCTCCCGTCAAATTTGCACTGGTGGCAATCCGGATATTTTTTTGAGGCACAGGCTCGATCGTTTCATCTTTCAAAAACATGTAGTATTTTTTTTCGTGTTGGATGATCGTAGCATCGATCACGTTAAAGTCCATGTCGTACAGCAAATCGGTTTCGGAAAATTCTTTGAAATCTGCGGTGGTAACATAGTAGATCCGATGGTTATAAGCGTTTTCTTTTTTACTTTGTGTACCTGGAAAAGCACCTTCGATGGTTGTCGCCCAGAAGATCATATACAACTTGCTTCTCGCATCGTAAAAAATTTCCGGTGCCCAGCAGTTTCGGGCCTTTGGTTCGTGCTTCATCACTTCCAGGTATTGTTGTTCTGACCAGTTGATGAGGTCCCGGGAGTTAGCATATCCAATGCCCTTTTCATTCCAGCTTGCTGTCCACACCATGTGAAAAAGTCCGTCCGGTCCTTTAATAATGCAAGGGTCGCGCATCAGCTTGTCGAACCCTGCGGTGGGTTTGAGGAATGAGCTGTCATTGTTTAGGGCTGTCCACGTATAGCCATTCTCGCTATAAGCGAGATGTAAACCATCTTCCCCGTTGTTTTTGAAATAGGAAAAAAGGTAAACATCGTTCGTCTGGCAGAAACCATGTAGGGAGCTGAGAACAACGAGGAGGCTAACAAATCTGATCATGCGTGTCGAAGATAGAAAAATCTCCCGCAATCTGTGGTTGCGGAAGTATGAAAGAAAACATCACCTTTATTGAATTAAATTCCGTAATTTCATAGTGTATGAAACTCGCCCTGATTTTGCTCATCGCATTTTCGTTGGTCCAGGAAATTCCGGTCAAACCAAAAGAGGAATTCGAAATTAAACTCGATTATCAGTTCAAGAACCGGCCGGCCCAGGACCTGAATAGCGTGCACCTGGATGAAACCCGCAAAGAACACGACCGGAGAGTGTCAACCGCCCCTCTGCCATTTCTCACCCTCAACATAAAAATGCTCAAGTTGTCGGACGAGGAAGTCAAATTGCGTGTGACCAACAACCTGACGCCACGCGTTGCCGTGCGCAAGGTTGAAGAGGGAACCATTGTGCCTCTCCAGATCGGCTTCACTGATGATGTCAAAGACCGGGTTACAGCCCATCATTACACCCTCACTTTATTGTCGCCAAAAAAGACGGAGACCAGCCGAATTGAAATACTGATCGAAGAAGACGGTACCTTTCTGGTCAATGGCGAGAAACGCGGTAAGTTCTGAACCGCTCAAATCTTAATAATTCGTTAAAATCCTCTATTTAAGTGATTTTCTGAGCAGGAAAGGCTAAACTTGTCTTTTTAATACAATCGAATGAAGAAGGTCTTCTGGGCATTTCTGCTCTTTCCCGCTCTCGTGTTCGCGCAGGCTCCGCAGCCAAGCGCGGCCCAACTGAAACTGAAGCTCAAAAAGTTGAATTTCCTCGGCTCTGTGCTGTATGTGGCAGCGCACCCTGACGATGAAAATACGCGGGTCATCACTTACCTGTCAAATGAAAAGCTGGCGTCTACTGCATATCTGTCACTCACGAGGGGGGATGGCGGTCAAAACCTGATCGGCAGCGAGATCGGGGAGTTACTAGGCCTGATCCGCACCCAGGAACTGCTTGCCGCGAGACGCATCGATGGCGGGCAGCAATTTTTTAGCCGTGCCATTGACTTTGGCTTTTCTAAATCGGCCGATGAAGCCTTCCAGGTATGGGGAAAAGAGAACGTGCTTTCGGATGTAGTTAAAGTGTTTCGCAAATTTCAACCTGACGTGATAATCACGCGCTTCCCGCCTGATGAGCGCGCGGGCCATGGCCATCATACTGCGTCAGCTGTATTAGCAGGCGAAGCATTCGATATAGCAAATAATGCAGAGATCTTTCCCGAGCAGGTAAAAGAGTTCGGTGTTTGGCAGCCGAAACGATTATACACAAACACAGGTCGCTGGTGGAACCAAAGCATCAACGAAAACACAGAAGGTGTACTAACCATGGACGTGGGCGCGTACAATCCTCTCCTTGGAAAGTCGTACCCTGAAATCTCAGCGCTGAGCAGCAGTCAGCATAAAAGCCAGGGGTGGGGACGCAGGGGGGAACGCGGATATTTGCCGGAGTACTTTGAATTTATGAAGGGCAAAAAAGCAACCAAAGATGTTTTCGATGACATTGACACATCATGGGGAAGAATTAAAGGCGGTGAGAAAGTGAAGCCCCTGGTTGATAAAGCCATTCTGAACTTCAATATGGAGAACCCTGCCGCTAGCGTTCCCGAGTTGCTGGCCATCCGAAAGGAAATTGCTGCGCTTCCGGAGGGCATATGGCGAACCCGTAAGCTCGAGGAGACTGAGAGCCTCATCCAGGATTGCCTGGGTCTGTTTATCGAGGTAACGGCATCACATTTTCAATCTTCACCGGGCGAAAAACTTCGCGCTTCCATTGAGATCATTAACCGATCTGGCCAGGAGGTTAAGCTTGTCAATATAAAGGTGCCACTCTTGCAATGGGATACAGCCTACAATGCAGTGCTGTCCAATTTCAAAGTGGCGCAGGTTCGCACAAACCAGATGCTAAGCCATGCTGCGAAATATTCAGGCCCGTATTGGCTGAATGAAGATCATGGTGTCGGGCTGTTTACAGTGTCCGACAAAGATCAAATCGGTTTGCCGGAAAATCTGCCAGCCATCGATTTTACATTCAACTTCCTGGTGAACGGTGAGGCTGTGGCAATTAAAAGACCTCTCGTGTTTAAATGGGTTGATCCTGTTAAAGGCGAATTATCAAGGCCGTTCGAAATTGTTCCACCCGTGTTTATCAATCCGACTGACCGCGTGATGATCTTCAGTTCCGCAGATCCAAGAACCCTTAGCGTCATAGTGAAATCAACAGTTGATCGTGGTGTGGAAGGAAAACTAAAGCTCAAGTTACCGGAAGGCTGGCGAAGTGAGCCGGCATCCATTGATCTAAAGCTTGCGCGAAGAGATGATGAGGAAATCAAGTCATTCACTGTATTTCCCTCAGCAAACGCCTCGGAAGGATCAATCATACCGTTCGTGGAAATGGACGGCAAAACGTTTGACCGGTCGTTGCGCATCATCGCATATGATCATATTCCAACGCAAACGCTCATGTCGCGAGCTGATGTGCAGGTCGCCAAAGTCGATCTCAAGAAAGAAGGGAGCCTGGTCGCGTATATTAAGGGTGCTGGTGATGACGTGCCCGCTGCTCTCAGGAACATGGGTTACGAGGTTTGGGAGATGAAGGATGAGGAAGTAACGGCAGCAAACCTTAAAAAAGTTGACGCGGTTGTGCTCGGTATCCGTGCGCTCAATACCAACAAGCGTATAAAATTTTACATGGACGATCTGCTGAACTATGTGAATGAAGGCGGCACGATGGTAGTGCAATACAACGTGAATGGCCAGGAACTTGGCAAAGAACCATTCTCACCGTTCGCAATCAAGCTAAGCCGCGATCGTGTGACCGAAGAAAATGCAACTATAAAAATTTTGAAGCCTGGCCATGCGGTGCTCAATACACCGAACAAGATCACGGCAAAAGACTTTGATGGCTGGGTCCAGGAGCGCGGGCTGTATTTCCCCGGTGAGTGGGCACAGGAATATGAAGCAATTCTTTCCATGAACGACAAAGGCGAAACACCAAAGAACGGAAGTCTGCTCGTTGCGAAGTACGGCAAGGGCCATTATGTGTACACCGGACTTTCATTTTTCCGTCAGCTTCCCGATGGCGTTCCGGGTGCATACAGACTATTTGCCAACCTTGTCTCTTTGGGTAAATCATCGAAGCCGGATCCCGCCAAGGCTAAGAGCAAAGCGAAGTAACCCATGGAATCAGAAAACGAAAAGGTTCCGGTTTTTGGCTCGTGGAAGAGCTGGTATGCGCTTGTGCTGCTGGTTGCGCTTATACAAATTATCGCTTACTATTTGCTAACCCAATCCTACTAGATGAATTCACTGGATTGGATTATTTTGTTTGGCACCATTGCGTTTATTGTTCTTTACGGGACCTGGAAAACACGCAAGACGCAAACCATGGATGGCTACCTGCGTGGAGACAACACCATGCGGTGGTGGATGATCGGTGTATCCATCATGGCGACCCAGGCCAGTGCTGTTACATTCCTTTCAACTCCCGGACAGGCCATTGAAGACGGCATGCGTTTCCTTCAGTTTTACTTTGGCCTGCCAATAGCGATGGTGATCATTTCGGTTACGATGGTCCCGATCTACTATAAACTGAAAGTGTATACCGCGTACGAGTATCTTGAAAATCGTTTTGATCGAAAGACCCGAACGTTGGCAGCCCTTTTTTTCCTTGTGCTGCGCGGATTGTCTGCCGGCATTACGTTGTTTGCTCCTGCACTTGTCCTGTCCACTATTCTCGAGTGGCCCATTTCACTTACAACGATTATGATTGGCTTGCTCGTCATTGTTTACGTGACGTCAGGGGGCACAAAAGCGGTAAGCCTCACGCAGCGCCAGCAAATGGCAGTGATCATCAGCGGGATGGTATTGGCAGGAGTCCTCGCCTTCAAAATGCTGCCCGATGACCTTTCATTCGGCAACACGGTAGACGTTGCTGGCGAACTCGGCAAGATGAATCTGGTGAACCTCGAATTTAATTTAAGTGACCGTTATAACATCTGGTCGGGCCTGATTGCAGGAACGTTTCTTTTCCTCTCGTATTTTGGCACTGATCAATCACAGGTGGCGCGATACCTGACTGGGGCGTCCATTGCTGAAAGCAGACTCGGCCTCATTTTCAACGGTCTGCTGAAGATTCCAATGCAATTTTTGATTTTGTTCATCGGCATCCTGGTTTTCGTATTTTATCTCTTCAATCAGCCACCGGTTTTTCACAACCAGGTGTTGAAGGAGCGTGCAGAAAAGACGGCTGAAGGAGCGACCATCGATGCTTATGAGGCACAGTACGACAAGGTTTACGCGGAGAAGCGAATAGCTGTTGACGAACTCGTGAAGGCTATCAAAGCGGAAGACGAAGCATCAACGCGTATGGCAAGTGATCGTGTAAAGGCGTTGCAGCGCGATGAGACAATCATCCGTGATTCCGTACGTACTTCGATAGCCCGTGCAATCCCCGGGGCAAAGACGCAAGACCGCGATTATATCTTTTTGAACTTTGTGCTGAAAAACCTTCCGCACGGAATTATCGGGTTGTTGCTGGCGGTGATGTTCTCAGCCGCGATGTCTTCGATGGCGAGTGAACTCAATGCCCTTGCCTCAACAACCACTGTCGATATTTACAAGCGCACGTTTGCCATCGATGATCAGGCCACGGTGAAGGCGTCACGGTGGTTCACGGTCATGTGGGCGGTGTTTGCCATGGCATTTGCAATGCTGGCGAGCTTCGCGGAAAACCTGATCCAGTTTGTAAATATTGTTGGCTCGTTGTTCTACGGCACAATTCTCGGAATTTTTCTTACCGCATTTTACGTAAAACACGTTCGCGGAACAGCTGTATTTTGGGCGGCCATATTTTCTGAATGTATTGTGCTTTACTGTCACTTTTTTACTGATATCGCCTTCCTGCTGTTCAATATCATCGGCTGTGTAAGTGTGGTCGTGCTTGCCGTATACTTTGAATTGCTTACCAGCAAGAAGAAAAACAAAGCGTAACGGCTGCCTTGCTACAGGGCTTGCGATTTTGACTGCACATCGATTTATCCTTTCATTCGTGAATCCGCATCAGATTCAGGTCCGTTTTTGTTTCAGGAGTTGTAAACTGAATTCTTATGACACCTGATAAAGTAATTTATACGGACGGCCACGATGTGGTGGTCACTGATTCTACCTTAAAGATCAAAAAGCATTCGTATAACATGAATGGTATTACGAAGGCATCGTTCTGGACAATTCGTCCCGACCGCTGGCCCGGTATTGTGCTGATGCTGCTTGGCGTGGTCGCTGCGGTATGCGGATATATGGGACTTGTGCCGGCAGACTGGTCCTTGCAAACGGAGGCTGGACTCATGAGCAGCAATACCCTTGCCGTATGGGGCGGTGTCGCGTTGTTCATTATTGGGCTTCTCGTCTTGATTTTTACGCGCGAGCGTTATGCCGTGCGTATTGGCACAGCGGAAGGTGAAAAGAATGCGCTCGTCAGCACGAAGCGGGAGTATATTGCCCAGATTGTCGATGCAGTTCACACTGCCTTCGACCTCGGACGCATGAACAACCCGACCGTTCACAACTATTAATTAGATAAAGTTTAATTTCGTCAGGAAGTCCTCTTACAAATGTTGGAAGAGGACTTTTCTTTTTATGGTACTGAAACGCAGAGCACGTTGGTCGGCAGGCTACCAGGTTAGTCGGGCAGCGCGAATGCTACGTAGCTTTCTCCTTTCTTCGCGCCAAGCTTTGTCCCGCCACAGGCAATAACGATGAATTGTTTTCCATTAACCTGGTACGTGCTTGGGGTTGCAAATCCAGCTGCAGGAAGTTTTGTTTCCCATATCAAGTCACCGGTAGCCTTGTTGTAGGCGCGCAACTTCTGGTCTTTTGTCCCCGCGATGATGAGTAGTCCCCCCGCAGTGATTACAGGACCACCATAACTTTCCGACCCGGTTTGAGGAATTCCTTTCTCCATCAGCTCAGGATATTCACCAAAAACTTTTTTCCATTTATACTCGCCCGTGTTCAGATCAATCGCATTGAGTGTTCCCCATGGTGGAGCAATGGCCGGATAGCCATCCTTGTCTAGAAATTTTGTGAAGCCCGAGATATTGTACAGCGGTCTGTTTCGCGGCACTTCAATGCCGGGCTCTTTCTTCGCGGCACTTGCCGTTGATTTCTCGCCATAGAGGAAAGCCACGAGGTCGTTGAGTTCTTTTTCGCTAATCTTCTTGAATGCCGGCATCATTCCTTTGCCTGCGGTAATCACTTTGATCACGTGTTCTTTCTGAAGCCGGCTGCCCAGGCTGACCAACGATGGAAATCCGCTGGCAGCATTGCCTTTTCGCTCACTACCATGACATGACGAGCAGTTCGCTGCATACACCTGTTCACCAGGATTGACTATTTTTTTTGCATCGATCAGCGCGGTTTCGTTGAGTGCGATCAACCATGCCATTTCGCTGCTGTTCACATACAGGATTCCGTCAGGGTCTACCGCTGCACCGCCCCATTCCGCGCCACCATCCAATCCTGGAAATACGATGCTTCCTTGTTTCGACAAGGGCGTGAACGGCCCCTCACTTCGGCTTTTCTTTAACGTCTCCAACAGCTCCGCTCTATATTGCGAATGCGGGTTGATGTCATTGACTGTTACGAGCTGACGCGCATAGGGCGCTGGCTTCGTTGGAATGGGCTGGGTCGGCCACGCTTCTTCTCCTGGGATATCGGACGGGGGAAAGGGTTTCTCTTCGATGGGGAATAGCGGCTCCCCGGTTTCGCGATTGAATAAAAAAACGTAACCATGTTTTGTCACCTGTGCTACGGCATCAATCTTCTTCCCATTACGCCTAATAGTGACCAGGTTAGGAGGTGCGGGAAAATCGCGGTCGAGGATATCGTGGTGAACAACCTGGTAGTGCCAGATGCGTTCTCCGGTTTTCGCGTTTAGCGCCAGCAATGTATTCGCATAGAGGTTGCTTCCTTTTCGATTACCCCCATAGTAGTCAAAGCCTGCGGAACCTGTGGGGACGTAAACGATTGCACGTTCGCGATCGATCGCCATTCCCGACCAATTGTTGGCCGCGCCCACATCGATGTTCTTGTAGGCATCCGGTGGCCACGTTTCATAGCCAGGTTGGCCCGGGTCAGGAATTGTCTTGAAAACCCACGCAAGCTTTCCGGTCTTAATATTGAATGCCTGAATGTAACCCATCGCAGCATCGGTGCCTTCCGAGACACGCAATGGCATGATGATCAAGTCTTCGAAGACTGTCCCTGGCGTGTTTGAGATGACGAACTTTTGTTCAGCAGTTGCGCCCAGTCCTGCTTTCAGGCTTACCCGACCGCTGTCTCCAAAGGCAAGAATGGGTTTTCCGGTCATTGCGTCCAGTGCGTGAAGCCATGACTCTTTCGTATAGAGAATGCGCTTGTCTTCGTTCTCTCTCCAATGGACAAGGCCTCGTGCCGTTCCGTACCACGTTGTTCCCGTTGTGTCCCGTTGACGCCAGATCTCACGGCCTGTTGCTGCATCAAGCGCGAATGGCTCAGTCGTTGCCGTCATGCCATATAGGACGCCATCGACTATGATTGGATTGCACTGGATCTGACCACTGTCTTGCGTGTGGTATTCCCACGCCTTTGTCAGCCTGGATACATTGGAAAGATTGATCTGGTCAAGCGTGGAATAGTGGTTGCGGTCAGGGCCCCCGAGATATTCCGGCCATTCCGTAGATCCGTTCTTGTTGTCGGTCTCTCCACAAGAAATCAGCGTGATCGAAATAATAGCGCAGGCAATACTGGCGCGATGAAGAAGAGTAGTCATTACTGGCGATGCTTAGGTTTATTTCGAAAGTACTGAATGAATTTGGATTTTTAAACCGGTCATTTTTGCTGAAGATTGAAGTGGATCTCCGCAGAGCGTTTGGTGATTCAATACGGGATTCATTATATTTGAATAGCATGCCTTCTGAAATGGCTATGCATCAACCCCCTATGTTAGACCCAATCAAACTTGAACATTTCCGCAACCTCGTGTCGCTGGTTGCTGCCGATGGAAAAATCGAAGACATCGAACGAATGACCCTTTCGAAGATCGCTTTTCAAAGAGGCATACCCGTTGACCGCTTCAAAGTGATGCTCGAGAAAGCAAATGAGTATCACTATCTTATTCCGCAAAACCATCATGACCGGGAAAAACAACTGCAAGAGATGATCGAAATTGCGATGATCGATGGTGATTTTTCAAAAGCTGAAATGGATCTCATCGTCATGGTGGGAGAGAAGCTCGGCTTTACGAAAATCGAACTCGAGGCGATTTTGAAAGCTCACCACAAGTAAGGCAACTTTTTGCCTCGCTTCGTGCTTAAAACGTTTCGCTCGTAGGTCAAGCGCTGGTGCGGCTGACTGATTATATTTTTCGACCAGCCGACAATAATCCCGGGTCAGCGTCAGTTTCATAAACAAACCCTGGCTGAACCTTGAAACGACCCTTTCGATTTTGTCTGTTGTTGACATCTCTTGCCCCAGTTATTGGATATGCCCAGAACATCAGCGGGCGGATCCTCGATGAAAACAATAATCCTGTTCCGTTTGCCAATATCTTCATTCGTGAGACTGAATCAGGCACTTCCGCCAACGCAAAAGGCGAATATTTTATAACCATTGACCCAGGTATCTATCATGTAGCGGTTTCATCCATCGGCTACAACACCGTCCAGGAAGAAATTATTGTTAA
>DASWTP010000110.1:0-36505 GCA_036402075.1 Chryseosolibacter sp. | reverse complement strand
TGCTGATTCAAATTATTAATACACCAGTCATCCGAAAGCTCTGCTAACGTTTGAAAATAGTTTTCAGCTTGAATCTTTATTTCCTAACTTATATGCCATCTTCAACCAGACATGGCATCATTTTTTAAACGCGGTCCGCTTTCTGTCGCACTTCTACTGACAACGATCGTAGCACTGTTCTTCATTTTAAAACCGAAACCGAAGGTGGCAGCAGAACGAATGCCCAAAACGGTTAGCTATAACTTTCACATCAGGCCGATTCTGTCTGACCGCTGTTTTAAATGCCACGGACCCGATGCCAACCAGCGCAAAGCCGAATTACGCCTAGACACCGAAAGCGGTTTATTCAAAGCGCTGAAAGAGGATCCTGAAGGACGTGTGATTGTGCCTGGAGATGCAGAACATTCAGAACTGTTTGCGCGCATAAGCACGGCAGATACCTCTGTCTTAATGCCGCCTCCCACATCAAATCTCGCTTTGTCAGAATTTGAGATCAAACTGATTAAGAAGTGGATCGATCAGGGTGCGAAATATGAGAAGCACTGGGCATTTAATGCACCCAAGGAACACCCCGTGCCAACGGAAAGTGATGACTGGGCGAAGAATGAGATCGATCAATTCGTCTTTGCGAAAATGGACGAAGCCGGACTCGAGCCAAATGAGGAGGCGGATAAAGCCCGGCTGCTGAAACGCGTTTCATTTGATTTGATCGGACTCCCACCCGATCTCGCAACGCAAGAGCAGTTCCTCCAGGATGAATCGCCCGATGCATACGAAAAGCTTGTGGACAAACTCCTTGCCAGCAAACATTACGGGGAAAAGATGGCGATTCACTGGCTTGATGTTGCGCGGTATGCCGATTCGCATGGTTACCAGGACGATGGCTATCGAACCATGTGGCCCTGGAGAGATTGGGTTATTCACGCATTCAACGAAAATTATTCTTATGACAAGTTCCTCACATGGCAACTGGCGGGAGATCTTCTGGACAATCCCACGAAAGAGATGCTGCTTGCCACGGGTTTCAACCGCAATCATAAAATAACGCAGGAAGGTGGCGTCATCGATGAGGAATATCGGCTAGAGTACGTTACGGACCGCACCAACACTTTTGGAAAAGCCTTTCTCGGACTCACTTTTGAGTGTGCAAAGTGTCACGATCACAAGTATGACCCGATTTCGCAAAGAGAGTATTTCAGCACCTTCGCATTTTTTAATCAGCTCAACGAGAAAGGACTTCAGGGAGATATCCAGCTGGCTTCCCTGGCCGATCCGCCCCGGATCTCGATCAGCAATGAGGATGTAAAGAGCATTCTTGCTTTTATCAATAAGAAGGATAAAGAGCCAGTGCCGGTGATGATCATGAAAGACAGCAGTGTTGTTCGGCCAACGCACATCCTGGTACGGGGCGCGTACGATGTGCCCGGTGACCGTGTTGGATTTGATGTTCCCAAAGCGATTTATCCATACGACACAATTCTTCATGGTAAAAACCGTCTTGGGCTGGCAACGTGGTTACTTGCAAAAGAGCATCCGCTCACGTCCCGCGTTTTTGTTAATCGCATCTGGCAGGAATTTTTCGGTCGTGGCATTGTAAAGACGGCTGGCGACTTTGGAATGCAAGGTGAATTGCCAACGCATCCTGAGTTGCTCGACTGGCTTGCCCTCGATTTCATGAACAACGGGTGGAATGTAAAGAGGCTGGTGAAGCAGATTGTAATGTCATCAACCTATCGCCAGTCAGCAGAAATGACGAGTAAAAAAATGGCCGTTGATCCAGAGAATGTTTATTTGTGGCATGGGCCCCGGATGCGGCTTCCTTCGGAATTGGTGAAGGATCATGTATTGGCAAGTTCGGGATTGCTTGTGCGTGAGATTGGCGGCCCCAGTGTGAAACCCTATCAACCGAAGGGGATCTGGGAATCGTCTACTTCTGGCCGGGGAGTGCTCGCCTATTACGTGCAGGATCACGAAGACAAACTCTATCGCAGGGGAATGTACAATTTTATCAAGCGCACGGTTCCACCACCCGTGATGTTGATGTTTGACGCCAGCAATCGCGATCAATGCGAAGTAAAACGAATGAGGACGAACACACCACTTCAGGCGCTGGTGATGATGAACGATCCCATGGTGCTGGAAGCATCGCGCGTACTGGCCGAGCGGCTGTGGCTGGAAAATTCGGTGGCTGACGAAAAAATTAAAAAGGCATTTCAATTAATTATTTGCCGCCAACCTGAAGCGAAGGAATTGGATATCCTGAGGAAACATTTTGAAGAAGAGCGTTTGCAGTTTGAAAAAGACAAGACAAAAGCCGAGGACTTTATCAAGCAGGGTGAATACAGGCACCAAGCGATAGACAACAAGGTTGAGCTTGCTGCTTTAATGCAAGTGATTCACACCATCTATAATATGGACGAAGCCATCACGAAGTAATATGAAAAACGAGTTTTTTGAAAGCCGATTAAACATCAACCGCAGACACTTTCTCGGCAAGCTCAGTGTTGGCCTGGGTAGTGCTGCGCTAGGGTCCTTGCTGATCCCCGGATTGTTCGGTGGTAAGGATGATGATGTTTTGTCGATGGCTGGCATGCCGCACTTTGCTCCAAAAGCCAAGCGTGTGATCTATCTTTTTCAAAATGGGGCGCCATCGCAGCTCGAGAGCTTTGACTACAAACCAATGCTCAACAAGATGCACGGTCAGGACCTACCAGCATCGGTGCGTATGGGACAGCGCCTCACCGGAATGACCTCAGGGCAGTCGAAATTTCCGCTCGTAGGCTCGTACTTTAAATTTCAGCAGCATGGACAGTCAGGCGCGTGGGTGAGCGAAATTTTTCCACACATGGCCAAGATCGCGGACGAATTGTGTTTCATTAAAAGCATGCACACCGAAGCCATAAACCATGACCCTGCGTTAACGTTTATGCAGACGGGTGCGCAACAAGGAAATCGTCCAAGCATGGGTGCCTGGCTAAGTTACGGCCTGGGCAGTGAGAACAAGAACCTCCCAGCCTACTGCGTTTTACTGTCGCGGGGCCGCGGCAATGGCCAGGGCGTCTACTCGAAACTCTGGACAAATGGTTTTCTTGACAGCGTTCACCAAGGGGTTCAGTTCAGCAGTGGCGAAGAACCCGTATTGTATCTGAATAACCCAACGGGCACCGATCGCGACAGCAGAAGACGAATGCTTGATAGACTCTCCGAATTGAATTCCATCAGCCATGACGCCTTTGGCGATCCGGAGATCACTACACG
Source organism: Chryseosolibacter sp. (assembly GCA_036402075.1). Taxonomy (GTDB): domain Bacteria; phylum Bacteroidota; class Bacteroidia; order Cytophagales; family Cyclobacteriaceae; genus Chryseosolibacter. Next base: position 33,247 of record DASWTP010000110.1, on the reverse strand, counting down.
AATTCAGCAATATGAAATGGCTTATCGGATGCAGACAGCGGTTCCTGAACTTGCTGACATTTCGAAAGAGCCTGATCACATCATTAAAATGTATGGCCCAGAGTGCCTGGTTCCGGGCTCGTATGCTGCCAATTGTCTGCTCGCGCGAAAACTTTCAGAGTCGGGTGTGCGCTTTGTGCAGCTTTATCATCAGGGATGGGATCAGCACGGAAATCTTACGGGTGAGATGCCACTACAGGCGCAGGATGCCGATCGTGCTTCTGCTGCACTCGTTCTTGACCTGAAGCAACGTGGCCTGCTCGATGAAACACTGGTCATCTGGGGTGGAGAATTCGGGAGAACAAATTATTGCCAGGGTGATTTGAGCGACAAGAATTATGGAAGAGATCATCACCCGCGAGCCTATACCATCTGGATGGCCGGTGGTGGAGTAAAGAAGGGTTTTACTTACGGAGAAACAGATGAATTCGGATATAACGTTGTGAAGGATCCCGTTCACGTTAACGATTTTCATGCAACGGTTCTGCATTTGATGGGTTTAGATCACGAGAAACTCACCTTCAAACACCTGGGCAGACGTTACAGACTCACTGATGTGGCGGGACAAGTTGTTAAGCCTATCATCGCCTAGTCATGGAGTTATTCAAGCGCGTCATCGCCTACTGCGTTCTTGCCCTTCAGGTGCTCATTACTGTTGTTCTGATTTTTGAAAAACAGCTCAGCGTTCCAGCCTGGCTTCAATCCGTGGGGAGAGTCCATCCGCTCATCTTGCATCTTCCGATTGGCTTACTCCTCATTACAACACTCATTGCCTTCGGTCAACGGTTGTTTTCGGAGTCGTATAAAGAGCTGTTCAGTTTTCTTTTATTTCTGAGTGCATTCACCGCTTCGTTGTCGGCCTTTATGGGACTCATTCTTTCACTTGAAGGCGGTTATACCGAAACCGATTTAATATTTCACAAGTGGTTGGGCGTTGTGCTCAGCTTTTTATGCTGGGCACTGATTTCTTTTTCGGTCGATGTGAAAATCCTTCGACCCGCACTTGTTGCCGGCACCTTCATATTGGTGCTTACCGGGCATTTTGGAGCAAACCTGACACATGGTGAAGATTTCATTCTTGGCCCAATGGCGGGTACTACTGCTCCATCACACCGGGAACTCTCGGACAGCTCAACTGTTTTTGCTGCCGCGATCGAGCCTGTGCTGGAAGCCAAATGCTACAGCTGCCACAACGATCAGAAAGCGAAAGGAAAGTTAGTCTTGACTTCCAAGGCCGCCATTGAGAAGGGCGGTAAAAATGGACCATTGTGGAAAGCACATGAGAGTCTGCTGATGGACAGGTTGAATTTGCCAATTGATCACAAGAAACACATGCCGCCAAAAGACAAAGCACAGCTGACGGCAGAAGAAATTGCGTTTATCTCGAGCTGGGTTTCAGGGGGCGCTGACTTCAAGGCAAGATTGAACGAGCTGCCTGAAAGCGACAGCCTTCGACTGCGAGCAATAGCGATAGCAGAGAAGTATCACGGATCCCCGGAAACATCGATCTATAAATTTGCATCAGCGTCACCCGAAAAAATCAAGTCACTCAATACACCGTACCGAACTGTATTTCAAATTGCGGCAAACGAACCCGCGCTACAAGCGGATTTTTTTCTTGCAGGTGAATTTCAATCAAAGATGGTTGAGGAGTTGCGTGGTGTAGGCGAGCAGCTAGTTACTATAAATCTTTCGAAAATGCCGGTCGCGGATAAAGACCTCGAAACGCTGAAACAATTCCCGAATCTTGAAAAGCTTATCCTGAATCAAACAAACATTGACGGCCACGGATTGTCAGCCTTGAATGGGCTCTCCAACCTGCAAATTCTTTCTCTTTCCGGAACAAAAGTTAATGCGGAGCACTTGCGTGTCTTCGAAAGGAATCGCTCGATAAAGGAAATTTATTTATGGAACACTGCGGTAAGTAGCGATGATCTGGAGGAGCTGCGAAAATTGAACCGAGCAATTCTGTGGGACATTGGATTTCAACCGGATGACAAGGAAGTCTTGCGGCTAAGCCCACCGATCTTACGCAATGAAGGCCAGGTTTTAAAAACCAGTGAAAAAGTTTCATATAGACACAACTTGCCAGGGGCGATGATCCGCTATTCCATCAACAGCGACATGCCTGACAGCGTGAGCGGTGAAATTTACAAAGAGCCAATCGCCCTGAAGCAGTATTCAATTATAAAGGTGAAGGCTTTCAAAGATGGATGGCTAAGCAGTAATGGAGCGGAACATATTTTCTTCCCGGAGGGATTCAAGCCTGACCGTGCTGAGTTACTCACAAAGCCGGAAGATCGTTATGCAGGCGAGGGCGCATCTACGTTGACTGATGGCCGAAAAGGGATGCCTGATTTCTATCGCGACCCGGTGTGGATGGGGTTCCGGAATCAAAACCTCGAAGCGCTGTTTTACTTTGATAAAAATGCGCCATCCATATCAAGCGTCACATTGAGTTATGCAAGAAACGTGAATGCCATGTGTATGCCGCCTTCTGAGATTCAGCTGTGGGGTGGTAATGATAAGGACCATTTGGTGTTGCTGGCCACCGATCGGCCTGCCCAACCCACGAATTATGTTTCGACCAGGATCGAAGGTGCCGATCTTACTTTTTCCCCGGCAAAATACGCCTGTTACAAGCTCGTAGCAAAAACGCTCTCAACGTTGCCACCGTTCCGGAAAGCACCGAAAGACAAAGGATGGTTAATGGTGGACGAGGTGTTTTTTAATTAGCGATTGGCGGAAGGAAATGATTTGAACTTGCGTGTCAATCTTATTAGGATCGCTATTGGATTACTGTGCCTTGGTGGTTTTTACTTCGGTCTTTTCAGCCGGCATTTTGTCACACAGCCTGTCATCCGGATCCAGTTCGTTGAAGAGTGCCTCAATGTCCAACGGTTTCGAAATTTCGGGAGCATTTGGATCTCCGTCTACGAAGACTTCAACGTGGTTGCCCTCAGGGTCGACCAAATGAGTTGACTGTCTTCTACCATGGTCGATCCTCTCGTTTGAGTATTGCAAGGTGCACAATCGTCCTATAACAATTGCCAGGTGACGTCTGCCTGGTAACTTCAAACTAATAGATTTGTCGGCATCGCGGATGGTCTTCGTGGTAAGCAGGAGCAGGTTGACATTGCAACCGCCAAGGCCAGCTTCATATTCATTTCGCCATTGAAGCTGCAGCCCGACCGTTTCGGTATAAAACTGGATCTGCCGCTCGAGGTTTTTGACCACAAAACGCGCAGAATACTCCATTCCATCGCTGTTTATTTTCACGCTTTCCATGTGCACTTACAATTTACCGCTTTCGGATCCAAAAATCATACAACCCTGTTCAAAATGCATTGATCCATGATAAGAAATCATTGCATAGCTAATTCTTTGCGAATCCTGCTCAATGACTCTGGCGTTACACCGAGATACGATGCGATCATCTTTTGGGGTAATCGCAACGCCAACGGTGGATACGTTTTGATAAAGGAGAGGTAACGTTCTTCGCCCGATGCACTCAAATGACTTACAAGCCTTTTTTGAAATGAACGCAAACTATTGAGCTGAAGTTTCCGGTTCATATCGCTGGCAGCCGGAATGAGCTTGTGAAATTCGTTCCAGCCCTGCTCATCCGTTTGCACGAACTCCGTGTCTTCAACGGCATCAATAAAATACATAGAGGGCTCGTGGTTGACAAAGCTGATCTGCTCTGAAATCCACCAGTTCTCGATGGCAAACTGCAGAATGTGTTCCTTACCCTTGTCGTCAATTACATAGCTTCGCAAGCACCCGTTGGTAATGAAATATGTGTACTGACACACCTCGCCTAGTTGTAAAAGGATCTTTCCTTTCTCTACTTTCTTAGTCTTAAAAAGGGATTCCGCCTCCTTCAATTGCTGATCGGTGATGGGAATCCTTTGTTTCAGGTAATCTGCGAATACGGAAAACATGTGGGGTAAAAATAGGAAAAAATAGCTTTGAGCTTCGAGCTTCGCGCTTCGAGGGGGTTATTCTTCCAAGTAGTACGTTACAGCAGGTCATTGCACGCTCAAGGCTCGTGGCTCGTGGCTCAAGGCTCGCAGCTTTCTTATCATACATCAATGCCAAGCGGGTCGTTCCGGGTCTACATTTGATACATGAAACGCAAGCGGTTTGTTCAATTAATGACAGCAGCGGCAGGTATGACAACATTATCAGCATTTCGCAATTTCACAGACGACCTTAACGAACAGGATCAGAAAATGCCTGTGCTTTTTGTCGGCCATGGTTCGCCCATGAATGCAATCGAAGACAATGAATTCAGTCAACGGTGGCGGAAAATGGGCAAAGAGCTGCCGACTCCTAAGGCGGTTCTTGTTGTTTCGGCTCACTGGCTTACGCGCGGTACACACATAACTGCAATGACGAATCCAAAGACAATTCATGATTTCGGTGGATTCCCGCGCGAGCTTCATGAAGTGCAGTATCCCGCGCCTGGCGATCCAGCGCTCGCTAAAGAGACTGCTGCGTTGTTTCAATCTACCACCGTTGGCCTCGACCACGATTGGGGTCTTGATCACGGAGCCTGGTCGATTACAAAGCAAATGTTCCCGGATGCAAATATTCCGGTGCTTCAGCTTAGCATCGACTATCACAAACCTCCTCAATATCATTACGAGCTGGCGAAGGAACTGGCATCGTTGCGAAAAAAGGGTGTTCTCATACTGGCGAGTGGAAACATGGTGCATAACCTTCGGATGATTCAGTTGCCTCCGGGAAGTGCTGGAAACCTTAATACGGAACATGGTTTCGACTGGGCCCTGGAGATGAACACAATCTTCAAACACAAGATTGGCAATGGCGATCATCAGGCACTGATCAACTATCAGAAATTACATAAGGATGCGCTCCTTGCAATTCCAACACCCGACCACTATTACCCCTTGTTATATGCATTGGCACTGCATGACAAAAAAGAAGAGCAGGTTTTCTTCAATGATAAGGCTGTGGCCGGATCAATTACGATGACTTCTGTAAAAATAGGCTAACATATTTCACACTATAAACATTAACGATTATGAGCAAAACGAAATGGACCTTGGACCCTGCACACAGTGAAGTGTCTTTCAAAGTAAAACACATGATGATCACAAACGTGACAGGATTACTGACCGACTATAATGTGGAGGCTACATCTGCCTCTGATGACTTTGTGAATGCTGATGTTACGTTTTCAGGTAAATTGGCTTCGATCAATACAGGAAACGAGCAACGCGATGCACACCTTCGCTCCGCAGACTTCTTTGACGTGGACACAAACAAAGAGGTGACTTTTAAATCAACTAAAATTGAAAAGAGCGGAAGCGATTTGAAACTTCATGGAAACCTGACCATCAAAGGCATTACCAAGCCAATCGTGCTGGATGTTGAATTTGGTGGAATCAACAAAGATCCTTGGGGAAATACGAAAGCCGGTTTTACCGTGTCCGGAAAACTCAACCGCAAAGACTTCGGTCTGAACTGGAATGCAGCGCTTGAAACCGGTGGCGTGCTCGTGAGCGATGATGTAAAGATTGCAGCTGAGATCCAGTTGGTGAAAGCAGCGTAGGAGACTGCCGTGAAAGTGGCAAGCGAGGCAAATAGTCCATCCATCCGATGACCGCTTTCCGACATAGCATCACTTACTTGTAGCTTGCAGCCTTGAAGCTTGCAGCCTTTTTCCCGTGGTTTACGTCACGGGATTTTTTATTGTTATCGTTTGCGGAAATATAAATTGGCTGAACATCCGATTTCTTAACATTTGGTAAGAGAGAATTTTCACAGTGGATGCACCTTTGCTCCATCAATCGAAAAAAAACACATTCAATATGAAAAGAATTACACTCATTGTTCTGGCTGCAGTAGCCATGTTCTCGTTTGCCGAGGTTGCATCTCTTTGGAAATCAGACAAGACACACTCGAACCTGAAGTTTGCAGTAACCCACCTGATGGTATCGGAGGTTGAAGGCTCTTTCAAGAAGTTCGATATTAAGATCACATCTTCAAAAGAAGATTTTTCTGACGCGGTTGTCGAATTGACAGGTGACATTAAGTCAATTGACACTGAGAACGCACAACGTGACGAGCACCTGATGAAAGAAGACTTCCTTGATGCCGCGAAATATCCAACGTTTACTTTCAAGAGTAAGTCGTTCAAGAAAATTGCTGACAAGAAATATGAAGTAAAAGGTGATTTGACACTGCACGGTGTGACAAAAGAGGTTACACTCCAGGCGATCCACAGAGGAACTGTTGAAAATCCGATGCTGAAGAAGCCAGTGGCTGGATTTAAAGTATCCGGTACTATTAACCGCAAAGATTTTGGAGTCGGCCCAACTTACGCTAGCGCGATGTTGAGTGACGAGGTGACATTTACTGCAAACACAGAGTTTGTAAAAGAGTAAGCTACGGGGGGTTCATTTTAGTAGTTGAGACTGGTTCCTGATGGTAGTCGGGAGCCAGTTTCTTTTTTTGCCACGAACCAAATCCAAGATCCAAAACCCAAGATCCAAAAAACAAAACCCAGGCTCCAAAAGTGAAGTCTAGCGTTGGCATGTTGTTTTAATTCGGTATCCATATGAAACAACGGGAAGTACAGGATCAGAACAACACCAAGTGGGTTTGTGTGGAAGCCCTGTCAGGGTTGGCTGACAACAGTGAGGATGTAAAAGAAAAAATCCAGGATAAGGACGGAAATGTTCCGGTAGTTTGCACGCCCTCCGGTGGAGCCCAGACCGTCAGAATACATGTGGGAGAAAACTGGATAGACGCTTTGTCGGATGCGGAACTACTTGACGAGATCACAAAGCACCAATAGATACTCGATTTAAAAACCAAAACCCAAAATCAAAACCCAAGGTCCAAAACCCAAAATCCAAACCCAAGGCCCAAAACCCAAGGCAAAAAACGAAATCCAAAAGCGCTAAGAAATATTTTACGGCAGAAGCTGTTTGTCAGGTCTGTTGATTTGGAATCTTGGATTTTCGGTTTATCCTTTCGTGGCTATTGCGAATTCCTTCGCGAAGTACGTCAGTATCACATCGGCTCCGGCACGCTTAATACTTAACAACGTCTCTTTCATCACACGATCGCCATCAAGCCATCCCTTCTGTGCTGCGGCTTTAATCATCGAGTATTCACCGCTGACATTGTAAGCAGCGATTGGCAGATTTGAATTCTCCTTTAGAAGATGAATAATGTCGAGATAAGCAAGCGCAGGTTTTACCATCAAAAAATCAGCCCCTTCCTCCGTATCCAGAGCCGCTTCGATCAGCGCTTCCCGTTTGTTTGCCGGATTCATTTGATACGTCTTCTTGTCTCCAAACTTGGGAGCCGAATCGAGCGCATCGCGGAAAGGGTTGTAGAAGCCGCTTGCGTATTTGGCGGTGTAGCTCATGATGGAAACCTCGGTGAAACCATTTTTATCCAACATGCTGCGGATATAACCCACTCGGCCATCCATCATATCGGATGGCCCAAGGATATCAATACCTGTGGCGGCTTGCGCAAGGGCCATTTTGCCCAGGATTTCAAGCGTCTCATCGTTCAGGATCTTTCCATCTTTCACAAAGCCATCATGACCATCAGAGCTGTATGGGTCCATTGCCACGTCTGTCATGATGCATGCTTCAGGGAACCGTTGCTTTACCTCTTTCAGTACTTTGAGGTAAAAAAAGTTTTCATCGTAACTCCGGGTTGCTGTTTTGTCTTTATACTGATCTTCGACTGCGGGAAAAATATCGAAGGCCTTGATACCCAGTGAAAGGCATTCTTCAATTTCTTTCAGCATCAAGTCGCCCGACAAACGGAAAATCCCGGGCATGCTGGCGACCTCGACTTTCTTGTTTTTGCCATCCAAAAGAAAAAGCGGAAAAATCAGGTCGCTTGTTTTCACCTGCGTTTCTTCCACCATTGATCGAATTGCTTCTGATTTCCGGTTTCTTCTTGGTCGTCTGATAGTTGGCATGTCTTGCGTTACAAATTAAGACGACAAATTTACAAAGAGTTTTTACATGGTAATGCCTTCAAACACGGCTGTAAGCATGATTGTAAGCATCGTGATGAAGAACAGTGTCACGGTCGCCAGGAATGACTTCAAGGCCGTCTTCCAGATCTGCTGGCGGTAGAGATAGTGCAACGAGACCGCTATGTAAGCCAGGATCGAGAAGAACGCAATTGAGCGCATGGTTTGAAAATCCAACTCAAACAAAAACGGGAGAAATAAAACAATCGCTAACAAAATATAAGCGAACGTTTGCAGATGCATTGCATAGATCAGGTGATCGATGTAGTATGATCTTCTGCGAATAAAAAGCAGTTTAAAAACGAGCGCATATACCGGCAGGAGGAAGAACATCACATATTTCAGGTTTTTAAAAACATTATCAAAGCCGATTTGAATTTTCCCGAAACGCCTTTTTTCATCCTCTAGCTCTTCCCGAAGTTCTGCGGCTGTTACGGTCTTGTTCCATTTCTTTACGAAAATCTTTGCAGTGTCTGGCATGGTAGCAACTCGCTCAGCTTCTTCTGACATAGCAACAGGATCAATGTTCACGATTGAATCCTTTAAGCGTTGTCCAAATCGATTATAAAAAAAAGATGTAACCAGCACAAACAGGATGGTGACAAAAAAGAACAGGCGCAGTGGAGGGATGTAGTGAGTGCGTTTTCCTTCCCAATATTGCTTGGTCAGAAAGCCGGGTTTGACAAGAAGGGGAATCAGGCTTCTGAAAAATTTTGAATCAAAGTGCAGGTAGTCGGAAATGAAATGTCCGACCATGTGAACGAAGCTGTCACGTTGCTCAATATTTTCCTGGCCGCAGTTCTGGCAGAATTTGCCTAACACCTCTGCACCGCAATTAAGGCAGTTCTTTTCCTCACGGTATTTTTTATGACTCATGCTGATGGGGTTGACTTTCAGTAAGTCTTCACTTGGACTGCCAAAATACAAAAATGTATTTGCTTATTGCTGATACTTGTCGAGGATGTGTTGACTGATGACGCGGTAGATCTCCGAGAGCTTCTCATCATGCTGTAAGAATTCAATGTGCTTGTCAAGAATTTCCAGATCACCCCTTTTTGCCGGGCCCGTTTGAGCTTTCTCCGGACCAATAGCGAGGCTCTTGTTTATCGTCTCAACGATCAATGGTTTTAACAGTTCAAGATCAAGCCCCTTGTCTTCGAGAATTTCCTGGGCGATGGTGATCATGTGATTGGTGAAATTTGAAGCGAATACCGCGGCAACGTGAAGGGATTTTCGGTGCTGCGAAGTGACTTTGTAAACCTTTTTACTGATGGCTTTTCCCATGGCCATCAGCACACGTTCGGTGTCTGAATTTTCGCTTTCGATCAGGATCGGGATGTCTTTAAAGTCGACTTTTTGAAGTTTGGTGAATGTTTGGAGCGGATAAAATACGCCTATGTTCTCAGTGCCTGTGTATCCAAGCAGTCCCATCGGCTGACTGCCGGAGGTGTGCACGACAATCGAATCCTGGGGAACAACAATATCCTGCGCTACCTCCTGAATCGAATCATCGTTTACAGCAATAATAAAAATACGGGAAGAGCTTGACGAAAAGTCAAGTGATGACTTCACCTCCGCCTGGTAGAGCCGCTCGGCCAGGGCTGCTGCATTCTTGCGATGAGCGCTGAATACTTCCTTTACAGCAAAGTCAGTGTTATCTAGCGCGGGCGCCAGATGCCATGCCACGTTGCCTGATCCAATGAAGGAAACACTCATTCCATTTTCGCCCAGGTGTTTCAGAAAATTCATCGCTTATACAAAATTGAATACAAGGTAGAAACTAACGCAGTGAAAGAGAAGCGATGTTAGTTTTTCCATGCGACTATGAACCTGTCTTTACCCGAGAGGTCTTTTTCGATGGTTACATTGCGGTAGCCGGCTCCAGTAAAGATGTCTTTCGTCTCTCTGCCGAATCGCTCGTTGATTTCGACTGCCACAAACCCGGTTTGCTTTAGACAGGCCACCCCGGCTTTTGCAATTGCAGTGTAGAATATGAATGGATCCTTATTCTCAACAAATAGCGCCATGTGTGGCTCAAAGTCCGTCACATTGGCGAGCATAGTATGTTTTTCCTCCACTGGTATATAAGGAGGATTGCTCACGATCGCATCCAGGCCGTGCAAGGCAGGGGAGTTGGCCAGAATATCATGCTCAAAAAAATCAACTTTTGCGTTTAACAGTCGTGCATTCTTTTCTGCAATTGTTAAAGCCTCCCGGCTTTTGTCCAATGCAAGAAGCTGCGCTGTGCTGAGCTCCAGTGCCAGGGTGATGGGAATACAACCACTTCCGGTGCCGATATCCAGAATTGCCGGATTGACGACATGTGGCTGAACCGTCTCGACAACAAGTGTGACGAGCTCCTCCGTCTCCGGCCTCGGAATAAGCACGCCTTTGTCGACAAAAAATTTTCTGCCGTAAAAATCCGCTTCGTGTAGTATATACTGAAGCGGTTCGTGCCGATTTATTCTGCCGATAAATTCATTCAGGCGTTCATTTATCTCACTGGTAAGATGGACCGATTTTTCTGCAAGGATGTCCGTCTTAGAAAGACCCAGTTGATTCTCGAGCACACGATAGACAAGCGTACGCAATTCGTCCGGGTCTACCGGTAACGTGATTTTTGAAATGAATTCGTGAAACAACTGCTTGGAATTGATCATAGCTTGTCAATCTTTGCAATATTGTAAAATGAAGGATCAGCACCATCACCAGCGAGTTATTTTTATGCAACGTGCCATGGACCTTGCGCTGCTCGGACTCGGCAACGTTGCTCCCAATCCGTTGGTGGGTTGCGTAATTGAAGTCGATGGGCGAATCATCGGTGAGGGCTATCATCGTAGATATGGTGAGGCGCATGCCGAAGTGAATGCCGTGAACAGCGTTGCCGATAAAAGCCTGCTCACCGAGGCAACGGTATACGTAAATCTTGAGCCGTGTGCGCATTATGGAAAAACACCCCCCTGCGCGGATCTCCTCATTGAGCACCAGGTGAAGAAGGTTGTCATTTCGAATGTGGACTCTAATCCGCTCGTGGGAGGAAAAGGAATTGCAAAACTCGTTTCTGCGGGAATTGTTGTGGAATCGGGCGTGCTTGAAAACGAAGGACGTGAGTTGAACAAGCGGTTCTTCACCTACATCGAAAAAAAGCGCCCGTATGTGATTTTGAAATGGGCAGAGACGAGCGATGGATTTATTGCGCGGGAAAATTTCGATTCCAAGTGGATTAGTGGTGAAGAGTCGCGGCAGCTTGTGCATCGATGGCGGGCTGAAGAACCTGCTATCCTCGTTGGAACGAACACTGCGTTACACGATGATCCTCAATTGAATGTCAGGAACTGGTCTGGAAACGATCCGGTGCGAGTCGTCATCGACAAAAACGGGACGTTGCCGAAGTCACTGAAACTTTTTGATGGCCAGCAAAGAACGATCGTTTATACAACGCGGGAAATCTCGAGTCAAAAAAATCTGGAGTTCGTTACCTTGCGGACAGACGAGTTTCTCAAGGGTTTGCTGGCTGACCTCTATTCCAAAGCACTCCAATCGGTTATTGTTGAAGGAGGCGCGTCAACCCTCTGCCATTTCATTAATAATGGAATGTGGGATGAGGCCAGGGTGTTTACTTCGTCAACGACTTTCGGGAAGGGTATCCCTGCCCCTGCCTTGAACGCAAAAGTAGTTATGGAAACGAAAATTGCTGGCGACACGTTAAAGATTTACCGCAATGATTAATGATTAACGCATGGATAAAGTCAATATAACTGAAAAGCTCTCCCAGATCCCTGATCACTGGAATCCACGGATAATTGGTGAGCTCAACGGACAGCACGTAAAAGCTGTGAAACTCTCGGGCGAATTCGTATGGCATCACCACGAAGAGGAGGACGAGTTATTCCTGGTGATAAAGGGAAAACTTTTGATGGAATTTCGCGACAAGACGGTTACTGTCAATCCAGGAGAGTTTATTATCGTTCCGCGAAAAGTTGAGCACCGTCCGGTGGCCAATGAGGAAGTTCACATATTATTATTCGAGCCGGCCAGCACGCTGAATACCGGGAATGTTGAGAATGAACGGACTCGTAAAAAGCTTGAGAAGATCTGATTCTATCTGAAATCGTTCATCGGCCGCACATTGTAGTGGAAATGCGGTTGAAAACCCATGAATGGCGCATCAATCTCAAATTGCATAATAACGGAAAGGTCCGGGAGGTTTATGAGGCGATTGTTATTCTCATCGTTAAGCATCGCGCCCTTTTCGGTTACTGCAAGCACGCGCATCGCATTGACAACCCACATTTCGCCCAAAAGACGGTATCGCACGCAAATATCTGGTCTCTTTTCTTTCAAATCCACCAGTAAGCGTTTCAGCTCAAGCACCGAAATCAGGTTTTTCGTGTTTTCCAATATGATGTCAGCCTCTTTCATCACTCCCAAAGTCCAACTATCTAAAAAAGCCATGCCGTAGCGGCAATATCGTTTTACTTATATGATAAATTCTGTTTCCCCACCTTTTGCTTCATAATCTCTACAACTGTTGCCTCAATTTTCTCGTAAATTGCAGGGGACTACACCGAAGTTACAATGGCCGAAGAACTGATTATTTCCCATTCCACGGATAAAAAAGAAAAGTACCGCGTCCTTGTGCCGCAGATCGAGGCACTAACCGGGGGTGAACCTGACCTGGTGGCGAACCTTTCGAACATCGCTGCAGCAATCAAGCAAAGCATGGGCTTTTTCTGGGTTGGATTCTACATTGTTAAAAACAACCAATTGGTGCTCGGGCCATTTCAGGGACCGATCGCATGCACGCGAATTGATTTTGGAAAAGGCGTGTGTGGTACAGCCTGGAAGCAGAAGCAGACCATTCTGGTGCCTAATGTTGATGAATTCCCTGGCCATATTGCCTGCAGCTCAGCTTCAAAATCGGAGATCGTTTTACCTGCTTTCAAAAATAATGAAGTGGCCCTCGTTCTTGATGTTGACAGCGATCAGCTCAATGACTTTGATGATGATGATGCAGCCGGGTTGGAGAAGGTAATGCGCATGATCGAAAAACTGCTATAAGCTCTTTTCATGTCGACCTCCGAACTCATTGCCTTTTATTCCAAAAGGAAAGAAAACTTTTCACAACAGCTCGCTGAAACCACTTCGCAGATTAATGGAATTTCTAACGTCCGGCTGATCGTTGCCGCCCTCTTTATTATTTTTACTTATCTCGGCCTGACGAAGGATACGGGTTTTTTCCTCGTACTGCCAGTGTTCGTGATCGCGTTTATCTTCCTGGTGCGAAGCCACGCAAAACTTTTCGATTCCAAAACGCACCTCCAGAACCTGGTGGCGATCAATGACGAAGAGCTTCGCTCGCTCAATGGTGACGTTTCAAAACTCGCTGCCGGAACGGAATTCATCGACCCTCACCACGCCTACTCTCACGACCTTGATATTTTCGGTGCGGGTTCGCTTTTCCAATGGATCAATCGCGCGAACACCCTTATTGGCAAGAAAAAATTTGGCGAACGGCTTGCGTTCCCCCTCACGTCAGACGAATCAATCCGTCAGAACCAGGATGCGATTCGTGAGCTGTCCGCGAAGCCAGACTTCCGACAGGATTTTCAGGCTGCCGGAAAAGAAATCGATGAACACGAACAAGACCGCGAAAAACTCCTCGCCTGGTTGAAACAGCCGGCCTTTCTTTTCGGTAAGAGAAGTTACCAGGTCGTCCTATTTGTCCTTCCCGCCCTCACACTCAGCCTGCTTGTTGCTGCATTTATCGATTTTCGGTTCCGACCGTTTGTTATCTTATTCGCAATTTTTCAGTGGGGTTTTCTTGGGCTACACATGAAAAAAGTAAACGCATTTCATGAGTACGTCAGCCGAAAGAAAAATATCCTGCAGAAATATGCTTTGCTGCTGCATTATTTCCAGAAACAACAGTTTACATCCCTTCTCTTAAAATCGTACACCCAAAAGGCACACAATGCAGATGTGAAAGTAAAACAACTGGCCTCGCTTGTTTACGCACTTGACGCGCGAATGAATGTGATGACATCGCTTTTTACAAACAGCTTTTTGCTCTACGACCTCCAGTGCGTTTACAGGCTTGAAAAATGGAAGGAGGAGAACGCTGCGAACCTGGAGCAATGGCTCGACACGGTGAGCGAAATGGAGGTACTTAATTCGTTCAGCACATTTACTTTCAATCATCAAAACTTTACATTCCCCACAATCCATGGCAGGCTAGCTGTTTCCGCGCGGTTATTAGGTCACCCGCTCATTCGGCCGGAAGAATGTGTGGCAAATGACTTTTCGATTGGCAATGGCCCTTCAGTTCTCATTATCACGGGCGCGAACATGGCTGGCAAGAGCACATTTTTGCGCACGATTGGAATTAACCTTATCCTTGCATTGAACGGATCACCCGTCTGCGCAGAGTCATTCGCATGCCCGGTAATCAAGCTTCGCACGGGGATGCGAACAGCAGATTCGCTTAAAGACCACCAATCTTATTTTTATGCGGAGTTGGATCGCCTGAAAGGAATCATGGATGAACTCAGGCGCGATGTTCCGTTGCTCATTTTGCTTGACGAAATTCTGAAGGGTACAAACTCTGTTGACAAGCAGGCCGGCTCTATCGCCCTTGTGAAGCAACTTCTCCCGCATCCCTGCCTCGCGGTAATCGCAACCCATGATCTGGCGCTTGGCGAGCTCGAGCGTGAATATCCCGCCAAGGTGAAGAACTATTGCTTTGAGGCGAATATTAACAACGACCAGTTGTCTTTCGATTACAAGTTGAAACTCGGGATGGCAACAAAAATGAATGCCACATTCCTGATGAAGAAAATGGGTATCATTCCAGCCTAAGTTTCATCTTATTTCATTAAATTGTTTTCCTACTCTCAGCCTGTATGAAAACGATCCTGACCGTCTTCGCGCTTTTTCTTACCCTTTCGTTAGCGGCCCAGTCTTCTAAAACAGATACCGAAAAACTTGTCGGCAAGTGGGTGAGCCATGATGATGGCTATCCGATGGAAGCGGATTTTAAAGCAAATGGATCTGCTGTGGTGGATGGCGATGCGGTAACGTGGTCATTAAAACCAGGAACCCTGGTGCTTGGTGTCGAGGGCGAAAAAAAATCCTACGCTATTTCGTTTAGCGAGAACGCGTTTCGTGTTTCCGGGGGCGATCTGGAAAAGCCCATGAACTTCAAACGGATTACCGGTTCCGGAGCAGCGGCCGCGCCTGTGCCAGCTGCAAACGCAACCGGAAAAAAGCTTGACCCAACACTCGCAGGTAAATGGTGCTATGTAAACGTTGCATCGAACTATAGCACCAGCTCCGAACAATGCATTATTGTCAACGCCAATGGCACATATGAGTACTATGCTGAAGGCTCAACCAGTGGAAGCAATGGTAGCACTGCATCCCAGTCAAGCGATGCCGGAACCTGGTGGGTTGAAGGAAATCGTGTCTACTACAACTCTCAGAATCAGGGCGAAGGCTCTTATGAACTGGTGAAGAAAAACCATCCGAAGACAGGCGATCCGATGATCGTGCTCGATGGAACTGCATACGTAACGTTCTACAAAAAATCACCTTGGTAAATATGAACACACGCAGAGAATGGCTGAAAACCACATTGGCAATGGCAGCCGGGTTGCCATTGGGCGCAGGGCTATCCAATCAACTCATGGCAGCGCCTATGAGTCAGGCGGAACGCGTTTTCTTCGGAGTAAACCCGCTTTTGCCGCCAATGAAGATCCGACTGGGATCCAATGAAAATCCATACGGCCCTTCGGAAAAAGCCAGGCAGGCAATTCAGCAAACGCTCTCGGAGGCAAACCGCTATCCGTTTCAGGTGGTGAATGAGTTCAAAGAAACCCTCGCTGCTCATGAAGGAGTTACTGTCGATCACGTCCTGATTGGCGCTGGCTCGGGTGATTTGTTGTGCGCGACAGGTGCAGCGTTCTCCCTTGAAGGCGGAAGAATTCTTTCCGGCTTTCCTACCTTCCCAATGCTGATGAACTACGCAGAGGTTTTTAAAGCCACCTGGGATAAAGTAAATATGAATGACCAGCTTGCCTACGACTACGATGCCGTGGCGCGCCAGCTAAAAGACGATACACGACTTGTCTTCATTTGTAATCCCAACAACCCAACAGGAACGTTGGTGGATTCTGCTGTTGTAAAAGCCTTCACAGAAGAGATTTCGAAAAAAGTGCCGGTGTTTTCCGATGAAGCCTATATTGAATTTCTCGATCCAGCGAACCAGGTGTCGATGGTGGATCTGGTTAAAAAAGGAAGTAATGTAATTGTGTCCAGGACGTTTTCAAAGATTTACGGATTGGCGGGATTGCGTATCGGCTACATCATCGCTAAGCCTGAGATCATCCGAAAGATCCAGAAGAATCATCCCGGAATCCCGAACAACCAGTTAGCGATTGCAGCGGCAAAAGCCAGCCTTGGCGATACCGCCTTCATGGACATGTCCAGGAAGAAGAACGCGGAGGCGAGGAAAATTCTCACCGACTACCTCGACAAGAAAGGGTATTTCTACGGCAAGTCAGTGACAAATTTTGTGATGTTCGATCCGAAAGCGGATGCGCAGGGGAAATTGAGTCAACTCGCACAACAGGGAATCGCAATTCGCGTGTGGGATTACAAAGGAATGCAGTGGCTTCGCGTGAGCATTGGCACAGCAGATGAGATGAAGACGTTTGTGAAGGCGTATGACCAACTGGCGTAGTGGAGTTTGTTGGTTGTTGTTTTAGTTAGGTGACTAACACCTTAACGACAAACTATAAGCTACAAACTAAAGTTTTAAACCGCCACCTTATAAAACTCTGCAAGTTTACTTACCGCAAAGTCAATATCGTCAGCAGTATTGTATTTGCTGAAGGAGAATCTGACAGCGCCTCTTTTAGATCCGGGGTAGAGCGCTCCAAGCACATGAGAACCAGTAGTGGCGCCACTTGAACAAGCGCTACCGCCAGAAGCGGAAATTCCAGAGAGATCAAGATTGAATAACAGCATGTCGCTTTCGTCTGACTCCGGAAGGCTAACATTCAGCACAGTATATAGGCTCTTCTTGAGGTTTGCGGAATCACCATTAAATGTTACGCCAGGAATCTGATCCTTCAATTTTTCAATCATGCGGCTCTTCAGGCCCTCGATGTGCCGAGTATGCTCGTCCATGTCGCGATAGGCAATCTCCAGGGCTTTCGCTAAACCGATGATTCCATAAACGTTTTCGGTTCCACCGCGCATATTGCGTTCTTGCGCACCACCGTGAATAAACGCATGAATTTTTTTGTCTTTGCGGATGAACATAAACCCACAGCCTTTTGGTCCGTGAAACTTGTGGGCAGCAGCTGCCATTCCACACACCTGAAGAACTTTCATGTCGTGTTTATAGTGGCCAACTGTTTGAACCGTATCTGAATGAAGGAATGCGTTGTTTGCCGCACAAAGATCGCCAACAAGCTTCAGGTCAAGCAGGTTTCCGATTTCGTTATTTGCATGCATTAGTGAAACCAATGACCCCGGATATTTTTTCAACAAATCTTCCAGGTGTGCAACATCTACGTGCCCCTTTGAATCAAGGTTAACCATATGCGTGGCGATGCCCGATTTGCCCATCAGCTCAACGGTATGTGTCACAGCATGATGCTCAATTGGCGATGAGATGATGTTCTTGATATTGTACGTGGCAACCGCGCTTCTGATGATGGCATTGTCTGCTTCCGTTCCGCCTGAGGTAAAAATGATTTCGCCAGGGGTGCAGTTGAGCAGCTCTGCTACCTTCTTGCGGGCCGACTCCACCGCTGCACGTACTTTTCTGCCGTGCGAATGCGTGGACGAAGGATTCCCGAAATCTTCGAGCATAAAAGGCTTCATTGCCTCAAATACTTCAGGATCAAGGGGTGTTGTTGCCGCGTTGTCAAGGTAAACTCTCATCTGAATCTAAATATCTGCAAAGTTACTACTTTTTGTTTTTGTTGTTAGTGGCCCTGTCAAGCATCGTCTCCGGTTTAGGGGACGATGCGGGACCATTCATTGGCATATTGGCACATTAATTTATTGGCACATTAACTCGCTCTCAGCTTCTCGGCAATGATCTCCTTAATGTCGGTCATGATCTTCTTCGCCAGGTTGTCGGCTTTGGTCTCCATGTCAGACTCTGCATAAATCCGGATGATCGGTTCCGTATTTGACTTGCGTAGATGAACCCACTCTTTATCAAATTCGATCCGAACACCATCTACCGTACTGATCGGTTGCTTCTTATATTTTTTCATCACGTTGTCAAGAATTTTGTCAACGTTGATGTCGCGCGTCAATTCGATTTTGTTTTTCGAAATGAAATAGTTTGGATAAGTTTTTCTCAGTCGAAGCGCTGTCATGTTAGACTTGGCGAGGTGGGTGAGGAACAACGCGATTCCCACCAGTGCATCGCGCCCGTAGTGAAGATCCGGATAAATAATTCCACCGTTCCCTTCGCCTCCGATTACCGCTTCGGTGTTTTTCATCATCGTTACAACGTGCACCTCGCCTACTGCAGAGGCAGAATACTTGCCACCGGCTTTCTCGGTAATATCCTGCAGTGCACGCGTGCTTGACAGGTTTGACACGGTGTTACCGTTCTTTTTCTTTCCCGCATTTAGCACATAGTCGGCTACAGCCACGAGTGTATACTCTTCTCCAAAAGGAGAGCCGTCTTCACAAACCATGGCAAGTCGATCGACATCCGGGTCAACCACGATTCCCAAATCATATTTTCCTTTTACAATCTCACGCGCGATGTCCGTCAGGTGTTCCGGAAGGGGTTCGGGGTTGTGCGGGAAATGACCGGTGGGCTCGCAGTACAATTCCTTCACGGACACGCCCATCGCCTTGAGAAGTTTAGGGACAGCAATTCCACCGGTTGAGTTTACGGCATCAACCACAATAGTGAATCCACGTTTGCGTACCGCTTCAACATCTACCAGAGGAAGTTTCAGAATTTCTTCAATGTGTTTGCTGATGTATCCATCTTTCTTCTGATAGTGTCCCAGTTTTGTAACCTGGGCAAATTCAAAGTCTTCGTTTTCCGCAATTTCGAGCACGTTCTTTCCGTCATCTCCCGAAATAAACTCGCCTTTTTCGTTCAGAAGCTTGAGTGCGTTCCACTGGATGGGGTTATGACTTGCTGTGAGGATAATGCCACCATCGGCTTTCTCCCAGACCACCGCCATTTCTACCGTTGGTGTTGTTGAAAGGCCGAGGTCGATCACATCGATTCCAAGTCCCTGTAGTGTTGAGGTTACCAGCGAACTTACCATTTCCCCGGACAACCGGGCATCACGGCCGATAATCACTTTCGGGGTTTGGTTTTTCATTTTGATCCACGAACCGTAAGCGGCCGCGAATTTTACGATGTCGAGCGGAGTAAGGTTGTCGCCAGTGCTTCCGCCAATGGTTCCTCTGATTCCAGAGATCGATTTTATTAATGCCACGAGATCTTTTATTAAAGTGTCGCAAATTTAACAGCTTTTGCGCCTCTTCGTTAGTTTCGGAAAAGCATTTTATTTGTACCTGGCGAAATGGATTTAAGTACCTTTCCGGAACTTTTTGACTACACCCATGGCAAAACCTGCATCAACTCCCGATTTTAGACGAAAAGAGAAAATTGCTGCTTTCGACCGGCTGCTCACCATCATGGACGAGCTGCGGGAAAATTGTCCGTGGGATAAAAAGCAAACGCTTGAATCGCTTCGGCACCTGACCATCGAAGAAACCTACGAGCTTTCCGACTCCATCCTGGAAGGAAATTTGAACGAGATAAAAAAGGAATTAGGCGACCTGATGCTTCACATGGTTTTTTATTCCAGGATCGCTTCTGAGAAGAAGGCCTTTGATGTGGCCGATGTTTTAAATGCCATCTGCGATAAACTGGTTGAACGCCATCCGCATATTTACGGGGACGTTGTGGCAAACGATGAAGAGACAGTAAAAGCCAACTGGGAGAAAATAAAACTAAAGACCGGAAATAAATCCGTGCTTGAAGGTGTTCCGAAGTCTTTGCCGGCCCTCGTCAAAGCTATCCGAATCCAGGATAAAGCGCGTGGTGTTGGTTTCGACTGGGAGAAAAAGGAACAGGTGTGGGAGAAAGTAGAAGAGGAGATGCAGGAATTTAAAAAGGAATTTAACGCTGAAAAAAACGAAGCAATAAACAAAGAGAAAGCCATGGCAGAGTTCGGTGATCTGCTATTCTCTTTGGTTAACTACGCCCGCTTTATTGATATCGATCCGGAGGAGGCCCTTGAACGCACCAACAAAAAATTCATCAAACGTTTTCAATACCTCGAAAATGCATCTGCCAAAGATGGCAAAGTACTTGGCGAGATGTCGCTCGCAGAAATGGACGTGTACTGGAACGAAGCCAAAAAGCTCTGACACCTTTTGGTCCAATAATTTTTTACTTTTGAATTCGATTTTTAAGCAGGATGGGAAAAAACAACCGGACAATCATTTTTTACATTATTGTCATTGTCCTTTTTGGCGGAATGATGTACCTGATCACCATGCAGGGACAGCATCTGGAAGAAGGACGTAGCGTTGTTCAGGCTGCCGAGAAAGCGGATGCGACTCCGGCTTTTCAATTGTTCAAAGATTCATTCTCCCATAACCTGGTTCATCCGTTAGCGATTCTACTCCTGCAGATCGCTTCCATTATCATTGTCTCAAGGATCTTTGGTTTCATCTTCAATAAAATTGGTCAGCCTACTGTGATTGGGGAAATTGTTGCAGGAATCGTACTCGGGCCATCGGTCATTGGATTGTTCTTCCCTGAATTTTCTCTTTTTCTTTTTCCAAAAGAGTCGCTCGCAAACCTGCAGTTCCTAAGTCAGGTTGGGTTGATCCTTTTCATGTATGTGATCGGCATGGAGCTTGACCTGAAAGTTTTGCGAAACCAGGCTCATGACGCTGTTGTGATCAGCCACGCCAGCATCATCATTCCGTATGCACTGGGCATGGGCCTGGCATATTACCTGTACGAAGACTTCGCACCTGAGAATATCGGTTTCACCGCATTTGCGTTGTTCATGGGAATCGCGATGAGTATTACTGCGTTCCCGGTTTTGGCGCGCGTCATTCAGGAGCGTGACCTTACAAAAACACGCCTCGGGAGCATTGCCATTACCTGTGCCGCTGCCGATGACGTAACTGCGTGGTGCATCCTTGCAGCTGTTATTGCGATTGTGAAAGCGGGAACATTCACGAGCGCCCTCTTTACGATCGTCCTTGCGATTGCCTACGTGCTGGCGATGATTTTTTTAGTACACCCTTTTCTTAAGCGCATCGGAAGAATTTATTCCCACCGCGAAACCATCAGCAAACCTATTGTTGCTTTTTCTTTTTTGATCCTTCTGGGTTCAGCTTATTCAGCAGAGATTATTGGCATCCATGCTTTGTTTGGGGCCTTCCTTGCGGGTGTGATCATGCCTCCGAATTTCGACTTTAGAAGAATTCTGATGGAAAAGGTGGAAGACGTGAGCCTTGTGCTCCTTTTGCCGCTGTTCTTTGTGTTCACAGGTTTGCGAACACAAATCGGGTTGCTAAACGAAAGTCACCTGTGGGTAGTTTGCGGATGGATCGTGTTGACGGCAGTAGCTGGAAAATTTGGCGGAAGTGCTTTCGCTGCGAAATTTGTCGGACAAACGTGGAAAGAGAGTTTATCAATTGGTGCATTGATGAATACGCGAGGCCTGATGGAGCTCATCGTTTTGAATATCGGATATGATCTTGGCGTGCTGTCACCGGAAATCTTTGCGATGCTTGTGATCATGGCGCTGGTCACCACCTTTATGACCGGCCCTGCCCTCGATGCCATCAACTACATTTTTCCGCAAAAAGAAGAAGCCTCGGCAAGGAAGGACGGTGAGCTTTTCAAAGTGCTGCTGTCATTTGGTCCGGCCATAAAAGGAAAAAAATTATTGCGTCTTGCGGATCAGCTCACGCACAAAAAACATAACGCTGATATTACGGCCTTTCACCTTACGCCCAGCTCCGACATCAATCCGAAAGACGCTAAAGAATACGAACGTGAAAGCTTTCGCCTTGTGCAGCACGAGGCGGAAAACCTCGGTATCAAAATCAAAACGTTGTATCGCGCCAGCCATGATATCAATAAAGAGATTAAGAGTGAGGCTTCCCGCGGCAAATACGATCTGCTTTTGGTAGGAAGTTCGCACTCGGTTTTTAGCGAAGATGTTGTTGGGGGAAAGGTAAAAAGCTTTTTAGAAGACACCTCCTGCCACGTAGGCGTGCTGGTCGAT
Source organism: Chryseosolibacter sp. (assembly GCA_036402075.1). GTDB lineage: Bacteria > Bacteroidota > Bacteroidia > Cytophagales > Cyclobacteriaceae > Chryseosolibacter. The sequence continues at coordinate 10,861 of DASWTP010000110.1, read as the reverse complement.
CGCGATTTTGAGGTGGCGGACCGAATCCTCGTTCAGCTCCAGGATTTTAATGACCTTTTCCTCATCTCATTCGCAGAGCGATTTATCCAAAACAACAACGCGAAAGTCACGCTGTCAGATCCCAACCGATTGATCAAAAACAACACGATCTTCTCCATGGCGGTAGACAAGATTAACAACGAAAATCCAAACGTTGTACAGATTCACGAAACCCATGCTTTGCCGCAGGAGTTCCTGAATACGTTTAACCTGGTTCTTGTTTCCTATTCCGGCTGGAAAGATCTGACCAGGATCCGGGAAAGCTGGCTGCCCCATACGCCATCCGTGCTGATCCTCAAGCCAACCAAACAATAGGCAAATCCGAGGTGTCATCGTTTGTCGCTTAGGTGTTTTAGGCGATTAACCTAACTGGCATTTGTTCATTTCCGCGGCAGCGTTTTGCGACCAGCTGTGCAAATTTTTTTGTGGCACCCTTTGAAAACGCTGTTAAAATCTCATGGCCCGCTTATCTTTGTCCCCTTATGGCGAACGTAGAAGACAACCTGTTTAAGAATGTTATCTCCCATGCAAAGGAGTACGGATTTATTTTTCCATCCAGCGAAATCTATGATGGCTTGAGTGCCGTGTATGATTATGGTCAGAACGGTGCTGAATTGAAAAACAACATCAAAGAATACTGGTGGAAGTTCATGACGCTGCTGCACGATAATATTGTTGGAATCGATGCCGCTATTTTCATGCATCCAACTACCTGGAAGGCCTCCGGCCACGTTGATGCATTCAACGACCCCATGGTCGACAACAAGGATTCGAAAAAACGATACCGCGCTGACGTGCTGGTGGAGGATGCCATCGCCAAGATGGAAGAGAAGATCGACAAGGAAGTTGAGAAAGCTGCAAAGCGTTTTGGCGAAAGCTTCAACGCGGAGATGTTCAAATCAACCAACCCGCGTGTTTTGGAATATCAAAAGAAGATCGATGAAGCTAACGCGCGAATGAAAGAGGCGCTTGGAAATGGCGACATGGCCGCGATGAAGCAACTCATTCTTGACCTTGAGATCACCGATCCCATCAGCGGGACGAAAAACTGGACGGATGTGCGCCAGTTTAACCTCATGTTCTCGACTGAGATAGGTTCCGTTGCCGAAGAGGCAAACAAGATTTACCTGCGGCCGGAAACTGCGCAAGGGATCTTTGTAAATTTTCTCAACGTTCAGAAGACGAGCCGGTTGAAAATTCCTTTCGGGATTGCGCAGATAGGAAAAGCCTTCAGAAATGAGATCGTTGCGCGTCAGTTTATCTTCCGCATGCGTGAGTTCGAGCAAATGGAGATGCAATTTTTTGTGAAGCCAGGCGAAGAAATGAAGTGGTATGAATTCTGGAAAGAGAAGCGCCTGAAGTGGCACCTTGCCCTAGGCCTCGGCCAGGAAAACTACCGCTACCACGACCATCTGAATCTCGCTCACTATGCAAATGCCGCGTGCGACATCCAGTTTAACTTCCCGATGGGTTTTAAGGAGTTGGAAGGCATACATTCACGCACCGATTTTGACCTGAAAAGTCATGAAAAGTATTCCGGCAAGAAGCTTCAGTACTTTGATTCGGAAGACAACCAGAACTTTGTTCCGTATGTTGTCGAAACATCCGTGGGCCTCGATCGTTGTTTCCTTGGTATTCTTGCCAAATCCTACCAGGAAGAGAAACTTGAAGACGGAAGTGAGCGTGTGGTGCTGCGCATACCCGCTCCGTTAGCGCCAAATAAAGTTGCTATCCTGCCATTGACCAAGAAAGACGGCCTTCCGGAGAAAGCCATGGAAATCATGAACGAGCTGAAGTACGACCTTCGCTGCTTCTACGAGGAGAAAGATGCAATCGGAAAACGCTATCGCAGGCAGGACGCCATCGGCACGCCTTACTGCATCACCATTGATCATCAGACCCTTCAGGATAACACGGTTACCATCCGCGATCGGGATAGTATGAAGCAGGACCGCGTTAAAATTGCTGACGTGAAAGGGAAACTGATTGATGCGTGCTCCATTAACAATTTACTCCGAAAGATCTGACCTATGATCACCTTCTTGATTTTCTCGGGGGTGATCATTGTCGTTATTTTTTATTATCGCGAAGAATTCCAGGAAACTTATTCCTATGCAGAGCGTAAGGCGGCTCCCGTAAAGACCCTTGTCTTGCCGGTTCCGCAGCGATATAAAGAAATACTGCAGAAATATTTTCCTTACTACCAGACACTTTCGCGTGAAAACAAGACAAAGTTTGAAAAGAAAGTCGTTCGGTTTATTTATGGAAAGCAGTTCATTCCCCGACAGGTAGACGAAGTAACGATTGAAGCTAAAGTTCTGATTGCGGCCTCTGCAGTGCAATTGACATTCGGGCTTCCGAACGTCTACCTTAATCTTTTCAAACGCATCCTGGTTTATCCAAACGACTACTATTCGTCAATTACCAGGCGCCATCACAAAGGCGAGGTTAATCCTCGGTTCGGAATAATCGTCCTGTCGTGGCAAAGTTTCGTTGACGGTTACCTGTACCCTAACGATTCAAAGAATCTCGGTCTTCACGAAATGGCACATGCACTTCGATTCGAAAACCTGATCCGAAGTGAAGATTATCCGCCATTTGAAGCTGATCTTCTTCAGCAATTTGATGATTTTGCGCACCGCATTTGTAATGACCCTGAATTTGCAACACAAACCTTTTTCAGACCCTATGCCTGCACGGATGAACACGAATTTTTCAGCGTTGCCGTTGAGAATTTCTTCGAGCGATCCGATCTTTTTAAACAAGAAATGCCGGACCTCTACGCAATCCTGGTGCGCTTGCTCGGACAGGATCCGATTAACCTAAAAGCTGCATGAAGACTGCAGGGAAAATATTTAGGTTATGTGCGTGTCGCGCTGGAAAAATTTTAGATTTTAGATTTTAAATTTGAGATTTAAAGGCAAGGTCGAACCCGGATTGTAAAATTTCAAATTTCAAATCTCCTTGGACCTATTTCGCCATTAACTTTAATCTCATTTTTACCCGAATTTTTCAAATCACACTAGCATCATGAATCCAGTACTTAACCGAAACCTTTTTTTTGTAAAAGAGCATGTTGGCTTTTTTAAAGCGTCCAGCAACTTCGACATTTACGATCCTCAGACTCAACAAGTCATTATGCAATGCCGGGAAGAACGCCTTGGATTTTTTACCAAGATGTTCCGCTTCACCGACTACAAGCGAATGACCCCGTTTGAAATTGATATTAAAACACCTACCGGTGAACAATTAATCACGGTTAAGCGTGGCGTTTCGTTCTGGCTTTCAACCGTACAGGTGTTTGACCACAATAACGTCCTGATCGGAAAATTCAAACAGAAGTTTTTCTCAATTGGCGGAAAATTCGAAGTACTCGATGCAAATGATCGGCCTTTGTGCATGCTGAAGGGTAAATTGCTCGGATGGGATTTCAAATTTATTTCGTCAGACAACCGCGAGTTTGCCAGCGTGACTAAGAAATGGTCAGGCTTTGGGAAAGAATTTTTCACCTCCGCTGATAATTACGTATTGCAAATTGATGCGAGCGTCCCGGAGAATCACCCCTTGCGCCAGCTCATCCTCGCTGCCGTGATGTGTATTGATTTCGTTTTGAAGGAATAATTTCCACTGCCAACGGTCGATAGTCGACAGAAGCACGTGCGGTGGATTGTGGACGATGGGCCGTTGTCGGCTTTAAGGTTGTCAAATTGGTCTCGAAGTCGTTTCTTGCGCGGATGAACTGGAGCACCCTTCTTTCTTCTAAACGGATCAATCAAAAACTGACAGCTGAAAGTCAGCTGTCGCGGAGCGCGTTCGACCAGGACTACGATCGGATTATTTTCTCGCATCCATTCCGCAGGCTGCAGGACAAAACGCAAGTTCACCCGTTGCCAGAGCAGGATTTTGTTCACACGCGGCTCACCCACAGTCTCGAGGTTTCCAGTGTTGGACGCTCACTTGGTAAACGCGTTGGCGAAGTTGTTCTGCAGAGGCATCCAGAGCTTGCCGGGAACTTTTCTCTTTTTGATTTTGGTGCGATTGTAGCCGCGGCTTCACTGGCGCACGATTTGGGAAATCCTCCGTTCGGCCATGCAGGCGAAGATGCGATATCCGATTTTTTTAAAGAGAATCCACACGGGCAGAAATTCAAAGCGCGGGTCAGCGAGGCGCAATGGCAAGACCTTACAAAATTTGAAGGGAATGCGCAGGGCTTTCGGCTTTTGAACAAAAATCAATATGGACTAAAGTTGACGTATGCCTCGCTTGGTGCCTTCACCAAATATCCATGCCCTGCCCTGTTCCCGGAACGCGACAAGAAATTCCGTAGTCAGAAGAAATTTGGATTCTTTGAGTCGGAAAAATCCATTTTCACCGAGATCGCGACTGAGCTCGGATTAATTCAAACGCATTCCTCAAGCTGGAAGAGGCATCCTCTCGCATTTCTTGTGGAGGCAGCAGACGACATTTGCTATAGCATCATTGATCTCGAAGATGGATGTAGCCTTGGGATGGTTTCTTATTCGGATGCGAAAGATCTTTTTGAAGGTGTGATCACAAAAAACAAGTCAAAGCTTGGTAAGCTGGAACAGCTTCAGACGCTCCCGGAAAAAATTGGTTTCCTGCGAGCGCTTGCCATTGGTGACCTGATGGAGGAGTGCACCGGGCTTTTCCTCGACCATGAGAACGACATTCTTCATGGAAATTTTGATCAGGCATTGGCGGACGAATGTTCATCAAAAAATGCGCTGAAAAACATCATCGATGTTTCTGTGGAAAAAATCTATCGGGCGCGAACAGTTGTCGAAATTGAAGCTACCGGACACGAGGTGTTGCCGGGTTTGCTTGAAGAATTTACGAAAGCAGGCAGCTGGCTGATCGAGAAAAAATCTTCACGCAAGTATGAAAACCTGCAAAAACTCATTCCGGAAGATATTTCGAATGCCATCATGGCCTCGCCTGAAAATGATTATCTGATGCTTCGGAACATCATCGACTTCATTTCTGGCATGACGGACAGACATGCGCTTTCTCTGTATCGTAAAATCAAAGGAATCAGCTTTTAGCCGCACGAGCCGTTCCGGCCAAAATTATTAGCTTTGCCGTTCTAAACGCTGATCGCCTCATGTGGAATAGAATTGCCAGGTTCATCATCCAAAATCGTTTATTCCTGATTCTCGTCATCGGAGTTATAACCTTGTTCATGGGTTACCACGCTTCGAAAGTTCAGATGAGCTATGACTTCGCGCGAACGGTACCGTTAAATGATCCCGATCAGATTATGCTTCAGCAGTTCAGAAAACAATTCGGAGAAGATGGGAACATCATCGCGATTGGCGTGAAGGATTCCTCGATCTATGAACTAAAGAATTTTGAGGCATACCGTACGCTTGCCAGAAATCTTAAGCAGATCAGTGGCGTCAGCGAAGTGATTTCACTGCCGGTAATGAAAATGATTCTGAAGGACACGGCTAACTCCCGCTTCTATCTTGCCAACATTTTTCCCGATAAGGTTAGTTCGGATAAAGTATTTGATAGCCTGCTGATCACGGCTAAAAATCAGCGGTTTTATATGGGTCAGCTGGTCAATGAGAACAATGGCGCCACCATGACCATAGTCACCGTTAACAAAGATGTGATGAATTCATCTCTTCGTGAAGCCCTGACTGAGTCGCTGGTCAAGGAGGGCGATGCATTCGAAAAAGCAACCAACATTGATTTACATTATGCCGGTTTGCCGTTCATCCGAACGCAGGTAGCCAACCAGGTGAAAAAGGAAATGTCCTTGTTCCTGTATGCGTCAGCTATCATCACTGGCCTGATCATGTTTATCTTCTTCCGGTCATTTCGCGCTGTACTGTTCTCGATGATCATCATCGGAATCGTGGTGGTGTGGACGCTGGGAACGCTATCGCTGCTGGGTTTCAAAATCACATTGCTCAGCGGATTGATTCCCCCGGTGATCGTGACCATTGGTATAACGAACGCCATTTACCTGCTGAATAAATACCACCTGGAATTCATCAAGACCCAAGACAAATTTGAGTCAATTACCATCGTGGTGAAAAAAATGGGCCTCGCCACTTTTTTGACAAACCTCACAGTCGCGATCGGGTTCTTAACCTTGTTGGCTACCGATATCATTGTTCTCCGCGAATTTGGTATTGTTGCGGGCATCAACATCATGGCACTTTTCTTTGTCAGCCTTGTCATGATCCCATCTATCTTCTCATGGCTCCCCGTTCCAACTGAACGCCATCTGCGCCATTTGAATTTCAAATTCATGGACAAGTTTCTAAGCGCAGTTGATTTGCTTGTGCACCGGCATCGTCCCGCCATCTACATCGCTTCGATGGCCCTAACCATAGTTTCATTGTACGGTATTATGCAGCTGCGGTCAGTTTCGTTTATGGTGGACGATGTTCCGGAAGAAAGCGAAATCAAGAAAGATCTTCATTTCTTCGAATCCAATTTCAGCGGCATTATGCCGCTTGAAATGGTCGTTGAATTTAAGACGAAAAAAAGACGCCCAATCCTCGACCCGAATAATCTTAAAAAAATTGAAGAGTTTGAGATTTGGCTCGACTCGCTGCCGGATGTTTCTAAACCCTTGTCGTTAATCAGTTTTGTTAAAGCATCCAAGCAGGCCTTCTACAACAATAACCCGGAGCGCTACTCCTTGCCCAGCCGAAGCGAAGCCGCCTTCATCTTGCGGTATATGAAAGGCCAAAGCGATAACAGTGGATTGTTCAAATCGTTTGTAGACTCATCGTTCACCAAATTGAGGATATCGTGCCAGATCGCTGATATCGGTTCTGTGAAACTTGATTCGCTGGTCAACTACTCAATCGAACCGAAAATGAAAAGCATTTTCGCTGCCGAGGGAAAAGACACGATCAACACGGCCATTACCGGGTCAACTAAGATCTTTATAAAGGGCAATAAATTCCTGATCGCTAATCTCCAGGAGAGCCTCATCCTGGCATTCGTTCTCATTACGATTTCTATGGCAGCATTGTTTGCAAACGTACGCATGATCGTGATCTCGCTGATCCCGAATTTGCTGGCGTTAATGATCACGGCCGGATTAATGGGATATTTTGACATTCCACTAAAAGCGAGCACGGCCCTTATCTTTAGCATTACCTTCGGGATTTCAGTCGACAATTCCATTCGTTTCCTGGCAAAATATCGCCAGGAGATTCTCTCGAATAACTTCTTTATCCCGCTGGCAGTAACGGATAGCATTATGGAAACCGGCAAGAGCATAATTTATACCTCGGTTGTGTTGTTCGCTGGCTTTATCATCTTTGCGTTCTCCGATTTTGGAGGAACGATTGCGCTCGGCCTGCTGACATCGACAACCCTTGTTATTTCGATGTTCACTAACCTGATCCTGCTGCCTGCGCTGATTATGACTTTCGACAGGCCTAAAAAGAAAAAAGGAGAACATCTTCTTATCGATGAGTTGGATCCGAACTTCTACAGCGAGCACGAAGACGAAGAAATTGACCTGAACAAGATCAAAATTCACAGCCGGAATGCCCCTTCAGCTGAGTAAATTCCTTTAACCGCAAAGTTCGCGAAGGAGGGCAACGGACGCACATATCGCGGGGGGTCAATCCACCCGACCCGCGTGCATTTACAAATATCCTCCCGATTCGCTTCGCTCATCGGAATCTGTGATCCGCTCAAACTGCATTTTGCATTTCCTCTGAAGTTCCCACGCGTTTAATCCAAGCGTCAGCGCGACTACACGCTTCTCCGCGTCCTTTGCGGAAACGCACGCTCGTGCGTCCTACCCATTTCCGTCCCGGGAAACAAAGCGTAGGGACCTGCATGCATTTACAAATATCCTCCCGCTTCGCTTCGCTCATCGGGATCTGTGATCCGCTCAAACTGCATTTTGCATTTCTCTGAAGTTCCCACGCGTTTAATCCAAGCGTTAGCGCGACTACACGCTTCTCCGCGTCCTTTGCGGAAACGCACGCTCGTTGCGTCCTACCCATTTCGGTCCCGGGGAACAAAGCGTAGGGACCTGCGTGCATTTACAAATATCCTCTGCGTTAAACCTGCATTTGTATTATCTTTGCCCCCTTATTATTACCCAAAAGCAAGTTTTCAGGCCATGGCCAGCAATTACAAGGAATACAAGGAGTTGAATTTTGCGAAGATCGCGGAGGAAGTGCTCGATTTCTGGAAAAAAGAACAGATTTTCGAGAAATCCGTATCAAATCGCGAAGGTGCTGAGACATTCACCTTTTATGAAGGTCCACCGTCAGCCAACGGAACTCCCGGTATTCACCACGTAATGGCCCGCACGGTCAAAGATATTTTCTGCCGCTTCAAAACCCTTGAAGGTTTCCAGGTAAAGCGGAAGGGTGGCTGGGATACGCATGGGCTTCCGGTTGAGCTCCAGGTAGAGAAGCTGCTCGGCATCACAAAGGACGATATCGGAAGAAAAATCACCATTGAAGATTACAATAAAAAGTGCCGCGAAACGGTAATGATGTACAAAGACCAGTGGGATGACCTCACCCGCAAGATGGGTTACTGGGTCGACCTGGAAAATCCGTACATCACTTACGAAAAAGAATACATCGAATCATTGTGGTGGATTCTAAAACAGCTGTATGATAAGAAGCTGTTGTACAAAGGATACACCATCCAACCTTATTCTCCTGCCGCAGGAACCGGCTTGAGTTCTCACGAGCTTAACCTGCCGGGTGCCTATAAAGATGTTAAAGATACCTCCATCGTTGCGCAGTTTAAGTTGAAGCAAAGTGCCGGATCGGATTTTCTGTTCGCTGCTGCTGATGGTCGCGAAGTCTTCATCCTGGCGTGGACAACTACACCGTGGACCTTGCCATCAAACACAGCCCTCACTATTGGCGAGAAAATTACCTATGCCCAGGTCAATACCTTTAATCCATACACGCACAAGCCTGTAAGTGTGCTCCTGGCAAAAGACCTGGTGGGAAAATATTTTTCAGATAAGCATAAAGATCTTAAACTCGAAAACTTTAAGCCAGGAGATAAAGTGATTCCTTTCGAGGTTGTGCAAGAATTTCCTGGCAAGAAACTGGTGGGGCTCGCATACGAGCAACTAATGCCTTATTTGCAACCCCTGTATGATGTGGACAAAGCATTCCGTGTCATTCCGGGTGATTACGTTACTACGGAAGATGGTACTGGAATCGTGCACTCTTCGCCAACGTTCGGAGCAGATGACTTCAAGGTGGCCAGGCAAAATGGTGTTCCACCCCTTACGATCCGCGATGAGGCCGGAAACGAGCTTCCAACGGTTGATAAAAAGGGAAAGTTTGTTACTTCCATCGGTAAAAAGCTACAGGAAGCTGTGGCCCGATTCAACATCAAAACACACAAACCTCTCAATGCCGATGATTTTTACGTGAAAAATTATACAAATGAGGACGAAACGAGCCATGACTACAAGAGCACGGACGTCATCATCTCTATTATTTTGAAGGAAGAGAACAAGGCATTCAAAGTAGAAAAATACGAACACGCTTATCCGCATTGCTGGCGGACTGACAAACCCGTTTTGTATTATCCGCTTGACTCATGGTTCATCAAAACCACAGCGTTGAAAGACAAGATGGTGGAAATGAATAAGACCATCAATTGGAAACCTGAGTCAACGGGAACAGGGCGATTCGGTAACTGGCTTGAGAATCTTGTGGATTGGAACTTGTCACGTTCACGTTATTGGGGAACACCGCTCCCGATCTGGCGCACCAAAGACAACAAGGAAGAATTGTGCATCGGCTCACTTGAGCAGTTGAATAAAGAAATTGAAAAGTCGATCGCCAAAGGATTGATGAAGAGTTCACCGATCGAAAAAGGTGATTTGCACAGACCTTATGTTGACGATATCATCCTCGTAAGCCCTTCAGGTCAGCCGATGTATCGCGAAACCGACCTGATCGATGTCTGGTTCGATTCGGGTGCAATGCCGTATGCCCAATGGCATTACCCATTTGAGAATAAAGATATTTTCGAAAAGAGCTATCCGGCCGACTTTATTGCAGAAGGTGTCGACCAGACCCGCGGATGGTTCTTTACCCTTCATGCCATTGCCGTCATGATCAACGAATCAAGTTCGGAGATCAGGGAAGTAAATAAGAAAGTGGGGAATGGTGGCGTTGCTTTCAAGAACGTAATTTCAAACGGCCTGGTGCTTGACAAGAGCGGAAACAAAATGTCGAAGAGCAAGGGCAACGTGGTGAACCCGTTCGAAGCGCTGAAAGAGTATGGACCGGACGTTGTCCGCTGGTACATGATCGAAAATGCCCCACCATGGGATAACCTGAAGTTCGACTTCGATGGCATCACTGAAGTGAAGAGACGATTCTTCGGAACGCTGCTTAATACCTATTCATTCTTCGCCTTGTATGCCAATATCGATGGTTTCAAGAAGGACGAGATGAACAACGTTTCCGATTCAAAACTCACGTACCTTGACCGCTGGATCCTTTCTAAACTTCAAACCCTCACAGCCGAGGTAACAAAAGCATACGAAGAATACGAGCCAACGAAAGCGGCACGGGCTATCCAGGATTTTGTAAACGATCACCTGTCGAACTGGTATGTTCGTTTAAACAGGAAACGCTTCTGGAAAGGTGAGATGACCGATGACAAGAAGGCTGCCTACGAAACACTTTACGAGTGTATCATGGTTACTGCACAGCTCATGTCACCAATCGCGCCATTTTTCAGCGAATGGTTGTATCGTAACCTGACGGATAATATTCGCGAGCAGGCAATCAAAAACAATACTCCGCTTCGTTTTCCGTCTATCCAT
>DASWTP010000109.1:0-2345 GCA_036402075.1 Chryseosolibacter sp. | reverse complement strand
AAGGAGCTCCGTAAGGCTATCAAGATGCTGATAGCAGATGAGATCAGTGAACTGAGGAACTGGTGTTACACCAGGTTTGGAAAGGAGCATGAAGCGATTCTCAATCGCTGTTTCGTGCCCGCGTAAACAAGACTTAGAATTAAAATTTAACAAGAGCTCTGGAGACAGAGCTTTTTTATTTGGCACATTGGTAGTAAAGTTGAAAACCCGTAACTTGAGTTATGCGAAAATTGCACGTCAATATTGAATTTGCCAAATATGGCTTTTCCGAGTCCGTTGACTTTGATGATCTAAAAAATAGAATTCTGACGAATTTTGCCAAAGAAGCTTTAAAGAAATGCAACACTATCACTAGGGAGCATGGCCTTTCCGAGATGACGCTCGAGGAGATTCCCTTAGAGATTGAAGCTTCTCGAAATGCAAAAAATCGTTCTAGACACTAATGTCATTGTCTCCGCCCTTATTGGTGTCAGGCACCCTTTAAAAATACTTGAGGAAGTAGTGTTTGCTAACAAGGTTCTAGTTGCTTTGTCTGAGGCAGTGTTCATGAAGATATCGCAGTGCTGCAGCCCATGCTTCTTATGATAAGACCAGTAATTTTACTTTACTTACTCGGAGCATCCATCTGCTCCAAGGCGGACGAATTCCCATGGGTCCGTCAAATCTTATTTCAAGATTCCATAACATGGATTGGAACCAATGATGGTCTTTACAAAATTATCGAAAATAGAAAAGGTGCCATACGGTGCACTAAAGAGCTTGAGAATGCTTCGGAAATTTACATAGACACAAAAAATACTATCTGGGTAGTAGATTTCGGAAACGGGCTATATTATAACAGGGAAAACAAATGGGAGCTCCTTCAAGACGACACAGTTAAGTACATTTCAAACATTTACGAGTTCGATTCGAAACTTTACATTTTGGCAAGCGTGAAAAATGAAATGAGGTACTTATGGCGGAGTAATGGTCAATGGAATCAAGTTACAACGTTCAATCCACCGCATCAAAAAGGTAAAGAAAGGGCATATGGCCTTGTTGTGAATCAGAGCGGAGTTTATTCAGGCAACACTTACTTTGATGATTTAAAAAGAAGCTATATCGATAACTTTTACAGATTCCATTCTGGAAAATGGACTATCTTAAAAGAAGGTGTCAAAGATTTTTATTTCGATAAGAAAAGCGGCACCTGGATATTTTTCTACGGAATGTATTCCAATAAGATTGAGATAAATGCGAATGTTGTTGAAATCCCGCGAGGTGAATTGATTCAGGACTATAACGTTGACCAAAACGGAAGCCCATGGATACTTACATTTAAAGGTCTATTCTATTCTTACAAAAATGGCCAATGGAAAAAACAAAATAATGCGATCAATTCAATCAAAGAGCTGAAGTTTTGGATTAAGAACGACAAAGAAATTTGGGTAGGAGGTTATGCCTATGTAGCATATTATAAAAATGACCAATGGATTGAATTATCTTTCTTAACGCCCAAAACCCATAATGATGGGAATGGAGATGAAGCTAATGCTGAACAGGGCGATGCAAATCAGTCCGACTCAAAAATCCACAAATGGGGAATTATCAATGATAAGGATGGATACTCAAATGTAAGGGAGGCGCCCGATAGCAAATCCAAAGTCATTGCGAAGCTCTTAACAAATATGAAATTTAGGTTTTTCGAAAGTTCAAAAACGGACTGGTGGCAAATCGAGACAGAGCGAGGAACAACGGGATATGTACATAAATCGAGAATTCAAGAGTTATGAAATGTGGGCCCAAATCTCGTACAGCGCAAAAAGTTGGTTGATGCGCACCTGATTGTAGGGTTTGTGACCTCGTCAGTTCAGACAATGAAAAAGAGCGTCAATCAAGTTCGAAACGCTTGCCGAGCAGAGCGACAATAAATTTCTTGAGCTCGCTTTCGTTTCATCTGCCGATTTTCTTGTAACGGGAAACCTCAAAGACTTTAAAATTTTCGATCTTGGAAAATTAAAGATTGTTTCACCCCAAGGGTTTATGGCACAATGGCTAAACGAGAATTCTTAAAAAGCTTGCCAATAGAAGCACTCGCCTGGATCGCAGGCCTGACTGCACTCGCGTTCATCGATCCAACAACGAAAAACCATTTCACGATTTGCCCGCTGGCGAACGTTGGATTCGAGTTTTGTCCAGGATGCGGTCTCGGACGATCGATCATGTTTCTCTTCAACGGTGAATTTTTGCGATCTTTTCAAACCCACCCGTTGGGATTCTTCGCGGTGATTATTTTATCTTACAGAATATTCCAACTCCTTAAACAATATCTGAAATCCCATGGCACGAGTTATCGATTTTTTTCC
>DASWTP010000108.1:0-59315 GCA_036402075.1 Chryseosolibacter sp. | reverse complement strand
AAACGTTCTTTTCTGCATGTCTCTTAGTTGAAGGACCGAAAATAATAAATGTTCCAACCTAACATCACGGTACAATCTAAAATCTTAATTCGAAAATCTTAAATTGCCCTATGCTCAACATCCTCGTCCCGACTGACTTCTCACCGCTGTCAAAGATAGCGTCCAGTTTTGCTGTAAAGATTGCCTGCCAGCTGGATGGAAATATCACCTTCTTGCATGTGCTCACCATCACCGAACCCGTGCGTGTTTCAATGCACGAAAAAATGAAAAAACTTGAAGAAGACATGTTTCGACTCGCTGAGCGCGACATGTACAAGCTTGCAAAGGATGTGACACGCAACCTCGAAGAATCTGTACCAACCAAAAACCTTGTCGTTCGCTCTTCCCGTTTCGTGGAAACACTGAACAAGGAATCGAAACGACTGAAATCGGGCCTGATCGTGATGGGGACAAAAGGTGCGACCGGCCTGAAGAAGGCTGTGCTTGGAAGCAATACCACGTCCGTGATTGAGGGGAGTCATATTCCTGTGCTGGTAGTGCCCGATAAAGCGAAGTTCAAAGGATTCCACGATATCGTCTACGCCTGCGATATGAAGGATCCCGAACGCGAATTGAAGCTTTTGTTGCCCTATGCGGAAAAATTTGATTCGGTGGTACACCTTGTGCATGTCACCTCCAGTGGAAAGAAGATCGAAGAGCTGGAGGAGAAGATGGAGAAGATCCTCCAAAAACTCAAAGCCAAAAACGTTGCTACGGTTGTATTGCTTGACGATGATGTGGAAGCTGCCATCGAGCAGTACGTCAGCGTAAACAAGGCAAGCCTTCTCGCGATGTTCACCCACAAGTTGTCGTTCATTGAAAGAATATTTGATAAAGGAATGACGCGCAAAGTTGCCTTCCACAGCTCGGTGCCGCTGCTTGCCTTTCGAAAGAAGAAAGGATAGGCACAAAGGCACTAAGAAGCATTATTTGGTTTCGCGTCTTGGTGGCGAAAAATCTGATGCTCGATGATTAGCTCAAAATCATCGACACTGGAAGTTATTGCTCAGTATAGTTGGGAAGACCTGGTCTCGGCAGGGTTAAAGTTCTATCCACGATGGATTTGTCAAATTCACTAATTCAATCTTCCATTCATTTGATTTTTTCTTGATAAAGGTCTCGCGAGCCCGCGCATGGGGAACATTTTCGAACTCCTCGAAATAAATAAGCTTATTCAAGTTGTACCGGGCTGAAAAGGATTTCGGGTTTTGCTTCGTTTTGTGCTCCCATACTCGAGTCACGAGATCAACCGTTGAGCCAACATATAAAACAGTATGATTGGAATTTGTCAGAATATAAACCCATGCAATGACCATGGATAAAAGTAATCACGCTAGACGTTAATGGGTAGCCCGGTATTTTTGGTTTTTTCTAAGCCCAAAGACAGTAGCACCTATCTTGAGCATTCCGCTTTAGCGGAATAAGCGAAAGATCCTTAATTTAACAAGCAAGCCCAAAATAGCTTGAGAACCGTTCAAAATACCGGTGACTTAGTAGACGCGCTCTCCCAATAACGACTTTCGAATAAAGCCACAACCCCTCAAAACCAAGTCACGCTTTGCAAAATCACCAGAACTTGATAAGGATCCTTCGCTCATCCCGATGAATCGGGCTGGCTCTGGAATAGTGCTTTCTATTTCGTAGACGCACTCTCTCAATAACGACTTTTGAACAAAGCCACAACCCCTCAATACCAAGTCACGCTTTGCAAGATCACCAAAACTAGATAAGGATCCTTCGCTCATCCCGATTGAAACATCGGGATGGCTCTGGAATAGTGCTTTAAAACTTGGTGTCTTCGTGTCTGCCAACCTAAAATTCTGCGTTGCCAGGGAATCTCGGATAAGGGATCACATCACGGATGTTGGTCATACCCGTAACGAATAGGATGAGTCGCTCGAAGCCGAGACCGAATCCAGCGTGCGGAGCCGAACCAAACTTACGCAAGTCAAGGTACCACCAGAGATCTTTTTCCGGAAGGCCAAGCTCGTTAACACGCTTTAGCAACCGATCATAGCGTTCTTCACGCTGTGAACCACCGATAATCTCACCGATGCCAGGGAACAGAACATCCATGGCGGCAACGGTTTTTCCATCTTCGTTCTGGCGCATGTAAAACGCCTTGATCTCGGCCGGATAGTTGTACAGGATCACCGGTTTCTTAAAATGTTTTTCCACCAAATAGCGCTCGTGTTCTGATTGAAGGTCAACACCCCATTGCTCGATCAGGTATTGAAACTTCTTCTTCTTGTTAGGGTTCGAATTCTTCAGAATGTCAATGGCCTCGGTATAGCTCAAGCGCTGGAAGTCGTTGTCAGCTACAAACTTCAGGCGATCGATCAATCCCAGTTCACTACGTTGATCCTGCGGTTTGCTCTGTTCTTCTTCTTTTGCACGGTTGTCAAGGAACGCGAGGTCTTCTGCGCAATTATCGAGCGCATAGCGCACGAGGTATTGCAGGAAGTCCTGCGCGAGCTGCATATTATCCAAGATATCATAGAACGCCATCTCAGGTTCAATCATCCAGAACTCGGCCAGGTGGCGCGTGGTGTTTGAATTCTCCGCACGGAAAGTCGGTCCGAAGGTATAGATCTCACCCAATGCAAGGGCGTAGGTTTCTCCTTCAAGCTGGCCAGACACGGTCAGGTTTGTTTCCCTCCCGAAGAAGTCCTCTCTAAAGTTAATCTTTCCGTTTTCGTCTCTCGGAGGGTTATGTGGGTCGAGGGTAGTTACACGGAACATCGCTCCGGCACCTTCCGCGTCTGACCCGGTGATCACCGGTGTGTGGATATAGAAAAAACCACGGTCATTAAAAAACTTGTGAACGGCAAAAGCCATTGCGTGCCGCACGCGCATCACCGCGCCAAATGTGTTGGTACGGGAGCGTAAGTGTGCGATCTCGCGAAGGAATTCAAGCGAGTGTTTTTTCGGCTGCAGCGGAAATTTTTCAGGATCGCTGTCGCCAAGAATTTCCAGTTGCTTGACTTTTACCTCCACAGGCTGACCTTTGGCGGGCGAGGGGATGAGTTCACCTGTCACAGAAACACACGCACCTGTGGTGATCCGCCTTAGCAGGTTTGGATCCGTATTATTAAAATCAATAACTGCCTGAATATTCTGAATAGAAGAGCCATCGTTTATGGCAATAAACTGGTTGTTCCGGAAAGTCCTAACCCAGCCTTGCACCGTCACTTCCTGACCGGTTGGTGTGGTGGCAAACAGTTGTTTGATTTTTGTCCTTTTCATTTACGAGTCTGATTTTGACTTTTCGTTAAGACGAGCATTGTTACAAGTTTAGCATAACAGATAACAATTCGTTTCAACGACAAGGGATCGCAAAAAACGTAAAAAACTAGCAGATTTCTAGGGCTCGGGTACCGTTTACCCGTTATCGTTTGTTTTGTAATCGATTGATTATTAAGTTTTAATGATTTAGGTACGATTAATGATGGGGAATTTCAGGAAAGTGGCCATTCCCTGGGTTTCCCAAATGGCCTTAATTAATAACTTTACCGTTGAATATTTAGTTTAAGAAGGAAAGCGAGGATTCAGAAATGCAAAAACTTGGTTTAAGCCAGTCATTACAACAAAAGCTGTCACCGCAGCAGATCCAGTTTATCAAACTGTTGCAGGTTCCGACAGCGGAGCTGGAAAACCGCATTGAGGAGGAGCTGGAAATCAACCCTGCTTTGGAAGAAGGTGAGGATCAGGAGGCTCCCGCTGAAAGCGATACAAACAACGAAGAGGATACACGCGAGGAATCATCTGGTAGCGAAGAAGAGATCGATATCAAAGATTATCTCCGCGATGACGACTACAGTGGATATAAGATGCAGGGTGATGGCGATGACGATGAAGATCGTGAGATGCCGATCCCGGGGGCTACTTCGCTGCATGAACAGCTGATGAGCCAGCTGGATTTCCTGGGGTTGGACGAACGTCAATACGCTATCGGCAAACAGCTTATCGGAAGTATTGAAAGTGACGGCTATATCAGGAGAGACCTTGAAGCCATTGTAAACGACCTCGCATTTTCGCAAGGTGTCGAAACGAACTATGAAGAAGTTGAATCGATCCTGAAGCGTATTCAAACTTTCGATCCTCCGGGAATTGCTGCGCGGTCACTCCAGGAATGCCTCTTGCTTCAACTGGATCGGATGGATAATGGGCACGACATTGATGTGGCGGTTGGAAAAAAGATCATTTCCGAATGCTTCGATGAATTTACGAAGAAGCATTACGCAAAAATCCAAAAGAAGCTGGATACAGAAGACGAAGAATTTATTCGCGATGCGATCGATCTTATTATTAAACTGAATCCCAAGCCAGGTGGTGGAAGCACTACCACGATGGTAAAGAACCAGTACATCATCCCTGACTTCATTCTGACAAACAACAACGGGAAACTCGAACTCGCATTGAACAGCCGGAACGCTCCGGAGCTCCGCATCAGCCGGTCGTATACGGAAATGTTCAAAGCATATGACAAAAGTGACAAGCGCGACAAGAAATTGAAAGAGGCTGTTACGTTTGTCAAGCAGAAGCTCGATGCCGCGAAATGGTTTATCGATGCCATCAAGCAGCGTCAGCATACACTTCTCCGTACCATGAAGGCGATCGTTGATTTTCAATACGAATATTTCCTCGAAGGCGATGAGACAAAACTCCGCCCGATGATCCTGAAGGACATCGCCTCAATGATCAATATGGACATTTCAACGGTTTCGCGTGTTGCCAGCAGTAAAGCCGTTCAGACTGATTTCGGAATTTTTCCACTTAAATATTTTTTCTCCGAAGGGATTTCAACCGATTCAGGTGAAGAGGTGAGCAGTCGCGAGGTGAAGCAGATCATTAAAGACATTATTGACGCTGAAGACAAGAATAAGCCGTTGTCAGACGACAAGCTGGAGAAACTACTCAACGACAAAGGCTACAACATTGCAAGACGAACCGTGGCGAAGTATCGCGAACAACTCAACATCCCGGTAGCACGATTAAGAAAGGAGTTGAAGTGAACGCGATCGCCCGAATTATTTCGTTTGTATTTCATCCCCTGCTGATGGCAACGTACCTTTTCGCCTTGATGGCGTGGGTGTTTCCGTCAGCGCTGGCGCCAATAAATCTTGAAAATCAGCAGACCTTCATACTTATTATTTTCCTTGTCACATTCCTGCTGCCGGCTATCAATATTGGGCTGTTCAAAGTAATGGGCACCATTCAATCCGTGACCATGGTTGATCGAAAGGAACGAATCATTCCATTCTTATTTATCACAGCGATTTACGGCATCATCACTTACTTATTCTATTCAAAAACCAAAATGGATCTGAGCGACAACTTTCTCAGGCTGATGCTTGTGATTGACTTGCTTGTTTTGATCTCCACTCTCTGCACCTTCTTTTTTAAGATCAGCGTCCATAGTGTTGGCATCTGGGGACTGGTAGGTATGCTGGTTCTTCTGACAAAAATGACTGCGCTGAATAGTCTTCTATATATTTCGTTGGGACTAATAGTGCTGGCCGGAATAATTATGTCGGCCCGGCTTCAGCTTGGTGTTCACAGCTCACGCGAAGTGATGTGGGGAAGTATTGTGGGGTTGGTAACAGGCGTTGTGGGCATGCTGGTGTTGTTCTAAACCAATCGCCTTATGAGTTCGTATAAATTTCTTTTGTACCGTGTCGAAAACGGTGTTGCTACGATTTCCCTGAATCGGCCGGACGTTTACAACGCCTTAAACGATGAGATAACTTTTGAATTGCAGGATGTGTTCAAGGCCGTGGCAAAAGAAGATGCCGTGCGTGTTGTGGTGCTGACAGGCGAAGGCAAAGCATTTTGTTCGGGGCAAGACCTCAAAGCGGGTGCGGGACAAAAGCGATCGTTCCTCGATTCACTGCATAAGCGATACAACCCGATTATCCGCGCGATGCGAAATCTTCCGAAGCCGATCATCTGCCGGCTGAATGGGGTCGCTGCAGGCGCGGGATGTTCGATCGCACTGGCGTGTGACCTGATCATTGCAAACGAAGATGCAACACTCATCGAAGTATTCATCAATATCGGGCTGGTTCCGGATTCCGGATCGTCCTGGTTTTTGCCGAGACTTGTTGGCTCCGCTAAAGCATTTGAACTGGCTTCGATGGGCACAAAAGTAAAAGCCAGGGAAGCGGAGGCCATGGGCCTTATCACGAAGGCGGTCGCGGCTGATCAGTTAGACAAAGTAGTTGCTGAGTACACAACCTACTATGCTCAAGCCCCAACAAAAGCAATCGGTCTCATCAAAAAAATGCTCAACAAAGCAGCAAACTCCTCATTGGATGAGATGCTTGACTACGAAGCCTATTGCCAGGAGATTGCTGGTAATTCGGAAGATTACAAAGAAGGAGTGACAGCATTCCTTGAGAAGAGAAGACCCGCATTTAAAGGGAGGTAATACAAAACCGCAAAGCACGCAAAGAAGAGCAACGTGCGCAACGTGGCTAACTTGGCGAACGTTGCGCCTCCTCTGCGTCTCTGCGGTTAAACAAAAAAAACGCCTCGCGAGCACGAGACGTTTTCTAGCCTTGTTCAAAATAAATTATCCGGTTACATAGTCACGCTTGGCGGTACGGCTTCTGTCGGATCCTGGCACCGCAGAGGTCGTTGATGATTCACTTGACCCTGTTGTGCTGCCCGTAGTTGATCCGCTGCTGCCAGTCATTCCTGATGAGCCAGATGACCCAACCATCGATGCGGTTGAACCTACGCGGATCCTGTTCTCAACATTTTTAACGCCAGACACGGCTTCGGCCAGGTCTTCCGCACGTCTTTTCGTGCTGCGGTGATCAACCGTTCCGGTAAGCGTCACTTCTCCATTGGAAACAGTTACATCAATATCGGATGCATCGATAAATGGATCATCACTCAGTTTGTCGTTGATATCTTCTTTGATCCGGTCGTCAGAGCGTGTGTAGCTCTTAGGTCCTTTTCCGCGATGACTCATTTGTCTGTCGCGTTCGCGTCTGCGTTCGGCATCTTCATCGCCAAACCATGATGAAACTTCATCGGACGCGCGATCCCACCAGTTGCGATCATTGTCGCGGTCGCGTTGCGAAACGTTTCCATAATCGGAGCCGGAGTAGCCTCCAAAGTTCTCGTTCGCACGGTAGTAGCTCCGGTCGCGGTTTCCGTACGATCCGCTACCACCATAGTTTGATCCACCCAGGCGGGTTCCACTCTGCGAATAGCCACTCCGTGATATTCCCTGGTAATCCCTATCGTAAAGATTTCTGTCACGGTTCCATGACGAACCACCAGATCCGTAGTTGCTTCCGGAATTATACTGGTTGCCCGAGTTATAGCCTTGCGAGCCATATCCGCTTCCCGTCATTCCAGAGTCCGAGCCATAATAAGATGCATATCCAGAACTGCGATCGTTGCCCCAGTTACCGGAATTTAGATCACCCTCGAAATGGCGACCGTAACGGCCTGAGCTATACGCGTCACCACGCCCGTAATCAGAGTAGCGACCATAGTCATCGCGTTCATGACGACTTTGCGAGCGCGAATAATCCCAATCCGAGCCGCCACTATTTCCATAATTTTGATTTCCAGAATTCCAGTTCTGGTCGTTTTCCTGGTTCCGATTTCCTCGGCCACGATTTTCATTCCAATCCTGATTTGAACTGCGGTTTGATCCCTGGTTACGATTGTAATCTGCCATAGGTATAAAATTTTAGAATGTGGAAATATTTTAAAGAAACGTATAAGGCTCCAAAACTATGCCTCAGCCGTTTTATACGAATTGAATTGCCGCTGTAGAACGATTACCTCTATCGATTGAAATGGAGAAAAACGGATGTGCCAACATTCAATTCAGATTTCACCTTAATAAAACCTCCATGAAGCGACATGATTTGCTTGGAGAGACTCAGACCGATTCCTGAACCGTCTTTTTTTGTCGTAAAAAATGGAACAAATATTTCGTTCAGCTCCTTCGATGAAATCCCAATGCCGTTATCCGCAATGGAAATTGCGACTTGCTTATCAAGGGCAAAGGCATTGATAGTAATGGCTGGATTTTCGCGTTCGGCTACCGCATGGATGGCGTTTGTTATGATATTGATCAACACTTGTTCGATGAGCGTCCGATCAATATCGAATTCCAAACCCTCCGTCACCGAAACTGTTACCGTGATTTGCTTTCTTACGAACTCCACGTCCATAAGTCGGACCACTGAAGCGATAAACGTCTTTACATCCGTTTTCTCAAGGGAAGGCTTCGGCACTTTTGTAAGCTTCCTGTAGTTGTCAACGAACTGCAGCAGTCCGTCAGTTCGCTTTTGGATGGTATTGAGTGAAAATCGGATGTCCGAAATTGTCTCCTGCCTGAGGTCTCCCAATTGTTTCTCACGACCGTCTTTGTGCTGGAGCAGTGACTGCATCGTTTCGGTCAATGATGAGATTGGCGTCACCGAATTCATGATTTCGTGGGTGAGGATCCGGATGAGCTTGTGCCAGGCCTCGATTTCCTTTTGCTCGATTTCAGAATTGATATTTTGAAGTGTGATCAATTTGAGCGGTTTATCGAGGATGATGAGTGTTCGCACAGCCGCGGAAGTAAAGTAAGATTCGTTTTTTGATTTCATCTCGATCAGCTTTCTCCCATTGTCTGAAAGCTGATCAATCTCACTGGCGAAACGTGGATTGATCTGCTGCACGAGCCTCCAGTTTTTCAATCCATCAATACCAATCATTTGCTCTGCCGTGGGATTGATGAGCGTAACTGTTTCATTGTTTTCGATTGCCACGATTCCAATGTGAAGCTGATTAACGAGAAGCTGGAGGAAATGAAATTGTGCTTCCTTTTCGATCTTTACTTGCTTGTACGACTGAATGATTCCAGTCATGCTCTCCTGCAGTTCTTTGAAAGATTTTCCGATGATAGGCTGCTTGAACGTTATTGAAAAATCGGAGTGTTTGATCGCGTAAAAAAGCTTGGTAATCTCCCGGTTGGTATGATTTACAAAACGGATCAACTCCGCAACCTGGATAACCAGTATCAAACCGAGAATTATCTGGTTGAAAAATAAACGCTCATCTCCCAGGATGGCTGCAAGAATAAGAACAGTGGCCACGAGCAGCAGAATCCTTATGATAATGAGAACCGAAAAGCGTTTAAAGATCATCAGATACCGTGTTTTTTCATTCGTCTATAGAGCGCAGTTCGTGTCATTCCGAGTGCCACGGCTGTCTGACTGACATTGCCGTCATTGTCATCCAGCGATTGAAGGATGAAGAGCTTTTCCATTTCCTCGAGGGTCCTCGGTTGCTGCTGATCCTGCTTTGGCTTTAGCGCATTTGGGTTAATGAGCAGCTCCGCGCTTTCAATTGTCTTGTCCTCGCTCAGAATTACTGCGCGTTCCACAGCATGCTGAAGTTCACGAATATTGCCCGGCCAAAAATATTTTTTCATTTTCTGCATTACGCCCTTGTCAATCTTCATCCCGGCACGCTTGTACTTTCTTCCATACACCATAAGAAAATGATCCGCTAGCAAAGGAATATCGTCCTGCCGTTCGCGCAAAGGAGGTACGCGAATCTCCACCGTGTTGATTCGGTAGAGGAGGTCCTGGCGGAATTTTTTTTCATACACCATGTCATTTAGAGACATATTTGTGGCGCAGATCAAACGGAAGTTTACCGGGATCTCCTGCGCTGCACCCACACGTTGCACCTTGCGGTTTTGAAGTACCGTGAGCAACTTTGATTGAAGGCTCATCGAGAGGTTTCCGATCTCATCCAGGAAGATCGTTCCGCCATTGGCAAGTTCAAATCTTCCAGGTTTGTCTTGCTTCGCATCGGTGAACGCGCCTTTTACGTGTCCGAACAGTTCGCTCTCAAACAGCGTTTCCGTGATGGCGCCCAGATCCACGGAAATAAAAACCTTATTCTTTCGCTGGGAATTTCGGTGAATCGCGCGCGCTACAAGTTCTTTGCCGGTTCCATTTTCGCCAAGAATTAGGACGTCAGCATCGGTTACGGCAACGCGGTCGATCAACTCGTGTACGCGCTTGATGGCGGGCGATTCACCAATGAAATCAGTATAGGGTTGATCGATGACGTCATTTAACTTCTCCTGCGTACTTTTTAATTGCTGAACTTCCTTCCGTGACTCGCGCAGCCTCAACGCTGACAGGATTGTGCCGAGAAGTTTTTGGTTCTTCCAAGGTTTCAGCACAAAATCGGTTGCGCCCTGCTTCATGGCCTTTACTGCAAGATCCACTTCACCATATGCGGTAATGAGAATTACAACTGCTTGCGGGTCAGACTTCAATATTTCTCCAAGCCAATAAAAACCTTCTTCACCATCATTGACTCCGATCTTAAAGTTCATGTCGAGCAGGATAACATCGAAGTCATACATCTTGATTAAGGCCGGAATTTTTGTCGGGTCCTGTTCAATGTGTACGTAGCTGAACTCCTGCTTCAGAAACATTCTTGCCGTTTCGAGGATGTCGCGATCATCGTCAACAATAAGTATCTTAGAATTCTCCATACCCTAAAGGTAAAACCAATTGTATCACTAGCAAACATTCTTGTGTATCGGATTTGATACAGCGTTGCGCATGTGACATACCGTAAGTATTTGATATAAAACCAGTTATAAAGTGGCGTGATTTCTGACAATGGAGTTAAAAATGATATTATGCTCCGAATCGTCTTGTTGACCGCACTGCGATCGTTCCGTAAAAATCTGACTATTTCAGTAATTAACCTGGTAGGCTTATCTCTAGGCCTAGCCAGCTGCCTGGTTGCCGGCATCTATATTAAAAATGATCTCACCGCGGACAAATTTCACAAAGATGCCGATAGAATCTTCCGCGTCTCAATTAAGATACAAGACTTCTATATGTCCGGCTCTTCATATCTGTTTGGCGAGACACTACAGGAAGAAGTGCCAGAAGTAATTGAAACGTTAAAAACTTCTGACCGCGAGCTGAACATTAGAATTGGTGATGAGTATTACAAACACCAGGTCGTATTTGCCGATTCAAACTTCTTGACGTTTTTCACCTTTCCGTTGCGTGAGGGAAACAGGCAGAAAGCGCTCACGGGATTGCGACAGGTAGTGCTGAGTGATGAAATGAGCAGGAAATATTTCGGAGCGAAAAATCCCCTTGGACAAACCATCCAGATCGAGATTGATAACGTGTTTGCCGATTTTGAAATCACCGGGGTGGCAGAACCAACGCCTGCTTATTCGAGCATGTATTTTGATTTTTTGGTTCCGCTTGAAAATAACTACCTGGCAGATCCAAATTCGAAGAATGACTGGAACCGGTTTTTTCTGACCACATTTATTAAAGTTGATAAGGACATTGCACCAGTAGAAAAGGCGATGCCAGCCTTCGTTGCCAAGCATTTTCCCAATGAACGCGATGCGAACGGAGACTTTCGTTTCGAGTTTTTGTTCAAGTCATATGCAGACCATCATTTGAATGGAGGATTTTCCGGGGGCGGTATGCGCGAAGGCAAAAGCAAACAGTCGCTGATGGTATTAGGGGGTATTGCTATTGTAATTCTTGTGTTGGCGTGTTTCAACTTCATGAATCTTACAAATGCCCAGTCTTCCCGAAGAGCAATTGAAGTGGGCATCCGGAAAGTCGTTGGCGCACAGAGGCAGCAACTCATCCGCCAGTTCCTGGTCGAAGCATTGGTGTTAAGTGCGATCGCGGCATTTCTGGCATTAGGGCTGGCCGAATTAAGCCTGGTTGTTTTTCGAGATCTTCTTCAGACATCAATTTCTCTGTTTGCCCTGGTCAATTGGGATGTGTTTGTCGGGCTGGTAGCCGTTACGTTGATAACAGCTGTTCTGGCCGGAAGTTACCCCGCGTTCATACTTGCTAACCTCAATGCCATTACAACGTTCAGGAAATATATAAAGATCGGTGGAAGCAACTGGGTGACGCGTTCGGTCCTTTCGCTTCAGTTTACTTTGTCTATCGTCCTCATTGTCTGTGCCATCGTGATGTGGAAGCAACAATCGTACATGATTGAAAAGGATCTCGGGTTCAATGAAGAGCAAGTGCTGGTGGTGAAGGTGAATCAGAAAGACACAGCTTCGACCGACTATTTGAAAGACGAAATCCTGAAATTTCCAGAGGTCAGTCATGTTTCACGGAGTTCACATGCCTTTACGAGGGGAAGCAGTGTATCTCATCATACAACGCCTGACAAGAAAAGTATGTTCATCTACATGATGAGTGTTGACGCAGATTTTATTGATGCGATGCAAATGCAGATCGTAAAAGGTTCCGGCTTCAGCAACGCCTACCCGGAGCGCGGAAGCGAAATCATGGTAAACGAGAAGCTGATTAAAGAATTGGGGTTACAGGATTCCATTGGCATCCGGCTGGGCAGCAGGGTTGGTTGGGTTGAGAAGCCGATTATCGTGGGCGTGGTTAAGGACTTTCACCACCACATGCTGAAATACGATATTCAGCCACTTATGTTCCTGAACAACTACCGCCTCGAAGAGACCTATTTGCTTGTGCGCCTGCAACGTGAACAAATTGTACATGGGATTGAAAAAATTAAAGCGTTAGTTGAAAAAACAAACCCGAACTCTGCCTTTGAATTCTCGTTCCTTGATGAAAACGTGGCGAAGCAATACGAAGCAGAAGTACGCTGGTCAGGGATAATCACGCTGGCAACAGCCATGGCTATTTTTCTTTCCGTTCTCGGACTGCTTGGACTTGCCATGTTTACTGCCGAACAACGTAAGAAAGAAATCGGCATCCGGAAAGTGCTTGGTGCCTCTCTTGGGCACCTGGTTTCTTTATTGTCGAAAGGCTACTTGATTTTGATTGCCATAGCCTTCGTTGTGGCTATTCCGGCTTCCTATTACCTCATGCATGAATACTGGCTCAGCAATTTCGCGTATAAAACCGAATTCGGATGGCCTATCTATCTGCTCGCATTGACGATCTTGATTTCGATTGTCGCGATGGCGATTGGCAGTCAAACGGTTCGTGCCGCATTGCAGAATCCAGCTGAAACCTTAAAAGAAGAGTGACATGTTAACTACGTATCTGAAGATTGCCGTTCGCAATTTTATTAAGGAAAAATTCTTTTCCGGCATCAATGTACTCGGGCTTTCGGTGGGCATCTCGGTGGCGCTGATCATCACGCTGTTTGTGTTTCATGAACTTAGTTACGACACGTTTAACGCAAAGCATGATCGAATTCACCGCATCGCTACCTACCTGGAAGTAGGTGGAAACGGTTCGGAGGTAAATTCTACTTTTCCGCCACAAGCTGCTGCGATGCAGAACGAAATACCCGGAATAGAATTGGCGGTGCGCGTATCCACTTCCAACGGTAAGATTTTCAAGCATGAGGATCGCATCTTTACCGAAGACAAAGTTATCTTCGCTGACTCGGGATTTTTCCACGTTTTCGATTACAAGGTTCTCGCGGGAAGTCGTGACCTGAGTCTTTCCAAACCTTACCAGATCCTGCTTACTCCCGCATTAGCGAAAAAATACTTTGATGCGACCGACTTCAGCACGGTTGTGGGGAGATCCATCTTGATCAACAACGAGGTCTTCGAAATTTCTGGCGTGGTAGAAGAGGCACCGGCAAATTCGCACATGCATTATTCAGCCATTGCTTCCATGGAGTCAACTTCGCAAGGGCGCGACAGAACGTGGAACAGCTTGAATGTTTCGTTGTATGTGCTGTTGGCAGAGGGTGTAAAGATCTCCTCGGTTGTTGAAAATGTCACCGGGGTGTTCCGAAAACACATGCCTGGCTTTGATGACTTTGCAAAACAAGGCATGGTGATGCAGCCAACCACGATTCCGCTGAAGGATATACATTTGAAATCAAACATTCGCGGTGAGTTTGAGCCGGGCGGAAATGTAATGACACTCTATATTTTCGGCAGCGTTGCCCTGATTGTACTGCTCCTGGCAAGTGTAAACTTCGTTAACCTATTGACGGCTCGTTCTGCAAACCGTGCGAAGGAGGTTGGCGTTCGAAAAGTTCTCGGTTCTGCAAGGACACACTTGATTCGTCAGTTTATTCTTGAATGTATCTTGCTGGTAGGGGTAGCCACCCTTCTTGCGCTTGGTTGCGTTGAGCTCCTGCGCACTCCATTTACATACTTGTCTGGCAAGGCCCTGCCATTCGACCTCTTGTTAACACCAGGATACCTCGCAGCGCTTGCCGGCTTCGTGATTCTGCTCGGCATCGCTGCCGGAAGCTACCCGGCTTTCTTTCTATCGGGGTTTCAACCTGCTGCTGTTTTAAAGGGAAAGATCCGCTCCGGCTTTAAGAACGGAAGGCTGCGTAACACGCTGGTCACAATTCAGTTTGTGATCTCGATCGTATTAATTACCTGCACGCTTATGGTTCAGCGCCAATTGGATTTTATGCGGTCAAAGAAGCTGGGGTTTGATAAAGAGAACGTGCTGATCATCGACAACTCAGATCGCTTGCCAAGTCAGCGGGCTTTCATCGATGCGTTGTTAACAATACCCGGTATTGACAATGCAGGTGCTGCAACCTTTCGCCCTGTCGATGATTACGATGGTATGCTCATTACCACCGAAGATGGGAAGGACGATCGCAGGGCCGTAAATTTTTCGCGCGTTGATGACCAATACCTCAATGTGTTGAAGTACGAGTTTATAGACGGGCGGAATTTTTCAAGGGAAATGGCCTCAGACACGGCTTCGGTGGTGATCAATGAGCGCGCAGCAGAGCTCTTGTTCGGAGGCACCGCCTTGGGTAAAAAACTTTATAATGAATATGAGTATACGGTGATTGGAGTCGTGAAAGACTTCAATTTTGAATCGCTGAAAAACGAAGTGCGCCCCCTTGTCTTTTATCCGCACCCTAACCAGCGATTCCTGCATGTCAGGCTTTTACCAGGCAATTATCAAAACGCGATTGCACACATTGAAAAGATCTGGAAATCGCAAACCAGTGATTTGCCATTCACCTATTCTTTCCTCGATGAAACCTATAACAATCTATTCCAGGAAGAGGTGAAGCTCGGTAACATCTTCGCAGTCTTTACCGGGTTAGGGCTGTTCATCGCCTGCCTTGGACTGATGGGACTCACGGCATATATGGCGGAGCAGCGTAAAAAGGAAATAAGTGTTCGGAAAGTGCTTGGAGCCAGCTTCCACCAGGTGATTTTTCTTATGTCTAAAGACTTTCTTAAAATCATGGTCATTGCGACAGTTGTTGCAGTGCCGCTCACATGGTACATGGTTAACCAATGGCTCAATGAATTCGTATATCGCACAACAATTTCAGCTCTTGTTCTGTTGTTTGGCGCTGGAGCCGTGATTATCACCGCCCTTCTTGCCGTGAGCTATCAGGCAGTACGGGCTGCATTCACGAATCCGGTTGACTCATTGAAAGAAGAATAATTATAACGGTACAGGTACACCTATGATAAAAAACTATTTGATCACTACACTCAGGAACTTCGTCAGGAACCAAAGCTACACACTGATCAACGTTCTTGGACTCGGCATCGGAATTACCTGTTGCATCGTGATCTTTCTGATCGTGCGGCATGACTTAAGCTTTGATAACTTCCATAAGCATGGCAGTCGGCTTTATCGGGTGGTGCACGATGAAACAAACTCCTCAGGCGTTGACTACAGCGGTGTAACACCTTATCCGTTTGCCAGGGCCTTTCGAAATGATTTCCCGGAGATTCCGCTGGTCACTCAATTCCATCAGGAGGAAGATGTGTTTGTAAAATTTGAGGACGAGAAGTTTCAGATTGAGGATGTGTTGTTTGCAGACTCCCTCTTCTTTGAAGTATTTAGCTATGATGTGCTCTCGGGAAATCCAAGAGTGGAGTTGGGCCAAAAGGGGAAAATTTTTCTGACCGAGTCGACTGCGAAAAAATACTTTAAGGGCAAAGCTTCCGGAGCTATTCGGGTTGACAACGTGGAGGACCTGGAGATCGCTGGCATTGTGGCCGATCCTCCGGCAAACGCTGAAGTGCAGTTTTCCGCTGTCATATCTTTTCCAACTCTTTCGGAGGACTTCGTAGGATTTCCCACAGACCAGTGGGGATTAAACTCTGCAGGATTTGCTTACATCGTGTTACCAGAAGGCATTCAGAAGGCAGATGTAGAAAAACGATTCCCCGCGTTTGTCAATAAATATTATGATGAGGATGATCGAAAGCAAGCCTATCACCTCCAGCCGTTAGATGAGATCCACTTTGACAGCCGATACAACGATGATAGTGCTCAGTATTCATCCCTGGTGGCGCTTGGCTTGCTGGGGACCTTTATCCTCGTACTTGCCTGCATAAATTTTGTAAACCTCGCCACCGCTCTCGCGGTAAAGAAATCGAAAGAGATCGGAATCCGGAAAACACTGGGAGCCAAGCGTTCGCAGCTGACGGTATATTTCCTTGGGGAGACATTCATCCTTACACTCTTCTCAGTTTTGCTTTCGTTGTGCATCGTTGAATGGATGCTTCCCTGGCTTAACGGTTTTCTCGACAAAAATCTTGGCAGCTCGTTGTTCACCGACCCGATGCTTTTGTTTTTCCTCATGGTGCTCACCTGTGTTGTGACGTTGCTTTCCGGAGCGTATCCGGCACTGATTCTTTCAGGCTACAACCCGGTAGCCGTTTTAAAGAATAAGCTGACAACGAACCGAAGCTCAGCTGGCGTGGTCAGAAAGGTGCTGGTCGCATTCCAGTTTATCATTGCCCAAGGGCTGATCATAGGTACACTCGTAGTCGCTGATCAGATGTCTTATTTCAAAAACGCTCCGCTGGGATTCTCAAAGGATGCGGTTATAAATGTTGCCATGCCAACTAATAAACCAGAACTTCAGCAGGCGTTTCGCGATCGTCTGAGCGCCAACGCGAACATTAAGACTGTTTCTTTTTCTATTGGCGGCCCTGTCTCTGACAACAGCATCGGGACAAATTTCCGCCTAAGTGAACAGCCCGAAGACGAGCTTTATGATGTCGATTTAAAGATAGCAGACCGGCACTATCTGGAAACATACGATTTGAAATTGATTGCAGGGAGGTGGATTTCAGAGGCCGATGAAAAGCTTGCAGGGCCGCCACTCGATTGGAATCAGCGGCAATATGTGTTGGTTGTAAACGAATCGGCTGTCAGAACTCTCGGCTTCACAAATCCGGCAGATATTTTGGACAAACGCTTAAAAGTTGGCCTGAACAACATTGAGGCGCCTGTGGTAGGAGTGGTAAAGGATTTTCATACCCGTTCGTTTCACAATGCTATTGAACCTGTCGTGCTGTTGAACTTTCCGCATTTCTACTACGATGCTGGAATAAAAGTCTCGTCATCGCACTTGCCTGAGACGCTCGAATATATTGAAAAGACATGGAATGATTTGCACCCAGACTATTTGTATAACTATTCCTTCATGGACCAATACATTGAAACGCTCTACAAAGAGGAGGAGCGAACATTCACTTTGTTTAAGGTCTTTGCAGGACTGTCAATCTTGATTGCATGCCTCGGTCTGTATGGACTAATTTCGTTCATGGCGAATCAAAAGCTTAAGGAAGTGGGAATACGAAAAGTGCTCGGTGCGTCTGTGAGCAGTATCGTCATGCTTTTCTCGAAGGAGTTCCTGCGGCTGATTGCAATCGCATTCGCTGTGGCCGCTCCATTGTCATGGTATTTTATGAACGAGTGGTTAAACGGCTTTGCATACAATATCGATATGCACTGGTCTGTCTTTCTCATAGCCGTTGTTGCCACGAGCTTCATTTCGCTGGGCACGGTCAGCTACCGGGCGATTCGCGCTGCGATCATTAACCCGGTCGAAACACTTCGCACGGAGTAAAGCGTAATCTGTTTGCACGGTGTAAAACGGTCCGTTCAAACTTGTAGAAAAAGTCTGCAGTGTTTCATCAGATTCGTTTTCGTAATCGCTGCAAATGGCCTTTGACAGAGAAATTTATGATCGAACTCGATTGCAGGAATTAATGGCGTGATAATTTTTGTATCCCCCGCGGATTGAGCCGTTGGGTATGAGGATAAAGAAAGGTGAAGTAAAAAGTCGTCTGGCTGGTGCCATTAAGTTTGTTGGAAGGAAGGCACAACCGCTGGTTGACTTCTTAGCAAGATACATCAAAGTTCTGGAGGATAACAAAAGACTGAGGTTAGCGGCAATTGCCGCTGCTGTTGTGTTTATTCCTCTTGTAATCCTGATGTTGGTAGTATTGCTGGAAGTTCCTACTAACAAAGAGCTGCGCAAAATTCAAAATCCAATAGCATCGGAAGTATATACGGCCGACAGTGTTCTCATCGGGCGGTATTTTATTCAGAATCGTACGCAGGTCAATTACGAAGATATCTCCCCCAATATTATAAATGCGCTCATCGCCACAGAAGACATCCGCTTTTTTAATCACGGTGGAGTCGATTTTCGAAGCTTAGGGAGAGTGTTCGTCAAGACGCTGCTGATGCAGAATGAGTCTTCTGGTGGCGGAAGCACTATTACACAACAACTTGCCAAGAACTTATATCCTCGCAAGGAGTTCCTGATGGGTTCGATGATTGTCAACAAGCTTCGCGAAGTGGTGATTGCGCGAAGGCTTGAGTCGCTATACTCGAAGGAGCAGATTCTTGCGCTATATCTGAATACGATTCCGTTCGGAGACAACACATATGGGATACAAGCTGCTGCGCATCGGTTTTTTTCAACCACTGCAAAAGATATCAAGCCGCAGGATGCTGCCGTCTTGGTAGGGATGCTCAAAGCAACACACAGCTATAATCCCCGGTTGTTTCCCGACAATGCGCGCGGTCGCAGGAATGTTGTACTGTCGCAAATGACAAAATACAACATGATCACAAAAGAAACCCGCGATTCGTTAAAGGCCCTTCCGCTCGGGTTGAAGTTCAGCGTTGCAAGAAAAGAAACGGAAGTCGCCCCGTATTTCAGGGAGAACCTGAAGGCTGAGTTGCAGCAATGGTTTAATGAAAATAAGAAGCGTGATGGCTCACATTACAACCTGTACACCGATGGTTTAAAGATATACACAACCATCGACTCAAAACTACAGGCTTATGCGGAGAAGGCGATATCTAAACAAATGACTGAGTTGCAAAAGCAATTTTTTTCCCACTGGAGTAAAGAAAAACCTTGGGGAAGCAACGACCAGGTCGTTATTGATGCCGCGCGAAGGACTACCCGTTACAAAGAGCTTAAACGTGCAGGCATGGATGAAGCGGAGATCCTGAATGAAATGAGCAAACCTGTGCTGACTCAACTGTTTTCGTGGGACGGACCTAAGGAAGCAAACGTGAGTCCTCTGGATTCCATTCGTCATCACTTGCAGTTTTTAAACGCAGGTTTTTTGGCAATGGATCCTTCGTCAGGTGAGGTCAAGGCGTGGGTGGGCGGAATCAATCACGATTTCTTCCAATATGACCATGTGCGCGTTGCAACCAAACGTCAGGTGGGATCGATCTTTAAACCGCTGGTGTATGCAGCTGCACTCGAAGAGGGGATTTCTCCGTGTGAATTTATTTCTGCCGGCCAGGAAACATACATCGATGACGAAGGAGAGGAGTGGACTCCGAAAAATTCCAATTATGATTATCCGGTCTCGTACTCTATGCGCGGGGCGCTCGCGTACTCCGTCAATACAGTATCGGTGAAGCTGATTAATCGTGCTGGCATCGATAACACCATTGAGCTCGCTCGCAGGATGGGCATTCGGAGCGAAATACCGGATGTGCCTTCTATCGCTCTCGGGTCTTCGGCCTTGTCCTTAATGGAAATGACCGGTGCCTATGCCGCCATTGCAAATGAAGGTGTAAGCAGTTTTCCTTTCTTCATCAAATCGATTCAGGATCGCGAAGGCAATGTGTTGAACGATTTTAAGCCTGAAGTGTCCGGCAAGCGTGTGATGTCAGCAGAGACCGCTCAGCTCGTACGCCAAATGATGAAAACCGTTGTTGACGAGGGAACTGCGTCACGGCTGCGCTGGAGATATGGCGTGTACAATGATGTAGCAGGCAAAACAGGCACAACTCAGGCGAATGCCGATGGATGGTTTATGGCTATCACGCCAAAGCTTGTCATGGGTAGTTGGGTGGGAGCTGATGATCCGAGAATACGGTTTCGAAATACAGAGCTGGGACAGGGTGCAAATACAGCGCTTCCTCTTGTAGCCTACTTTTTGAAAAATGTGAATAGCGACAAGCGTTATGCTGCAATCACCAAGGCGAAGTTTTCCCCAATTTCACCATCTGCGCGTAGAAAACTTGGCTGCGACCTGTATGAGATTAATGACAATCTTTGGGCGCAGATCGAGAAAACTGTCCATCAACGCGACTCGATTATCCAGGCTGATACCCTGGCGATTCCCCCTCCGCAGACGTTCCTTCAGACATTATACTTGAGAAAGCAGAAAGTTTTGCTCGCATCACAATCTGCCATGAACACCGATAATGAGGATGGCCGCGAAAGCCCTTCCGGCATTGATCGCTAGGGCTAGAGATCCGAAGAATCCTGTGGCTCGAAGACGTCTTTGTTTCGAACCATAAAGGATTCGATCAACAGCATCACCATTCCCACCATGATGGAAACGTCTGCCATATTGAATATTCCAGTTTTCACAATGCCGAGATCGATATGCAGAAAGTCAGTAACCGAGCCAAGCATAATGCGGTCATAGATGTTGCCAAATCCCCCGCCAACAACAAACGTGATAGCAATCACGCGCGACATAGACAATCCTTGATTTGCAAACACATAGATCGCGGCCAGAAACAGAAACAACAA
This sequence comes from Chryseosolibacter sp., assembly GCA_036402075.1. Taxonomy (GTDB): domain Bacteria; phylum Bacteroidota; class Bacteroidia; order Cytophagales; family Cyclobacteriaceae; genus Chryseosolibacter. Next base: position 38,474 of record DASWTP010000108.1, on the reverse strand, counting down.
TGGCACGAACGACAAGATGATGCTCTTAAATGGTTCTGGTATGTTATTGCCGACACTCAGGAATGCACCGGTGTTTTCAACCATAATCAGTTTAAAATAGTCGCTGATGATATTGATTTCTTCGCGCGGAAACATTCGTTCGCGTACAATATTTTTAGAAACCTGGTCGCAGCTGATATTTGCGGTGAGCAGGATTAGAATGAGGGTGTTTCGAAGAATATTGCGCATCTTATTTCTTTCTAAACTAAAAGTACCTTCCGTAACGACTCGCAGCCACAGATCTCCATAGCGGAGCCTTGCATCCCCGGAAGGTACACAAAGATTGGCACTTGGTTGTCAGCCAGCTCAACACAGGCATGAAAAGATTCGTCAGCCGTGGGCACGAGCACAGAAAGCGGCAGGCTGGCATGGTGATACCCTACGGCAATTGCCTCATTGGTCTAGTCCGATCATCATGAACGCTCCCCAATAAATTGGTTCAGGATATTCCACACGAAGTTCTTTTTTGGCATCGATAAAGCTTTGCCGCAGGTTATTTGTGTTGAGCCACTTTTGATAAAATTTTAGCATTAGCTTTTGAGTGGCTTCGTCATCAACCTTGAACATACTCATGATCAGAACTTTCGCACCAGCAACAAAGAAGGCGCGCTGCAGTCCGTACACGCCTTCACCAGCTTCCAGATCACCGAGCCCTGTTTCGCACGCGCTCAATACAACGAGATCGGTTTTATCCAGGTTAAGGCTCATCGCTTCATAGGCGGTAAGTATTCCACTTTCCATGTTGTAGTTATAATCCGTTTTATCAAGCAGGTCGCCAGCACCGCGCAGCAGCAAGCCCGTTCTCATGAGCGGATTTTGCGTTAACACAGCTTCGTTACCTTCAATTTCCTTTTCGAGTGTGAGCTGTGTCGATGGTCTGTACAAACCGTGGGTTGCAATGTGGAAGATCTTCGGGCTGTTCATCTCTTTTATCTTCTCTTCTGCTGCAGAGCGCTCCACAAATTCATTGGTCATCCAGCCTTTTTCTTTGAGGAGATAATGAAGTTGATTGATTTCCTTTTCCGTCCCCGGGAGATCTGGAATCGAGTGGTTGGCGGAGGCCGTCACATAGAAAGTTGGATTTCCGAACATGGATGCCGTATTATCAGATCCAGCCTGCCTTTTCTTCGTTGTGCGCAAATAGATGTCTTTTGTATTGCTCACCAGCACGATGTTGGAGTTGTCAATCACATATCGGCCGTCTGGCGCTGCGATGGCTTCCAGGTTGATCTGGTTGTAGATCCCGTCTGCGGAAAGGTAGACGGTGGAAACCTGACCAATCTCTTCAACGATTGGCTGCCAGAAAACGCCATACGACACGTTATCCGGAATTTTTCCTGTAATGGCATTCCGGTAAAATTTAAAATACCGGGTTTCCATTTTTTGCCCGTCTTTAAGAATTATAGCTTTCGGCTTTGAGAAATCTGATTTTGTGTAGAGCGCTGCATAGATCACAGAGTCTGTGAAGGTGTGGTTGAAATAGCGGTAACGGATCATCTCAATAGCAACCTCATTCGGCTTAAGTGATTTTTTCACATCTGAAAATTCAATGCGCTTGGTTTCAAAACTCTCACCAAAAATTTCGGACTTCTGGCTGAGGTCTTTTTCGAGGCGTTCAACTTCCTGGTGTAGTACAGCTACGTCAATTTCAGCTTCGGTTAATTGAGCCGGGCTCATTGAAAGTGCAAGCGTCAGCAGTTCTTTCTTTTGAATCCATGAACCGTATTGTGTCTTCAAGGCCTCGTCCGTGCTATTAAGGATTCGCTCGCGGATCTTGATGGAAGAGCTCAACAGCAAAGCTTTCGTCAGCAGTTGGTAATCATACACCTTCTTCTGGTCTTTAAAATCTTCAAAGTTTCCGAATGCCAGCGTGTTGTAGAACTCGAAGTCCCCTTTGATCGTGTTCCAGTATTTCGCCTTTTCACGCTCACTCAACGCAGGGAAGTATTGCTTGATAAACTCCTCGTACTTGCCAAGGGCCTCTTCGATGTTCGATTTTGCTGCCTTCAGGTTTTTCTGCATGTAATACACCTTGCTCAGCTTCGATACAACTTTTACGTACTCAGGGTGGGTCTTGCTGAAGAAGCGCTCATACAAATCCTTTGATTTGTTATAAAACTCTTCAGCTTTGCGATAATTTTTCTGCTGGTAATAGACATCGCCCGTAAGGGTGTAAATACTTGCCGTATTGATGTTATTCTTGCGGCCAGCTTTTGCTTTCCAGATGGTTTCGGCAACGGTGAGTGAATTAAAGGCGATATCAAATTTCTTCTCGGAAATATAGAGTACCGCCACGTTCTTCAGGATTTCCGCATACTGTGGATTGTCCTTACCCAATTTGGCCGCCATTATATCGCGCGACTCTAGCATTAGTTTTTCAATCTGCTTTTTATCATCTCCTTTATAGAACTTGATGAGTGCGAGCTGCGAGATCGATTTCGCCACTTCAATATGGTTTCTACCGAATTGTTTCTCCTGGCTGGCAATGGCCTTTGTTACATTAGTTTCGGCTTTATCATAGTCACCAAGGGTATAGAAGATATCGGCCAGCAGCTTTTGAGTCGGAGCTGATTTTGTAGAGGCATCGCCATACGTGGAAACTGCAATCTGATTCGCGCGCGTGGCAGTTTTTTCCGCCTCAGTATAATCACCCTTCGCCAATAGGATCCGACCTTTGTTAACCAGCGGTTCAATCAGACGAATCGAGTTTTGACCGAACAGTTTTTCATTCTCTTCGATTAGTGCATTGAGCAGCTTGTCAGTAATGGAATACCGCCCAAGCATTATATACAGCGAAGAAAGTTCTTTGGCTGTTGTAAGTTCGTCCCCAATGGGATGATCAGATTTTTCAATAAGCCTTCGTGTCTGGTCGAGGTTCTCTTCCGCCTCGTCAAACATTCCCTTGATACCGTATAATGTTGCCTGCGTTTCGAGCGCACTGATGAAAGAAGGACGCCACTCCACGTAATCCCGGCTTTCTTTTGAATCGAGGATTTGAATCGAGGCCTTAATATTTTTTTCAGCTTCCTCGTACTCGCCAAGCTTGATCTGAAGTTTTGCAATTTGGTTGAGTTCAATACCCATCAAAATATCCGTATTCAGAAACTTTAAGTTGGCGGCATCCTTTGCTTCAATTAGCGTTTTCGCAGCCAATGCGTACTTATCAGTGAATTCATACCATTGTGCAATATGGTTCAAGGCCGTGATCCGGTCCTGGTGGTTTGCTGCGATTTCTTTTGTAACGAACTTGAAGTAGCTTGCCTCATAAATTTTACCCGCTTCCTCGATCTTATTCGTATAGTCAATATAAAAATTGGCAAGCTTTACTTTTGTCAGGTGGTATTCGACTGAACTCTCGCCACACAGTTCTTTCTGTATTTCAAGCAGGGTGTTGAGATGGGTTTCTGCGTTGGCATACCGCCTCTCAGCAATTGCCACTTCGTATAAGAATTTGTAAATCCGAATAGACGTTGGATAGGCTTTTGGTACCGATTTGCTTGACAAGGTATTTAAAGCAGTATTTTCAAGGTCCTTGGTACGATCGCGCGAAAGCTTGGAATCAAACTCCACGGCTTTCAGATTTACACGGTGCAAGCTTTCTTTTGGATAGTATTTATCGATTACCTTCTCGTATTCGAGTTTCGTGTTCAGGTACCGAGCGTTGCTGTTGCTCTTTAATAGGTACTCAAGCTGGTGAAGGTAAAGCTCATGTGCCAGTGCGTTTGTTGGATTCGTTCTTCGTTTCAGATCGCTCAGGATGTTGTCGAATTCTACAAAGGAGGGCAGCACCAGGTTACCGTTGTCAACTAATGCTTTCGCAAAAACATATTTATACTCAACTTCTGCCAGTGAAGTCTCACCCAGAAAACGTCTCTTGCCTTTGAGCCAGCCATCAAGTTCACGGTAGGCTACATCCACATCAGGATTGTCCTCGTCTGCGCCAACGATAGAAACCAAACCTTTCTTTGCATAAGCGCTAAGTACGAGTGTTTTTAGCCGGGCGTAATCGTTAAAGCGTTGGAAAATTTCGGTCTCCGGAACTCTTCTCGTCTTGATCTCATTGTTTTCGACAATCGTTTCTTTTTCCACTGCGCGATCGAAGTAATACTTCTCATGTTGCTTTAGGAGGTCGATCGCTGCGTTGGCGAATCCCTGGCCAATCATTGCTTCTGCCTTTGTCAGCGCGATGCGTCCTTTCAGCGCTTCATCTAACTGATTTGTTTTTTTAAGGATGCTTTCGGCTTTCTCCGTATACTCCCGACTTAACCGGAAATTCCCATAGTCGAGGTAGATCTCGGCTACATCAAGATTGGTGATCGCAAAGCTTGTGCTATTCTCCCCGTAGGCTGCCAGGCTTGTATTTAATGCATTGGTGACACTCGTTTCAAAGGTTGCCAGTACGCCCAGCGCCAGGTTGATACGCGCCTCCCGGAGATGTGCTGAAAGGAGGTAGTTATTGTTAGGGCCAAGTTTCTCCGCACTTTTCTTAAACTTGTTCAGGCTGCTCAGTGCCTTTTCGAATGCGCCTCCGTTATACAGTCCATCAATTTTTTTTAATGACTTGTCGAGCTTTTTATTTTGCGCCTGAGTCGGTGCTGAAATTAATGTGCATAGAATAGCACTCAGCAGGAAAAGACTGAAGTTCTTCATGGTATGGGTCGTTTGACGTGGTTAAACAAATTTAGTGAATTGCTGATTATTTTGATGTATATATAAATAGAGTGAGCAGAAACTTGAATAAATCCGGTTTTTTGGGATGTCGCGGGCTTTTTCGTGGTTTATACCTACTCGAAATCGGGGGCAACCAGCCATTGATTCCATTTGAAAAATTTTCTGATCCGCTTCTTTGTAACGGACACAACTTGTCAGCTTTACTTATTAAACTTGCTTCTTGATTAAGCCCCACGACAAAATATTTTCCATTTATCGAAGCTCAGCAGGCAGCGGCAAAACCCGCACGCTCGCCAAGGAGTATCTGAAGCTTGCGCTGCGATACAAATCTGACTACTTCAAGCACATCCTGGCGGTAACGTTCACCAACAAAGCTTCACAGGAGATGAAGGACCGTATCCTCGCGTACCTGGAGGATTTTGCCAAGGGAAAGCCGAACGAGCTGGCAACCGAACTTCAAGACGAACTCGGCCTTGATGCGCTAACATTCCAGCAGAACAGCCAGGCAGTCCAGGCCGGGATCTTGCATCAGTATGCACAATTTTCCATAAGCACAATTGACGCATTTTTCCAGAAAGTAATCCGATCGTTCACCCGCGAGTCAGGACTGATTGGCGACTACCGGCTTGAAGTCGACCACGATGCCATCCTCGAGGAAGTGATCGACAACCTGATTGATGAGCTTGGATCGAACAAAGATCTGACAGACTGGGTTGTTGAGTTTGCCAAGGAGAACCTTGAAAATGAACGCGCGTGGGACGTGCGTTTCAGCCTGATCGAATTTGCAAAGGAGATCTTCCGCGAGGAATTCAAGGCAATCGAAGATCAACTGACACAAACTACTTCTGATGTTTCCGTTTTCCGGAGGATCAGAGATCGGCTTTGGAGTACGAAGAACTACTTCATCGAGCGAGTCTCCGCCCCGGCAAAAGAATTCCTGGGTGCATTGGAAGCTAACCAACTTTCCATTGACGACTTCAGCTATGGAAAAACTTCGGGGCTGTTGGGATTCTTTACCCAATTCGCGAACGAAAAAAACCTCAGTAAATACAAGCCGATCGGTGGCCGCGTTCTCAATCACTTTAATGGCAAGCCGGCAAACTGGCCGAATAAAAAATCCATACACGCCAGAACGATTCACCAGCTTGCCGAACATCGGTTCGTCAAGTTGATGGCTGATATCCTGGAAGAATACGACCAACATTTTCAGCGAGCCTTGAGTGCAGAAGTGGCACTGAAAAACTTATATGTGTTCGGGCTGATTTCTGACATTGCGCGCAAACTGAAGGAGTACAAGAATGAAAATAATGTGATGTTGCTTGCTGATGCGCCAAAGTTCCTCAACGGTGTTATTAGTGACAGCGACACACCTTTCATTTACGAAAAGGTCGGATCATTCTATCGGAACTATCTTATCGATGAGTTCCAGGATACCTCCGGCATGCAGTGGAAAAATTTTCAGCCGCTCATAACGAACAGTCTTGATCAGGGGTATCCCGGCCTCGTGGTTGGCGATGTCAAGCAGGCGATTTACCGTTGGCGTGGTGGTGATCTTAATCTCTTGCAACGCGAGATCGTTTCGCGCATCGGAGAAGAGCGTGTGAATATCCAGGAACTCGACAAGAATTTCCGCAGTGCAAAAGCAGTTGTGAGTTTCAACAATGCCTTGTTCCGAACGGCTGCGGAAATTGTAGCGATGGAAACTGGTGAAACTATTTCTCGCGATGCTTACACGGACGTAGGCCAGGAGGTGTTTAAGCGCGAGGAGGGCTTTGTTGAAATCCGTTTTGTGAAGCCCGAGCCAGACGAACAGGAGCGAACACTTTTTACAACTGAGGAACCGGAAGGACAGCCAGCGACTACTAGCTGGATGGAGCTGGCGCTCGAACAACTTCCGCAGATGATGGAAGAACTTCAACTGCGTGGCGCCAGCTTGAAAGACATCGCCATTCTTGTGCGAAGGAATGACGAAGGTCAACGTATCGCAGCAGAACTACTCCATTATAAGAACTCAGGCAAAGCAAAACCGGGTTGTCGCTATGACGTGGTGTCCAATGAATCGCTTCGCATCGATGGAGCTGCATCGGTGAACCTGTTGCTTGGTGCTTTGCGTTACCTGCACAACGCTGACGATTCTATCGCGCGGGCCCAGCTTGGCTTTGAGTTTGCGCGGCTTCACGAACCTGGCAGGCCGATGCGCGAAGTTTTTGCCGTGGCGAACTTTGCAACGTTCGAGAATAACCTCCCCAAGGCATTCACGTCACAAAAGGCATATTTAAAGAAACTTCCCCTGATTGAACTTACCGAAACCCTCGTTTACATTTTTGACCTTGGCAAACAACAAGGAGAGTTGGTTTACCTTCAGGCGTTCCAGGATCTCGTGCTCGAGTTTTATAACCGGGAGCGAAATGACCTTGGCGCGTTCCTCGAATGGTGGGAGGAAAACAGGAAGAAAAAGTCCGTGCAGATTGCCGGGGAAGTTGACGCTGCGCAAATTCTCACCGTCCATAAATCAAAAGGACTTCAGTTCAAGTATGTGATCATTCCTTTCTGCAGCTGGAGCCTCGACCACGAAATGTTCCGCGCGCCTAATCTTTGGGTGAGCACGGACCAGGGGCCTTTCAAAGATTTGGGATTCCTTCCTGTGAAGTATGGCAAGATCCTTGAGCAAACCTATTTCGCGAATGACTACCGCAAAGAGTTTACTAAAACGTACCTTGACAACTTGAACTTGCTGTATGTTGCATTTACGCGTGCCGAGCAGGGTTTACTCGTCACTGCCCCGCATCCGGATGTAAAGGCAAAAGGCACGGTTGCGAATTTATTATTCAGTGCCATTCAGGGCACACCCGAACTTGCGGCAGGATGGAATGATGCGCTGGCTATTTACAAATCAGGGGAATGGAACATCGCGCCAGCCGCACACTCAGCAGGATCAGAATCCTTAAGCCTCAATCAGTATGTGTCCACCCTTTGGCGCGACAAGCTCGTGATCCGGCAGACAGGCACCAACTATTTTGAACAGACTGACGAGGCACGGGCGAAAATCAATTATGGAATTCACATGCATGCGGTGCTTTCGCGAATGAAGTATGCAGATGAACTTGAACCAACGCTGAAACAAATTCTGCTTGATGGTTTGATTACCGAAGACGAAATAGAGGCGACTCGCACACAATTGAAAGATCTTCTGTCAATCGGTGAGGTGGGTTCGTGGTTCTCGCGCGAGTGGAAAGTACAAACCGAGGTTCCAATTATCTTGCCAGGAGGAGACGAAAGCAGGCTCGATCGCCTGATCTACAATGGCAAGCGTGCAGTTGTCATCGACTTCAAAACAGGCGAGCTCCGGAAAGGCGATAATCATCAGGTGTTAGCTTACCAGGAGACTCTTCGGAAAATGAACTTTGTTGATGTCCGCGGTTTCCTCTTATACCTGCGCAACGGTCAGCTCGTGGAAGTTCGGTCTGGAGGGAAAGAAAAGGTCGTAAAAAAAGCAAAGGACAAAGATCAATTATCTTTAGGTATTTGAGTAGATGAAAACATTTCTGGAAGAGTTGGCGGAGAAGGTCTTTAAAAATTTCCCTGTGCTGGAGGAAGTCACACTGGTGTTTCCCAACCGCAGGGCCAGCCTTTATTTCCGTAAACACCTCGGGATGTTGCTCAGCAAGCCTGCTTTTTCACCAAGACTCATTACGATCGAGGATTTTATTTCGAGTTTTTCGGCCTTCAAAGTTCCCGATAAACTGGAACTGATTTATGAGCTGCATGCGGTGTACCAGCAGCTCGTTAACCGAAGCGATGATGGAGAAAGTTCTGCCGAGGGCATCGATGAATTCTATTTTTGGGGCGACATGCTTCTTCGCGATTTTGATGAAATCGACAAGTACCTCGTAGACGCTACACAGCTTTTCAAAGACCTCAGCCACCAGAAGGAACTGGATTCAAGCTTTGATTTTCTCACCGAGGAGCAGCGCGAGTTTCTCAGGAATTTCTGGTCGAACTTTGATGAAGCGGAGACAGCCAACAAAAAGAAGTTTCTCTTTGTGTGGCGAAGGCTTGCTGAAGTGTATGGGCAGTTTAAGAACGAATTGGCAAAGAAGGGACTTGCGTTTGAAGGGATGTTGCATCGGGACGTTGCTGGCCGCCTGGAAACACTTTCGTTTGCCGATCCGACAAAATTAGTTTTTGCGGGCTTCAATGCGTTAACTGCTGCAGAGGAAAAAATTCTCAGCCACTTTGTCGATAAAGGCGCGGTTGTTCATTGGGATATGGATACATATTATGTAAACAACGTGGCGCAGGAGGCGGGTAAGTTTTTCCGCGAATACCAGGAACACAAAACCCTCCGCAAGACTTTCCATGACGATATCCCGTCACACTTTGCGAAGAAGATTGTTGACAAGCAGCCGATCCACTTGTATGGCGCGCCCCAGCCCATTGGCCAGGTAAAACTCATGGCGCAGATCCTGAATGAAGCGATCGGCAAGGGAATGAAGCCTGAGGAAACGCTGATCGTATTGCCAGACGAGAAGCTTCTGCTCCCGGTGCTGCACAGCATCTCAACGGGAATCGAAAAGCTGAATGTGACGATGGGCTTCCCATTGAGCAGCACGCCCGTGTTCAACTTCATTGAGCTAATCGTTGACCTTCAGATTAATCGCAAGGGTGACCACTTCAACCACCGGCAGGTCTTGGCTTTGCTTGGCCATCCGTATGTGGTAGCGGCAGACGCGGGGTCATCGCAGGCCAAGCGCAAAGAAATTCTGAAAAACAATTGGGTTCACATTCCCCGTAGTTACCTCGCCACCGAGGTTGTACTCCACCGCGTCATGTTCCAGGAAATTGACCTGGCTGGTCAGCGCCATCCGCTTTCAGCGCTCACCAAATATTTGAAGCAAATCATTACTGAGGTCGGATCGCTCCCGAACCTCGGGGATCTTGACAAGGAATATGCTTTCCATTTCATCAGGTTCTTTAATCGCCTCGATGAAGTTTTTTCGAATGAAGCAAAGTCGGGTAATGAGGGCAAGAACGAAAACGTTGCGCACCTGAAATCTTTCCTGCGGCTTTTCCGACAGCTTATTCGGACGCACAAAATTCCGTTCTCTGGAGAACCACTGCGAGGTCTTCAGATCATGGGCGTGCTCGAGACCCGTAACCTCGACTACAAAAATGTGTTTATACTTTCGCTGAACGAGGGCGCCTTTCCCGCCCTCAGTGGCAAAGGTTCGTATGTTCCATTTTCGATCCGAAAGGCGTATAAACTGCCAACAGTCGAACACCAGGATGCCATTTATTCCTATTTGTTCTACCGTGTTTTGCAACGTGCTGAGAATATTTCACTGTTCTACAATTCAGAGACTGACGTGCTCGGCCAGGGTGAGATGAGCCGGTACCTGCAGCAAATCTTGTTTGAGTCCGGCATCACGGTGGAGAAGAAAGTGCTGCATAATGCCATTCAGCCGCAGGGAATAAATCCGATTGTCATACAAAAAGATAAGCATACCATCGAGCAGCTTATCAAGTTGAATGAAGGCAATGCGTATTTTAAGGGCATGTCACCGTCAGCGCTCAACACGTACATTGAGTGCCGCCTGAAGTTCTACATGCGCCACGTTGCGAAAATCCGCGAGGCGGATGAAGTGGAGGAGGAACTCGATGCGCGCGTGTTAGGAAATTTTCTTCATGATGTCATGGAGAATTTTTATAAGCGCATTAATACACGCAAAGGTTCAACGCTGATTGAAGCGGGCGACTTTGAAGGATATGACCACGTTGTTGATGACCTCATTGATAAAGTTTTCATTGAAGCGTATCGCCTGGACCCGACAAAAAAAGTAAAATACGAAGGGCAGCGGCTCGTGGTGAAAGAGATAGTCAAACGATTTGCCCACCGCATCATAGAAATAGACAAGAGCCATACGCCATTCACCATTGAAGGGCTGGAGCAGGAAGGGCTGACCTTTACTGTAAAACTGGATTATCCGCCCTACAAAGCAGTTGTTGGTGGCAAGATCGACCGTGTCGACCGCAAGGACAACCAGGTACGTGTCATCGACTACAAAACAGGAAAAGACAAGCTTAGCTTCGATAGCATCGCCTCTCTGTTTGTTCGCGACTCAAAACGAAATAAAGCGGCATTCCAGACATTACTATATGCGTTGCTGTACCGAAATAACTTCCTCACCAGTCAGGCTGACGGGGGTGTGCAGCTCGTTCCTGGCTTGATCAATAGGATGAATCTTTTCGATGAAGATTTCACCTTTGGTCTGAAAATCGGTCGCGATCAGATCACAGATGTGAGCGGCATTTTGCCTGAGTTTGAACTCCATTTAAAAAATCTATTTAATGATCTTTTTAACCCGGACCAGCAGTTTGACCAGACTTCCGATCTGGAGAACTGTAAGTTGTGTCCGTACACATCGATTTGCTACCGATAAAGGTTGCGGCTCGAGCCCCGGATTTTTGGAGATTGCGTTGAAAACTTAGCTGCAAAAGTTCTTACCTTCTCTGGCAATAATTCAGTATTCACCGGAGTTTACCTTTAACCTATGAGAAGCTTTTTGGTTGTCTGTTTTGTCATGCCGTTGCTGGCAAATGCTCAGGTTGATACAATATATGTTAAACAATGGGATGTCGTGCGTGTGGTTGATGCAACCGCGTTTACGCTGACTTCGCCTGCCCGTTGGACGGGGAGGGATTTTATTAAGGCAGGTGCCGTCATCGCAGGTACAGCGGCAATCTCATTTCTTGATGAACCCGTTCGCGACTTTTGGCGCGGAAAAAAATCCACCGTGCTCGATAAGTTTGAACGAATGGGAAATCACTATGGCAAGCCTTACAGTGCAGTAGCTGTTACGGGAGGGTTTTACCTCGCGGGATTGATACTTAAAAACGAGTGGGCGAAAGAGACAGGGTTGATCCTGGCCTCTGGTCTCGGCAGCAGCACCGTTGTCCAAACTTTTTTCAAGAATGCGATAGGCCGTGCCCGGCCAAACCTGAATATCGGAAATTACGAGGCTGATCCTTTCAACACCGATTCGCCCTACCATTCGCTGCCCTCGGGCCACACCACCGTGGCATTTACCACAAGTCTGATTCTCGCCCGCCAGGTTGAGCAGGTTCCAATTAAGATCTTCTTCTATTCTCTTGCTACGCTTACCGCAGCAAGCCGCATGTACCTGGACGTGCATTGGGTCTCTGACATCGCTTTTGGCGGAGCGATCGCGTGGTTTTGTGCCGATGCAGCAATGAAGCGAATTGAAGCAAACCGCTTTCGGCCGGTGGCACGTCAGACAGGGATCATCGTAAAGATGTATCCATATCCAGGTGGTCTGAGTTTACGCGCTACGCTCTAAGGCCAGCGCTCTTTGTACTGATCGAAGAGTTGATTCTTCAAGCACCATCCGGCTCGCTTTTCCGTCTTTCATTTTCCATTTTATCAACCGGATGTATCCGTCCGCTATTTCAATGCCTGTGATGTCGCCATCGCTGTAGCAACAGCAGCCAGTGTTAAAGTAAGATGGTCTTATCTTGAGGTAGTCTGAAGGAATTTCACCTTCTGTTTTCTTTCGCCATTCGATCTCATCGGCAATGGCTTTCGCCCATTCCGGATTACTTGCAGCCAGTGCCGATTGCTTTTTTCGCATCAATCTTTCCGTGTGGGTCAATGATTCAAAGACCGGTTGGTGCGTATGACCGGTGATGAGGATCAACTCTTTTTGTGTGGCCGACCATTCGTACATGATTGTGTTGTGCAGCGATTTCAATTCCCTGTCATAGGCGGGAGTATTCGGGTTAATGCGCAAGTATGCTTGCAGGGGTGCCCAGATCTTTGATATCAGAAATTTGCTGAACCAGTTTCCATCGCTCTGCAAATCGCCCTGGTGCCCATGCGTACAAAAGATGGTAAGGAGGCCGTCATCTGTATTTGTTTGAAGCGTCACCGCCTCGAGAACCACGATCTTCTCTTTATAAATTTCTTTCAAATACGATTGTGCGAGCGGATCGATCTCCCAGTCAAGGTCATGGTTTCCAAAAATTTTCGTGAACGCCTGGCGCTGGAGGAACTTCGCTTCCGCATCAAACGATAAAGAATTTGCTTTTATCACCTGCAACATTGTATTCTCCCATAGCTCCTCGCAGTCCCCGAGGGCGATCAAGTGGAATGTCTCCCGGTTGTAGTAGTGAAGAGCTTCCAGGTAGGTTTGCTCGGCTGGGGCAAAGTCGTCCGCACCGTTTTTCCTGCCTTTGTGCTGGTCTGAAAAAATTATGAATTTATTCTTCGCTGGATCGAATGGTATGACAAACCCTTTTTTTCCTGCATCGGTCTCGATCTGTGATTTCAGCCTTGAAAGCGCTTCAAAGATCCTCCCTCGGTCAGGGCGCGAACTGTATCGGTCAACCATCCATCGGATGGGCCTAAGTAACAGCAACTGAAGTATTTTTCTCATTCAGCTGTCCATTCATATCGATGTTCAATAAGCCGTTTCCCAAAACCGGTGGTTTCTGTTTGATCGGTCAGGCGAAATCCGCAAGCCTCGTACAAGCGCGCAGCTACGTGTAGCTCATCCGTTGTAAGAAGGTAGCTTTTTCTGTATCCACACTGGTGAAGAAAATCCATGTAAAGGGACATTAGTTTTTTTCCCAGCCCGATGCCGCGATATTCGGGAAGAATCAAAAAGTAACGCAGCTGCGCCTCCGCACCACGACTCATCAGCGCAATGCATCCCACTATTTGCCCGCTGTGTTCGCAAATCCAGATCCTGTTACTCCTCTCATCGAAGAGTTCGTAAAACTCGATAAGGCCCTTTGCCACGTATGCCTCGAACGCTGTTCCAAAGTTATATTCGGCTTTATAAAGCTTTCCATGTAAGTAAGTGATATAGCCGAGATCCCCTGGTTGCAAGGTGGTGCGTATGGCGACTTCGCTAAGCGTGATTCCTTTCATTGACAAAAGTTAACAAAAATCCGTATTTGTGATTAATTTTAGCTGCGCCCATAAACCTTCTACCATGAACCCTTCTTCAACATGGAATGAGTTTTCGATCCAGATTCCCGTTGGTGCCGGGATTTCTGACTTGTACGCTGCATGGGCTACCCAAGCCGGCATTGAAAAATGGTTTCTGCGGTCAGCCATTTTCAAAACACCACAAGGTTCGTTAAGAGGACCAAATGAACCCGTGCAGAAAGGCGATCGCTACCGATGGCTTTGGCACGGCTATCCCGATCATGTAATGGAAGCAAATGAAGTGTTGGCGGCAAATGGTATTGATCTATTTCAATTTGAATTCACAGGCAAGTGCATTGTCACGGTCAAGCTCGAGAAAGTGAAAGCGTTCACTATGGTAAAGCTAAAACAAGACAGAATTCCTGACGATCCAAACCCTTCCACCAACTTATTTGTGGGTTGTCAGCTCGGCTGGACGTTCTATCTCGCTAACCTTAAGTCAATTTTCGAAGGCGGTATTGATCTGCGCAATCGCGACCTCGATTTGAAAAATGTAGTTAACGCCTGATCACACCACGTGCTCGTGCTGTTGCTCAACAATATCTTTTAGCTTCTCCAGGACCTTTTGCCAGTTTCGTTCCGCATGCTCCCGTGATTTTTCGTCAGGCAGATTTGAATTCGTAAGTGTCACGCGTGTCTTGCCATCTTCCTCGTCCAGTTCATACGTCACGTTAAAGTAATTTTCTGGTGTGTCTTCTATTTCGGACAGTGAGCTATGATAAGTGTGTTGAAGTAATTTCTCTGGAAGCACCTGCAAGACAGTGCCGTGATCTTCATAGCTTTTGCCCTGATGGCTGCCGCGCCACGTGATAGGACTTCCGATCGCCCAGTCGGTTTCAACGTGGGCGCCAAACATAAACTGGCTGATCAACTCTGGCGTTGTAAGCGCCTGCCATACTTTTGCAGCGGACGCGTGTATCGTAGTCTCTGTTTTCGCACTAAAGTTTGCTGACATAGGCACTAATTTTCTAAAACCTCTTCTTCAATATCATGTTGCTCATCCTGTCGATTATCGAAGTTCATTTCTTTTCCCATCAAGGCCTTAATGCCTCTTAGTGGAATGACAACCCAATCCGGACGGTTATTAATCTCATAATTAAGTTCGTAAATCGCTTTCTCGAGGAGGAACGTCCGCATCAGGATTAACAGATCATCTTTGCTCTTCGGGATAAACGAACTTCCCTCCACGGTCTCAAGGTATGCACGCATGAAAAACTGGCTCATGTAGTGATACCACTGATCGATGTAGGGTATGAGTCTCGGAAAATCCGACTTTCGAATCTGATTGTCGAGGAACAGGCTTGCATAGGCTGCGTAGTGGAAGGAACGGATCATGCCGGCAACATCCCGCAAGGGCGATCGCTTCAATCTTCTCTCACTATAGCTTCTGGCCGGCTCGCCTTCAAAGTCGGTGATGATAAAATCCTTTCCGGTGAAGATCACCTGGCCGAGGTGAAAATCGCCATGAATCCTGATCTTTGTGACATCGATCTTATGTTTGTAGATGCTTTTGAGGACGTTAAGAATTTCGTTTTTCATCTCCAGCACTTCAATCGCCTCACCCCTCACTTGCTCTGAAAGCCTTGCCAGGTTTTTTGATTGACTTTGAAACGTTGCCCGTACCAATGACTGCAGGCCTGCAAACAATGAGCGCTGGTAGTGCAGCGAGTATTCCTCCGGTTTGAAGTCAACAGACTGGCCTGCTGCAAGCGCCTTGTGCATCTCACCCGTTCGGATTCCAAGCTCGCGGGCTTTCTCAGCAATGTTTGCATCCAGCAATTCCTGCATCTCTTTCGGCATGGCCTCATAGGAAATCGGATCAATAAAGCTTCCAACCTTTGGCGGAAGCGTTGATGTTCCTGGCTGATGTTCCAGAATGCGGTCGTTAAACTGATCGAGACGTTCAAGCATAAAGGTCCACGCGTCACCACTGTTCTCAACCATCTCCTGGGCGAGACCAAGCACCATCGAACCGCGGTCGTAATACCATTCAATCGATCCGACAAAAGCCGGTATATTTTTAAACTTACCCTGGTGAGACAGGAAATGAGAGATCTCAAGATCAGGATTCATTGCCCTGTCGACTTTCCGATACATCTTAAGGAAAAATTTATTTCCATACGTGATCGATGTGTTGCTCTGCTCGCCAGAAAGGACTTTCGGTTTGATATTCTCCTGTCGCTCAAGATACTGCTTCAGGTAGTCGCTTCCACGGAACACCACATCGCCTTCCGCCAGCGAGATCTTCTGGTTGGCGCCCAGCTGCCTGATCAGGTACTCCTGCAACTCAATCCCATACAAAGCATCGTAAAGGATTCCGTCTTCACCATTAACGCGCATGTTGCAGATCACTGCTTTCGGGCAATGATCCTTGAGCTTGAGTGCGAGGGCTTCCTTCCCAAAGGCTACCGGTAGGAAATAAATATCGGGCAGACCACTTTGATATGCCACTTCGACTAAGAGGAACAATGCGTTGTTGTCCTGAAGAGGAATGGATGTGGATCGGATGACCGACATGCTCTCGACTACACGCCCTTTCCCACCAAACCACCGGAGCTTCGCAAGATACTGGGGAAGAACAATATTCTCCAGCCTCAAAATAGAATCGCGCTGAAGAATGTCGTCCCACTTTGATATTTCGATCCTTGGCAGCGTGTTCGTGCTATGAAGCAACGAAGCTTGTTTTTCCAGCGTGAACCACTGACAGTCATGGCCACCAAGCGTTGTAAAGTATGTGCCGTCTTTTTGAATGGCTGGAAATTTGTTTTTGCTGAATACCTCGATCGGTGTGTATCCTGAGAATTCACCTAATTCCAATTCCACCGGCTGCGTGTAGCGCGAAAGATTGACTACAACCAGCATTGTCTCATCTTCATACGTTCGGGTGAAGGCCAGAATTTTTGGATTCTCAGACGAGACAAACTTCATATCGCCCCGACTGAAAGCTTTGTATTGTTTGCGTTTATTGATCAGGCGTTTCATCCACCAAAGCAAGGAAGACGTGTTCCAGTTTTGTATTTCAACGTTGATCGCTTCATAGTGATATTCTGGATCGAGTATTACGGGCAGGTAAAGCTTATGCGGATTTGCCTCAGAGAATCCCGCGTTGCGGTCGGACGACCACTGCATGGGCGTACGAACACCATCGCGATCACCTAGATAAAAATTGTCGCCCATTCCAATTTCATCACCATAATAAATCACCGGTGTGCCAGGAAGTGAAAAGAGAAGGTAATTCAGTAGCTCTATTTTCTTGCGGTTATTGCCCATCAAAGGCGCTAACCTGTGCCGTATACCGAGGTTGATCCTTGCCTTGGGATCCTTAACGTATACTTTATACATATAGTCACGCTCTTCATCGGTCACCATCTCGAGCGTGAGCTCATCATGATTGCGGAGGAAAATCGCCCACTGGCATGTTTGAGGAATGTCAGGCGTCTGATCGAAAATATCGGTGATCGGGTAGCGATCTTCCGTCTGGAGTGCCATGAACATGCGAGGCATCACGGGGAAGTGATAGTTCATATGACATTCGTCTCCCTCTCCAAAGTAAGAAGCTGAATCCTCCGGCCACATGTTTGCCTCGGCAAGCAGCAATGTTCCCGGGAAATGGTCATCAACATGCTTGCGCAGCTTCTTCAGGTAGGCGTGGGTCTCGGGCAGGTTTTCTCCGTTTGTTCCCTCTCGTTCAAACAAGTACGGCACCGCATCCAATCGGAATCCGTCAACACCTAAGCTGCACCAATAATCGATGATCTTAAACACTTCCTGCTGAACGAGCGGATTATCATAGTTCAGGTCTGGCTGATGATGGAAGAAACGATGCCAGTAGTATTGATTAGCAACCGGGTCCCATGTCCAATTCGAAGTTTCGAAGTCCTGGAAAATAATGCGCACATCTTTGTATTGCTTCGGATCATCCGTCCACACGTAATAATTTCGGAAGTCAGAACCCTTGGGGGAAGTTCGGGCGCGCTGAAACCATGGATGCTGGTCGGAAGTGTGGTTGATAACAAGCTCCGTAATCACCTTAAGATTGCGGGCATGCGCTTCCTTCAGCAGCTGCTTGAAATCCTCGATATTGCCATACGATGGATTTATACTAAAGTAGTCGGCAATGTCATAACCATCATCGCGCAACGGTGAGGGATAAAAAGGAAGCAGCCATATTGCCGTAACGCCCAGATCCTTGAGGTAATCCAGTTTTTCGAGCAGCCCTTTAAAATCGCCAATGCCGTCACCGTTGGCATCGCGAAACGCCTTGATGTGCACTTCATAGATCACAGCATCTTTGTACCAGTGCAGTTTATCGTCCAGAATATTCTTCTTTTCCCCCATAATCGCGTAAGCAGACAGTTTTGAAAACATGGTAAAATCATGTACCCGTTCATGCATTTCATCCTATTGGGATTGACGTTTCTTCATGTTTGGCTATGCCAGCGGCTTGTTCATCGAAAAAATTTCCCAAGCTGTTCCTTTCACGGGATTTTTGAGCATCATTAAACACAAATACACCATGAAAAAACACTTTTTGCTGCTCGTGTTGGTACTGGCTGTGCTGGTCCAGGGATGCATTGTCAAATCTCTTCATCCGTTTTATGCAAAGTCCGACCTGGTTTACAAAAGCGAAATTTTGAACACCTGGGTAGACCAGGACGGAAACCGGTGGACGATCAAGTCTGTGAAGGAGCAACCGCAGGCCTATGAAATGATCTTCACAAAAGATGGAAAAGAGGCATCGTTTTTGGCTCACTTGTTCCAGCTTAACGGGAACTTGTTTCTCGATTTCCGACCGCTTGCCAGCGATGGAAACGTCAACGACTTGTTTGAAATGCACCTTTTGCCCAGCCACTCCGTTGCGAAAGTGGTGCAAATCAGCAAAGATGTGGTCGAAATAAAATGGTTCGATGAGGACTGGCTTCACTCGCTGTTCAGTCAAAACCGTATAAAAATATCACATGAGGTGATCATCGAAGAGAATTCAGGCAACGATGAGGACAAATCGTATGTTCTGACCGCCTCAACAAGCGAACTTCGCAAGTTCCTGATGAAATACGGCAATGAGGAAGCTGCGTTCACCGGTGATGATGCCATGCATCTCGTGCTTAAACGTGCAATTTGATGGGAGCCGCTAAACCTGTCTCATCATTCAACTCGCGGTGGATAAAGGATATTGTCTTCTGCTCCGCAGCGTATTTTGTCTTGCTTAGCATATTTGCCAGCTCCAGTGAGTGGCAAATGATCGATCATATTTACACATCTATTTTTCTAGGAACGCTTATCGTGTTTGGCACTATCAATGAATGGGTTATTCAAAAGAGATTCCTGAAGGGAAACAAGCTTGGCACCTTCTTACTGCTTTCTGCTTTCAACGTGCTGGCTGGCGCATTCTTCAACCATTTACTTTTTGACAAGTTCATTGATGTGGTATTGCCAGGGTATTACTTCATATCGTATTATGAGTATGCTGATCTTGTGAAGTTCTTTTTTGTTTATATTTTTTTGTTAACACTCCTGGGTCTTTCCTGGGAGTGGTTTCAGCTTCAGGACGCCAAGCACCAAATGACCGTTCTTGAAAAGGAAAAGATCAATGCTGAGCTCAAGTCCCTGACTAACCAGGTTAACCCACACTTTTTATTCAACAGCCTTACGGTGCTCTACGGACTGGCATTAAAAAAATCTGATGAAACGCCTGATGCCATTCTAAAACTCTCGAACACGTTGCGATATGTGATCTACGAGTCAGCTCGCGGAAAGGTGAAACTCTCCTCAGAAATAAGCCTCATTGAGAATTATATTGAATTGCAAAAGTACAGGGTGAGAAATGCCGACCGGGTTTCGTTTGAGCGTATGGTTCAGCGTGAGGTTGAGCTTGAACCGATGTTATTGCTCCCGCTCGTTGAAAACAGCTTCAAGCATGGCTTAATGGGCGACAGCACCGAAGGTTTTATTCGCATCCATCTTTTTTCAGATGAAAATCAAATTAACTTTAGTGTCGTGAATAACAAGGGAATAGCGCCCGTTACAGAAAGTGGCGGGGGGATTGGTCTGAAGAACATTGAAGAGCGATTGCGACTGATTTATCCAAACCGCTATTCACTGTCGGTTGAAGAAACCGATAAACTGTTTACGGTGAAATTGAACCTAAAGAATGCGCGATGAAGATCACGTGTATGATCGTTGAAGATGAACCGGTATCCCAAGACATACTGAGGCGGTATATTGAAAACCTCGACTCACTGGACTTGATCGCGGTGTGCAACGATGCAATTGAAGCCGCGCATAAGTTATCTTCCCTTCGGCCTGATGTACTGTTCCTTGATATTACCATGCCGAGGCTTTCGGGCCTCGACTTCTATCGATCACTCATAAATCCGCCCCACGTTATTTTTACCACAGCCTATCCGGAATATGCCGTAAATGGCTTTGAAGTTAATGCAGTGGATTACCTTGTAAAGCCTTTTGCTTTCGACAGGTTTGTTAAAGCAATCAACAGACTTCAAGACATATTGAAGGGATCCGGGGAATCGGATTTGTCTTTTATCGTGCTGCAGGCCGATAAGAAGCTTCATAAGGTAGTTGTTGATGACATCCTTTACCTGGAAGCGATGGGCGACTATGTGAAGGTTTTTTTGCGCGAGAAAACGTTGATCGTTCATCAAACCCTCCAACGACTTCTTGAACAACTTCCTCAACAGGTTTTTTTCCGAGTGCACAAATCCTATGTCATTTCACTGACAAAGCTTGAGTATGTGGAAGGGAATCAAATTACCATCGCGAATCGGCAGGTTCCTATCGGTCAAACCTTTCGAACTGATTTTCTTACCGCATTGCACAAGCAACCGCTATCAAAAAAAGTAAGTTAACCGAATGCGCGCTTGAGTGTAAAGATCAGTAGCACGCGATCACTTTCTGGGAGTGTTTCCAGGTGCAGGATGGTGCACCATTGGCGATTACCATGGTCGGTTTCAACTTCGATGGAATCGCCTTCCTTGTAGCGGAAAAGTTTAAAGTCCTCGTTGTTGAGGATCATCTTCGAAGTCACTTTATCTCCTGCTGCAAGCGAGTCGAAGTCTCCCTCGCTTATCTGGCCGATAACAAAATTAATTTTAATGTCCACACATAGGTCTTTCAGCTGAATCCTGATACCAGCCTTTGCGGTAACTCGCGTATTTCGCTTTACTCTACGACCAGTGAATGATGTCGATGAGTTATCATATAAGAGAACGAATGGGGACTGTCGATAGCGGGTCGCTAAAAAGAAAAAAATTATGCCACCGACCTTATGGGAGATGGCATAGAACTAAACAGGACAAAAGTATTCTTACTTGTTACTCTTCTTAAACTCAAGTGAGGTTGAGTTGACGCAGTAACGCAAACCGGTTTCTGTTGGTCCATCATCGAACAAATGTCCGAGATGCGACCCGCATTTGCCGCACAGTATCTCCGTGCGAACCATGCCGTAACTCGTATCGGTCTGGGTTGTGATTTTACCGCCTTCAATCTCTTTGTCAAAGCTTGGCCACCCACAATGTGAATCGAACTTCATCTCGGAAGTGAACAGCTCGTTCCCGCACGCTGCGCAGGAGTACAAGCCTTTCTCCTTATTCAAAGTGAGTTTGCCGGTGAATGGCGCATCGGTTCCCTTTTCTCGCAAAACATGGTATTGCTCCGGGGTCAGGATTTTTTTCCATTCTTCTTCGGTTTTGTAAACTTTCTTCGTTGTATCCATAGATGATGTTTTCAGCATAGACGGTGATACGCGCTGGTCGTCCTGGGTTCTGGCGTCTTTACATGCGGCAAAAACCAATATCGCGAGGGCAGCCATGTAGCGGGCTATCGTTTTCATGTTCTTTTAACAGTTTGAATGACTAATAAATTCATAAAGCTAAAGGATATACGATGTAACTGGGCTTTCGGATTTGTCTGCGAGGTGACTATTCGGTCACTTTGCAGCGGCTATTTATTCAACGAAACAAAAAAACTGGCTCCGTTGCCCAATTCACTCTCGCACCAGATCTGACCATCCATTGCCTCCGCGAACTTCTTCACGATCGACAGCCCGAGTCCGGTGGACGACTCGTTACCCGTGGGCCGGGCTGTGAGCTTCTGGTACTTGCCAAACAGTTTTTTCATGTCATCGGCTGAAATCCCAGGGCCTTCGTCTTTGATCTCGGTAACAACACGATCCGTACCCTTATTAACACGGATAAAGACGCTTTTGTTTCCAGGGGAGAATTTGATGGCGTTTGAAAGCAGGTTGTCGAAGATCTGCATCGTATAAACCTTATCGGCCATAACGAGAATATCATCTGTGGCTTCTATGACAAGGTTGATCGATTTTTCATTGGCGGAAGGCTTATATCGATCGGCTAATACTTTGAGAACTTCTGTCAAGTTGAACCGCTCTATGACCAGATTGAGATCTTTTGATTCGATAGCCTCTACATCGAGGATCTTGGCGATCAGGTTGGTTAATCGGGTGGCACTTTTCTCAATCATCTCCAGGCAGGCAACCGTTTCCGCATCCGTTTTGTCAATTTTTACTTTGATGATACTCAGCAGCCCGCGCATTTGATTGAGCGGACTCTTAAGATCATGCGCAACAATCCCGATCAAATTGTTTTTTTCGTTGTTGAGATTCAGGAGCTCCTCATTTTTTTTGAGGATTTCATTTTTTTGCTGCTGAACCTCTTCATGCATCATCGTGATCGTTTGGTTCGCTTCGTGCAGGTAATCGGACTGATCCTGCAATGCTTCCTTCTGCGACTGGAGTTCGTGATGCTTCTCGAGAATTTCTTTATGGATCGCCTGTAGTTCGGCAGACTGTTTTGTAATGGTTTCTTGCTGGCGGATTAGCTCCGCGTTTTTAGACGTGATGCTTTCGTTCGTTTCTTCAAGCGCGGTGGCCAGGTTCAGTAAATCTTTCTTCTTGTATTCCAGGAACAAATTGTCCGACCGAAGGGCTTCCTTGGTCTTATGAAGCACTTCTATCTGCTTTACCAGGTCTTTGGTTCTGACTTCGACCGCATTCTGAACAAGGGGATTCAATTCTGCCGAACGCTCCTGGATTTGCGTGAGCCTCTTCTCTACCTTCTTCTTTTCTTTTTCGATGAACTTCAGCAATTTTTGATCGCCTGATGCATGAGCATGAAGCTCTGCCTGCTGAAGAAACGAAAGTGTTTCCTGGTGGTGGCTTTTTAACTCTTTCTTGAAATCTTCGAGAGCATCCATGAATCACCGGTTCGGTACTGCTAAGGTACGATTTCGTAATGATTTGGTAATGTTTCCGACAAGAAAAGTAGCTGTTCAGCGTCCCCGGCTGGGGAACAAAAACTGGTATCTAACACAACGCGGCAAGTATACCTTGTGTGAATTACACACAATGAGCAAGTGGACGAATGACGCACAGACTCCTAGTCCTTTAAAATGGGTCGCAACACGTTCTCGTTCCCGTCAATGGGAGGGAGCTTGATGTCCATCATCATGGCGATGAACGGATAGATGTGGATATTTTGAAAAGCTGCTATTCTTTTGCCTGCCTTCACCCTCGGCCCACGCGCGTAAAATATTCCCTGCATGTCCTTCACCTTAGCGGGATCATAGCCATGAACGCCAAAGGTTCCGCCCCTGTTGGCCTCGCGTAAGTGAGATTCTTTATTGCCCGTAACAATGTATTTCCCAGGATTGGCGATTACCAGAATATCGCCCGATCGCGGGTTGTTATAATGCCACGCAGCAGGAAATTCACTGCGCCTGACCACCGTAAAATCTTTAGCAACCTTCTTGAGCGCAGCAGCAAGTGAGTCCGTCTGGGCGCTTGAGCCGGTGTAAAGGTGGGCTTGCGTCCCTCCGTTCACTACGCGGATGTTGCCTTTTGTAGTTACATGATCATCGAGAGAAATATACGTTTCGGTTTTGTCTACCAGTTCTTTCATGCCGTGATCGGAAACCAAGACCATGTTCACTGGCAGTTTTGTGTCGTCAATTTTTCGCATCAGCATGCCAAGCAGTGAATCCATTTCGAAGACTTTGGCCTTCGTTTCCGGTGCAAGTGGTCCGTATCTGTGAGACTCAAAATCAGGTGAGGAAAAGTACAGCGTGATCATTCGTGGACGGTCCTCCTCAGGTAACGAAAGCCATTCCATGATCTTGTCAACGCGTTGTTCAAACGGCACGGATTGGTTGTATTCGAAAAAGTAATCCGGGTGCAGGTTTTCCTGCTTGAGCTCGGAGCCGACCCAAAAGTAAGAAGCCGACTTTATGCCGTTTTGCTTGGCCAACTGCCACAAGGGGATGCCGCCATAGAAACTTGAGTCCGTCACCACCTCACGGTTTCGCATGCTATACAATTTTTCCTGGTCCGGATCGTAGAAGCCATTATCGACCAGGCCGTGGTTGCCGGGATACAACCCTGTAACGATTGTGTAATGATTTGGAAATGTTTTCGAGGGGAATGATGGAATGAGCCCGTCTGCAGCTGCGCCCTCGCGGATAAATTTTTTGAAGTTCGGCAGGTTAAAGCGTTCTGCGTAATCATATCGAAAGCCATCGAATGAAACCAGCAGCACGTATTGATCGGCCGGGTTCTTTTGCGCGAACGAACTCGTGTAAACAAGAAGGTACAGTAGGAACGCAGCTATACGCATAAGAGGCGAATAACTGAAATTTACGCCACTATGCAAAACGCGAACGTTCGCACTTCGAAAAAAAACTGAGAGCTATATTCCTTCCCACCATTTTGTGGAAGGGAAAGAGCCATCAAGATAAATCGGTTCGCCAATAACAGGAGTGGTTAGCGTCACATTAAGCTTTGCAGCATGGATGGATGCGCGTTGAATTGGGTCTCTCCACGGGTGAAGCGCAAGCGTAAACTTTCCCCAATGCACCGGCAGAAGCACTTTTGCCTTAAGATCGATGCTCGCCTGAACCGTTTCTTCAGGCATCATATGGATCTCTGGCCATTGTTTGTCGTATTGGCCACATTCCAGCATTGCGAGATCAAAGGGACCAAAGACTTCACCGATTTTTTTGAACGATTCGTCATAGCCCGAGTCACCACCAATGAAAATGGTGTAGCCGCCTGTTTTAAGAACAAAAGATGCCCACAGGGTCTTATTGCTACGAAACCCTCTGCCAGAAAAATGCCTGGCCGGGGTGCACGTTAACTCGATTCCATCTGCGACACGTTCGCCTTCCCACCAGTCGAACTCCTTGATCTTGTCTGGTGAAACACCCCAATGAATCAAGTGTTCTCCAACGCCTATCGGAACACAAAACAATTTAGTTCGTGCGTTCAACGTAACAATGGTATTATAATCGAGGTGGTCGTAGTGGTCGTGGCTGATTACAATAACATCCAGTTCCGGGAAATCAGTTTCGTTGTAAACACGTGTCCCGGGATAACTCTTTGATCCGGCATACTGAACAGGAGAAGGCCGATCGCTGAAGACTGGGTCCGAAAGAATTCTTTTTCCGTTGATGGTAATTAAAAATGACGAGTGACCAAACCATACGAGGCTAGGTCGTTCGGGCATGTGCTTCAGGTCGGTTTTAATTGACGGCAGGGGTTTAGCAGGTTCACGGTCAACTCCTTTACCAAAATACTTCGTGATCATTCCTAAGTAAGACGCACCTTCTGCGATCAACCGCGTTGGTGTCAGGTTTTCAAAGGCTCCGTTTTTATACTGTTTCGATTTTTTGATTCGTTCAAGGCGTGCGCCAGAAGGAAGTTTGCCAAATGATTTTTGTTGCATAAACAAAGCCGTTGCGATGGCGAGCACCATCAGAAATGAAACCAGGATAATAAGTGTTTTTTTGATCATCCCTAAAGGAGTCGCAAAGACGGGGTTTTTATTGTAAGCGCCAGCTACTTCCTTCAATGCCAATGTACGCTCGATAAAGATAGAGCAGTTTTTTGAACCAGTTCTCAAATGATGGTATGGATGGCCGTTCCGAAATTCCGTTAGGTGAGTTTAACGTTAATTTGTAATTTGTTTGCGTTACCGGAAAACCATTTATGCGTGTATCTATGTTCATGCTTGCCGCTATTCTTGTATCAATATCGGCTGATGCTCAAACCGAACGAAAGCGGGCCCGTGAGCTCGGATTGAAAATTGGAGTACTTTCACCGGGAAAGTTGAATGCGATCACGGATGTGCCCGGTGTAACGGTTGGACAGCATACGCTTGTCGAGGGAAGCTCTATTCGGACTGGGGTTACTGCGATTGTACCGCACTCAGGAAACGTTTTCCAGTCGAAAGTTCCTGCAGGAGTTTACGTTGAAAACGGTTTCGGAAAGCTGGCGGGTTCAACGCAAGTGCGGGAGCTGGGGAACATAGAAACGCCAATCGTGCTGACCAACACACTGAGTGTTTCGGCAGGCATGAGTGCGGTGATCGAATACATGCTTGGATTGCCAGGAAACGAAAAGGTGCAGTCCGTTAATGCGGTTGTCGGTGAAACCAACGATGGATACCTCAATGACATTCGGGGCCAGCACATAAAAAGAGAACATGTTCTTGCCGCCATCAGGAGCGCAAAAACAGGACCCGTTGATGAAGGCAATGTGGGTGCTGGCACGGGAACGGTTTGTTTCGGCTTCAAAGGCGGAATCGGAACCTCATCGCGGGTCCTTCCAAAAGCTGCCGGAGGTTACACGGTTGGCGTGATTGTTCAAACGAACTTTGGAGGAGTATTGACGATTGACGGTGTTCCAATAGGAGAGCAGATGAAGAAGTTTTATATGAACGAAACGCTACGCGACTCAGCTGACGGATCATGCATGATCGTGATCGCGACAGACGCACCTCTCGACTCCCGAAATCTGACGCGCCTGGCAAAACGAAGCTTCCTGGGCCTGGCCCGCACAGGTGGAATTGCCTCGAACGGAAGCGGAGATTATGCCATTGCGTTCTCGACTTTTGAGCAAAACCGTGTGAGTCACTCCAGCACATCAAAAACGGATTCGATCGTCACGGTCCGTAATGATGATACTTCTCCGCTCTTTCTGGCGGTGATCGAAGCAACAGAAGAAGCTATTCTGAATTCGCTGTTCAAAGCAAACTCAATGGTGGGAAAGGAAGGGCATTCTGTGGACGCACTGCCGCTGCCGGAGGTTATCAAGATTCTTAAGCAGCACAATGCGGTGAAATAGCCATCCGGCTGATCGATTTCAAATTGGGTTAAACCGCGAAACTTAGTATACTGGGAGATGCGTATATAAAAAAACGACTCGTATGAAAGCAGCAATAGCAATCGTGTTTCTTGTGTTCGCACAAAATGTTTTCGCTCAGGCACCCGTGAGAAAGATCAGCGATCTGGCATTTATGTCAGGTAAGTGGGTAACGAAAGGAGCCTGGGGGGACATGGAGGAAAATTGGAGCGAGCCCCTTGGCAACTCCATGATGTGTTCGTACCGCTGTGTAAAGGACGGCAAAATTGTTTTTTACGAGTTCATCGTTATTGAGCAGCAGGCGGCCGGCCCAGTGATGAAACTGCGTCACTTCAGTCCGGGCAATATCGCGTGGGAAGAGAAGGACAAGCCCTACGAGTACCCGCTGATGTTCCTGGATGAGAACGTAGCGCGCTTCGAACGGCCCGATAAAAAAACATCTCTTACATTCGAACGCATCGCCCCCGATAAATTAAAAGTTACCCTCGAACGCCAGGACAAAGATGGGAAGTGGGTGCAAGATGAATTTAACTATACACGAAATTAAATATAATCGAGGATCACTAGTGACTAATGACTAATGACAAGTGACAAGTGACTAATGACTTAAATGTACGACAGCCACCAATGTTTGTGTGTACTCTTATACCGGTTGTACCAGACGCAAAGCGGATAGAGAAAGAGAACAACGGCCATCCAAAGTAAGTAGGTGATGGTAAGTGAGTAGCCACCTTCAGTGGTGATTCCTCCAAACGATTGGCTAAAATGAAAATCAATTTCCTTTAGCGATTTTCCTGTCTTATTCATGAAAAGTGCAAGTGAGATTGCATGAATGAGTGAGAAATGGAGAACGTAGTAGAACATTGGCACGCGGCCGAAGACGTGAAATGGTTTAAGGATGCTGAAGTTGATTCCTTCCATGAGCGCGAGCACCACGAGTACTGGTCCGAGCGTCATAAGGGTATAGAGCAATGATACCGGGTACTTGGTCGTGTTAATGAAGCTCATGAAGGTGAAGACTCCGTCTTTCTGAGCGGACCATGGCGCGGGATCGCCATAAATGTTAATAAACCGAAGCACAATGAATAAGGCAATCGCTGAAAAGCCGAGAATGAATAACAGCTTTCTGCGTTCCTCTTTTTTGAATTCGCCAGAATAAAGTTTGCCAAGGCCGAAGCCAAGGATCATGATGCCGAGCCAGGGGAATAACGGATAAATAACAAACAGTGCATTCGTATCGGTTAGCGGAACAAGACCCGATTGACGCAGGACAGTCCACACGGCAAAAAATGAATCTCCTGCTTGAAGTCTGAAGGCATCAAAAATATTGTGACCGAACACAATGATGAATCCAAGTGCCAAGACCGTTTTATAATGGAGATGAATTAAACCCGCCATGCAGACCATGGATGCACCGATGACCCAGATCACCTGGAAAAAAATCACATCGTAATAGAAATTAAATACGATCGCAAAGCGCACAACAACGAGCTCAAGAACGATGAGCCACAAGCCGCGCGTGAGCAGGAAGACGGAAAGGTCTTTCTTATTTTTCTTCTGAAGGTTTAGGAAAATTGATGTTCCGGCAAGGAAGACGAATGTTGGGGCGCAATAATGGGTGATCCACCTTGTGAAAAACAGGGCAGGAGTTGTTGCTGCCAGGTTGGTCGGGTCCGTTGCATAGCCGCCCACGTAGAAAAAGTCGCGGGCGTGGTCCAGGGCCATAATGACCATGACCAATCCCCGCATGATATCAATCGAATTGATTCGTTGCTTTTCGGTTACGAGATCGGGCGCGATAGCTGCCGTTGCCATAGTGGAGGAGGTTGAAGTTTTATTTACGATATTTGTGGAAATATGTTGACGACTGTGCTGTGAACCTGGAACAATTTAGGATACAATCAAAGAATAAAGAAAAAGAGAACCGAAAATATCTGGCCGGTTTGAAGAAACAGGATTCACGCAAATTGGATGATGTTTTTCATACGATGCATGAAAAAGTGTTTGAGGAGGTTGATTGTCTGGCCTGCGCCAACTGCTGTAAAACTACAAGCCCCATTTTTTATCAAACGGACATTGAGCGGGTGGCCAGAGCCCTTCGAATGAAGCCGGGCGACTTCATTGAGAAGTATTTGCGGATCGATGAAGACAAGGACTATGTATTGAAATCCTCACCATGTCCCTTCCTGGACGCAGACAATTATTGCACTGTGTACGAAGACCGCCCAAAAGCCTGTCGCGAATATCCCCATACCGATCGTAAGAAAATGATCCAGATTACCGAACTGACTTTCAAAAATACGATGGTCTGTCCTGCGGTGCTAGAGATGGTAGAGCGGTTGAAAAAAATCATCTAGTTATTGGTTGACAGTTGTTGTGTCGGGCTCTTCGGAGTATTCAGTTTCAACGAAGTCTTCAGCGTTATCTCCGTTTTGCTGATGAAAGACAGACTCAGCAAGCATGTCACTGAGAAAAAGTTTGTCGAGCTCTTCCTGGCGTTGCACCTCTTCTGGGATTTCCATTATCACGTTATACAAGGCACTAAAGTGGACATCAACCTCCAGGGTTGTCAGGGTTTCGGTGCGCACCCATCCGGTGCTAAACCAAGTATCACCTTTTCGTTTGCCGATAACCTCTGACCAGCCATCATTATTTGATCCTTTAATTGCAACGAAGTCCAGGTAGTTGAAGCTTTTTTTACTTGCCGTCATTAGATCTGGTCGTTTATACAAAACAGCGTCCTGTGTAAAGGCCCCAGCCTTAGCATTAATCGCAATGAACGTTTCTCTAACCCATCCCGTGGTTCCATCGCTCAATTTTATCAGATGATAAACTGACTTCTTTCCGTTAACCGTCTCAGACGCGGTGTCTGCGCTAACTTCAAATTTTTCGCCAAGGGAAACGGATGTCAAGTACTTTCCTTTTTCAGAAGGTGTTTCTCGGACAGCGACCTCTTTCCAAATGCACAATCCTGACGGCAACTGAGATTTGGCTACTGTATCCTCTTGGGGATCGCCTGTGGTCTGGGACTTAAAGTCGCTCGTTGATGATGAACAAGATACTACCGTAAGAACAAAGAATGTGTAGAGGATGGCTTTCATATGCAGGTCATTAGTCCCGTAAAGAACTACTGTTGACTAAGGCTGCACAAGTCCTGCTTTTCGGGTTTTTTGACGCATAAAAAAGCCGATAGCCATGAGAATACTCCCATGGCTATCGGTCTTAAACAAACTTATTTATGAAACGCGAATCTTTATACTACCTGAGCCTCGAGCTTCTGCGCCAACACTGACTTTGGAACAGCGCCTACTTGTTTGTCAACAATCTGGCCGCCTTTAAACACCAGCAAGGTTGGGATGCTGCGGATTCCAAAACGGGCGGTTACTGACGGGTTTTCGTCAACATTGAGCTTCGCAATGACCGCTTTGCCTTCATAATCACCGGCTAGTTCTTCAACCACTGGTCCGATCATCTTACATGGACCACACCATTCTGCCCAGAAATCAACTAATACCGGCTTATCTGAATTGATGGTGGCGTCAAAGTTGGCGTCATTAAGTACTATTGTTTTGCCCATTTTGTTAATATTTTAAAGGTTTCAGTTATTCAACACAAAGGTATACGGGATAGTTCAGACTACATAGAAAAAGCTTCCAAATCCAAGACCGCAACGGTCGCGAAGAAGGCGCAAAGATCGCCAAGATTTATTGGTCGTTGCGTCCTTTGCGCCTTCTTTGCGTACTTGGCGGTTCCGGCATTCCTGCATTTACATCACGATCTCCACCTCCGCCAGCTTCTTCATCTCCTTCACCATGTCGTTTACAGGATTTACCCTAAACTTTCGCGACATCAGCTCCAGGCTGATGTTTTCGGTCTCATCTCTTAATTTCAAGTAAAGAGGTGCTCCGCCAGTAAAGTTCTGGCAAAGGTCTTCGATCTTCCCGATGAGGTCTGGCGTCACCTCACTGAGGTTCATTCGAAGTGAAACACCTTTGCTGCGCTTAACTCCGATCTCATTTAACAAGTCAATATTTCGGATCTTGTATTCAATATTCATTTGCCCCCAGGTGTTCTTCATTACAGTTCCTTCAATAAACAGGAACCACCCAACGTTCATAAATGTTTTGAACTTAAGGTAGTCTTCACCGAAAAGTGTAAACGTGGTATTTCCGCTATAATCTTCGATCGAAAACTTGCCAAACGGTTTCCCGGTTTTTGTTGTGCGGTGTTCAACTGCTGTCACAATTCCACCAATTTTAAGTTCCCGACCTAACAGCGGTTCAAGCTCATTCAACTGGTTGCACGCAGCTGTGCAGAACGTTTCCATTTCAAACCGGAAATGATCGAGGGGATGTCCTGAGATGTAAATACCTACAACCTCTTTCTCGAGATTTAGTTTTTCGATTTCGCTGAATGGCTCCACCTGCTCGATACGCGGTTTCGGCATGGCCGTGCCAGTGCTTCCACCAAACAAGCTAGCCTGCGAGCTTTGTTCATCTTGTTGCGTCTTGGCTGCGTACTTAATTGCTTTTTCAGCAAGACTAATGTCTCCGTCTTTCGCGTAAATGTATTGCCTGCGGTGAAGATCCTTCCAGCAATCAAATGCGCCAGACAGCGCAAGGCATTCAAACGTTTTCTTATTAACTGCGCGGTTGCTCAGGCGTTTTGCAAAATCAAAAATATCGCTGAAGGGGCCTTTCGTTTCGCGCTCCTGGATGATGGCTTCAACAGCAGCATCGCCAGCGCCCTTGATCGCACCAAGACCAAAACGGATTTCACCCTGCTTGTTTACTTCAAAATAAACTCCCGATTCATTGACATGTGGACCAAGCACGCGGATTCCAAGATTGCGACATTCCTCAATGAAGAACGTAACATTCTCCAGGTTGCTTTGCGAGTGCGTCAGCACGGCAGCCATGTACTCGGCAGGATAGTTCGCCTTCAGGTACGCTGTGTGGTATGCGATAAGCGAATAACAGGTCGAATGTGATTTGTTGAACGCGTATTGCGCAAATGCTTCCCAGTCAGTCCAAACCTTTTCACAGATAGCCTGGTCGTGCCCGTTTTTCTTACAACCCTCGATGAACTTGTCCTTCATTTTATCGAGGACCGCCTTCTGCTTTTTACCCATCGCTTTACGCAGCACGTCAGCATCACCTTTGCTGAAGCCCGCGAGCTTTTGCGACAGAAGCATTACCTGCTCCTGGTATACCGTGATGCCATAGGTCTCTGCCAGAAACTCCTCCATCGCTGCGAGGTCATACTTGATTGGTTCGCGTCCGTGCTTTCGGTTGATGAACGCAGGGATGTATTCCATCGGACCCGGGCGGTACAAGGCGTTCATAGCGATCAGGTCTTCGAACTTGTCGGGCTTCAGCTGGCGCAGGTATTTCTGCATTCCCACGCTTTCAAACTGGAATGTTCCCGTTGTTTCACCGCGCTGGAAGAGCTGATAGGTTCTGACATCGTCAAGGGGAATATCATCGACAACAATGTCAATCCCTTTACTTTTCTTGATGTTCGCTTTGGCTGTGTTGATGATGCTCAGCGTGGTCAAACCCAGGAAGTCCATTTTCAACATGCCGGCACTTTCAACCACACTGTTGTCGAACTGCGTCACCAGCATGTCGGAATCTTTCGCGGTTGCCACCGGAACAAATTTCGTCAGGTCGTCAGGCGTGATGATCACACCGCAGGCATGAACGCCCGTGTTGCGAACGGAACCTTCGAGGATAACGGCTTGCTTGATGACATCCGCTTTCAGGTCGGAACCTTTCTTGATGTCCGCTAGCTCTTTCACTTCCTGGAACGCCATGTCGAGTGTGGTTCCGGGCTTCTCAGGAATCATCTTGGCGAGAACGTTGGCTTCCATCAGCGGAAGCTCCATCACGCGGGCACAGTCACGGATGGAAGATTTTGCAGCCATGGTGCCATAGGTAATGATCTGTGCAACCTGGCTCTTCCCATATTTGTCGATCACGTATCGCAATACGCTGTCGCGACCGGCATCATCGAAGTCTATATCAATATCGGGAAGTGACACACGATCCGGATTCAGGAAACGCTCAAAAAGCAGATCGTACTTGATCGGGTCAACGTTGGTGATTCCAATACAGTAGGCCACTGCAGAACCTGCGGCAGAACCACGACCAGGCCCTACGCTCACGCCCATCTCACGCGCTTTTGAAGTAAAGTCCTGCACGATGAGGAAGTATCCCGGGTACCCGGTCTTCTTGATCGTTTCCAGCTCAAAGTCGAGGCGCTCCCGAATGGCCTGGGTAATTTCAGGATAACGCTTCGCTGCACCAACGTAGGTGAGGTGGCGAAGGTAGTCGTCTTCGGTTTCAAACTCTTTCGGAATGTCGAATTTTGGAAGCAAGACATTTCGTTCGAGCGTATAGCTCTCAATCTTGTCGAGGATTTCTGAAATAGTGTCAATGGCTTCCGGCATGTCGCGGAAGATCGATTTCATTTCATCCTGTGATTTGAAATAGTATTCGTTGTTGGCAAGTCCGAGGCGATGACCGCGTCCATAACCAATCGGGGTGGATTTGAATTCTCCCTCCTTGATACACAGCAGAACATCGTGGGCATTTGCTTCATCCTTCGTGAGGTAAAAGCATTCGTTGGCAGCAAAATACTTTACGTTGTATTTGTTGGCGAAGCGGAGCAGCGTTTCGTTCACGTGATCTTCTTCGGCAATGCCGTGCCGGTTGATCTCGACATAAAAGTCTTCACCGAACTCGTTGTGCCACCATTTGAAGGCTTCCTCTGCTTGCTTTTCACCAACATGCAGAATCAGGTGAGGAACTTCGCTGTGAAGATTTCCGGTCGTAGCAATGAGATCCTTTTTGTATTCCTGGACAAGCGCTTTATCGATGCGGGGATGAATCCCGTAAAGGCCTTCGGTAAACCCAAGCGAGCTGAGCTTGGCCAGGTTGTGGTAGCCATTTTTATTTTTGGCGATCAGCACCTGCTGATAACGCTTGTCAGGGTTGTCTTTCGTGAATTTTAGTTTCTTTCGTTCTTCAGCGATAAAGAATTCGCAGCCAACAATTGGCTTGAGTTGCTGGTTGATGGCTTCGCGAACAAACTTGAATGCGCCATACATGTTGCCCAGGTCGGTAATGGCCACTGCGGGCATGCCGTGCTCTTTTGCTTTTGCCACCATTGCTTTTACGTCTGGTGTGGCCTGCAAAACCGAGAACTGTGAGTGAGCGTGAAGGTGAACGAATGGTTTGTCGGAAAGGACCGCAGGTGTATCGGTCAATGAGTAAGCGGCTTCCTTTTTCTTTTCACGCTTGGTAAAGTTGGCATCATCCAGCTTTGGCTCTTCATAGACAATTTCGTCCGGAGGGGTGGAGTCGAAGGGTGAAACAACTTTCTTATTGAGAAGACCGAAATAGCAGCGAGCGGTTGCGGCAACGTCATACGATGCATCGTGCGCATCACCAAAATCCTTTCCGAAAAGTTTTTCGTGCAGCTCTACCAGCCGGGGCATTTTCAGGCGACCGCCAATACCCCCGGTGAGCTGGCAAAACTCGGTTGACGCAATTCCAGTGTCAATCTTGTCGAGTTTCAGAAACTCGTCTATAATAAATTCCTTGCGCAGCAGTTCGGCCCCGAGAATACTGATGTCGAACTCTATATTATGACCAACGAGTCGGGACGTTTTCTTCAGGTCGTCAAGAAAAGACTTTAGGACATTGATCATGTCCTGACCTTCAGCCAGCGCGCGTTTTGTCGAGATGCCGTGGACCTGTTCCGCCTTGTACGGAATGTCGAACCCTTCCGGCTTGATGATGTAGTTGTGCTGGGAGAGGAGTTTCCCTTTGTTGTCGTGTAACTGCCAGGCAAGCTGAACAACTCTGGGCCAGTTGTCGAGGTCGCTGATGGGTGCAGTCTTATTGTGCGGAATACCGGTGGTTTCCGTGTCAAAGATCAAATACATGAATCAAGTAGTGGTTGTAAACTGTAAAGTTAATCGCCTGCATCATTTCTCTATGGTCTTGCGTGCGCTTTGTCTGTCACTGAAAATTCCGTTCATGAATAGACAATTGATGACGAATAGCTTAGCCACGAAAAAAAAAATTGCACTTGAAATAATCAATTTAAAGATGACTTCTTTAATCAGAGAGCCGACTATATAAAGGTGTCCCAAATCGAGAAATTCTTTGCTTTTTTTAATCATTCGGATACTCTGCATGCATCCCATTTTATGGTTAATCAATTGACTACCAGTTTTTTAAAGAAAGGGCCTGCTTTTTGAATGATAGTCAGAAATTTTTTAATTGTTTTATGAAAATCATTTTTGAAAAAATCGCGCAGTTCTTGAAACGTGAGTGGTTTTTGTTAGTCATGGTTTCTGCTATCGCGTTGATCGTCCTGCTCTTCGAAGCGTTGTGATATAAAGCTCCCGACAGTCTTATTTAGAACATTTTTAAAATAAACTCTGTTCATTGTTTGGTAAACCATTGAGGACTATTTTTGGCGCAACCTAAAACTCCTCAGTTAAAACTTAACTATGAATTGGTTTTCAAATCTTCTGTCGAGCACGCTTGGCAGAAAAGTGTTGATGGCGCTTACCGGGCTGTTCCTGATTCTCTTTTTAGCAGTGCACCTCGCGGGAAACCTTCAGCTTCTTAAACATGATGATGGACAGGCGTTCAATATTTATGCGCACTTCATGACGTCCAATCCACTCATCAAAGTGATCTCGTATGTTAACTATGCGTTCATTCTGTTACACATCGTGATCGCGATCGTTCTCACGAACAGAAATCGCAGTGCCCGTGGTGCCCAGGGATATGCGGTGGCGAATAAGACATCGAACTGGAGCTCTCGCAACATGGGGATCCTGGGGACTTTCATCGCACTCTTCTTGATTATTCACCTTCGGGGTTTCTGGTATGAAATGCACTGGGGCGGAATTGCCACCGCGAATTATGACGGTGTTGATTACAAAAATCTTTACGCAGTAGTTGACGCAGCATACAACCAGTGGTGGTACGTCACCATCTACGTTGTAAGCATGGTATTGCTTGCTTTTCACCTCTACCATGGTTTTGGAAGCGCTTTTCAGACGCTCGGCTTAAACCATGTGAAGTACAATCCTGTTATTAAGTTTGTAGGCGTTGCCTTTGCCATCATCGTTCCGGCATTGTTCGCACTGATTCCTATCGTAATGTTTTTAGACTGATCTAGCTATTTCGGTAATATGAAATTAGATTCAAAAATTCCAGAAGGCCCGCTGGCAGAAAAGTGGTCGAAACACAAATTCAATCTTAAGCTCGTAAACCCTGCGAATAAGCGTAAGTACGAAATCATTGTTGTGGGAACCGGACTTGCTGGTGCGTCTGCCGCGGCTTCGCTTGCCGAACTTGGCTACAACGTAAAAGCATTTTGCTTCCAGGATAGCCCCAGACGTGCACACAGTATCGCTGCACAGGGTGGTATCAATGCGGCAAAGAATTATCGAAACGATGGTGACAGTGTGTACCGTCTGTTCTATGATACAGTAAAAGGTGGCGACTATCGCGCACGTGAAGGCAATGTCTATCGCCTGGCGGAAGTCAGCGTTGACATCATCGATCAATGTGTGGCGCAAGGTGTACCGTTCGCCCGTGAATATGGTGGGTTGCTCGACAACCGTTCCTTCGGTGGGGCGCAGGTTTCCAGAACCTTCTATGCACGCGGTCAGACCGGGCAACAGTTGTTGCTTGGCGCTTACTCGGCACTGAACCGACAGATCGCCAATGGAAAAGTGAAAATGTACAACCGCACGGAAATGCTCGATGTGGTTGTAACAGACGGAAAGGCACGAGGTATCATTACCCGCGACCTTATCACCGGAAAAATCGAAGCGCACAGCGGTCATGCCGTGTTGCTGTGTACAGGTGGATACGGAAACGTCTTTTACCTTTCTACGAACGCAAAAGGATCTAACGTTACGGCTGCATGGCGCGCACACAAAAAAGGTGCGTTGTTCGGCAATCCATGCTTCACGCAAATTCACCCGACTTGTATTCCCGTGTCAGGTGATCACCAGTCAAAGCTCACGTTGATGTCTGAGTCACTGCGAAATGACGGACGTGTGTGGGTTCCAAAAGTTGCCCGCCCAGGATTGAAGGCAGCGGATGCTGTAAAAATCCCGGAAGCTGAAAGAGATTACTTCCTCGAGAGAAAATACCCATCGTTCGGTAACCTTGTTCCGCGTGACGTGGCTTCCCGCAACGCAAAATATGCTTGTGATGAAGGAAAAGGTGTGGGCTCCGGTCTTGCCGTGTTCCTTGATTTCGCGGATGCGATCAAGCGTGATGGAAGAAAAGTTATCGAAGCAAAATACGGCAACCTGTTCGACATGTACGCGCAGATTACCGGTGACAATCCATACGAAATGCCAATGATGATCTATCCGGCTGTTCACTATACCATGGGTGGACTTTGGGTAGACTACAACCTGCAAACAACGGTTCCAGGACTGTATGCGCTTGGAGAAGCGAACTTTTCCGATCACGGTGCAAACCGTCTCGGTGCAAGTGCCTTGATGCAAGGTTTAGCGGACGGATACTTCGTTATCCCGGCAACCATTGGTGATTACCTGGCAAACATTGGCTGGAGTGACAAGGTGGGTACGGATCATCCAGCATTTAAAGAAGCGCTCGATGGCGTAAACAACCGAATCAACAAACTTCTCAGCATTAAAGGCAAGAAAACGGTAGATGAATTCCACCGTGAACTTGGCTTGACGATGTGGGAATATTGCGGCATGTCGCGCACAGAGGAAGGGTTAAAGAAAGCAAAAAAGAGAATCCAGGAGATCAAAGCCGAATTTTGGGCAAATGTCAATATCCTGGGAAGCAACAACGAGTTGAACCAGGAGCTTGAGAAGGCAGGCCGCGTTGCCGACTTCATCGAGCTCGGTGAACTTATGGTTGACGATGCCCTCAACAGATCAGAATCCTGTGGCGGACACTTCCGTGAGGAATCACAAACTCCGGATGGTGAAGCGTTGCGCAAGGACGATGAGTTTGCCTACGTAGCAGCTTGGGAGTACAAGGGAGATAATCAACCTGAAGTACTGCACAAGGAAGAATTAGTATTTGAGAATGTTAAACTGACTCAACGGAGCTATAAGTAACGTTGATCCGTTGATTCGTTGATTCGTTGATCCGTTGTGCAGATTAATGAGTCAATCGGAACTTCAAAAGTGAAATAAGTTTTGCCAAAGGTGCTGGTTTAGAATCTTAAAATTCTAGGTATGGCACTTATAAAATCGTTCGAAGAATTACAGTGTTGGAAGGTAGGCAGAGAATTGCGAGTTGAAATTTCAAAAGCAATTAAGACCTTTCCAGAGCACGAAAAATTTGAGTTAGTCAGTCAGATGAGGAGGGCGTCCCGATCAGTGACTAACAATATTGCAGAAGGTTTCGGTAGATATCATTATCAGGAGTTCATCAGATTCTGTAGAATAAGCAGAGGCTCTCTGACAGAATTGAGCGATCACCTGACTATTGCCTGGGATGAAACTTACATAAGTAAAAATCAGCACGACAACCTGAGAGCAAAAGTAGAACGCTG
>DASWTP010000107.1:0-14333 GCA_036402075.1 Chryseosolibacter sp. | reverse complement strand
TCAGGTTGCTGACCATGGCAGCTTTCCGTTCCTCATCCAGATCAATGATGTTTTGGCTGGCGAGGTGCTCGAGTGCCATTTGCACCATACTCACGGCACCTTCAACAATCTTAAATCGAGCCGACACCACCGCGGCAGCCTGCTGACGTCTTAACATTGCGCCTGCGATCTCAGGGGCATAGGCGAGATGTCCGATGCGCGCTTCAATCACCTGGATGCCTGCCATGTCTAACCGGTTACGGAGGTTTTCTTCCAGCGCATGGTTTACCTCTTCATTTCCCGAGCGAAGCGTAACCTCCTGGTCATTGTCAAAATTGTCATAGGCATACTGACCTGCGAGTAATCGCACGGCCGAATCAGTCTGTAGCTTCACAAATGTCTCGTAGTTATCAACATCAAACGCGGCTTTGAACGTGTTGCTCACCTGCCATACGAGAATCACACCAATCTGAATCGGGTTTCCGACCTTGTCATTAACTTTAATTTTTTCGCTGTCGAAATTCCGGGCGCGAAGGGAAATACTTTTCTTCATAAAAAACGGGTTCACCCAATAGAATCCGTTTTCCTTTACGGTGCCCTTGTAATCACCGAACAGAACAAGCACCATGGAATTGTTGGGGTTCACAAAAAAGAACCCGGGCATGAATACAATTGAAAGTACCAGTGGCACTATCAGCCAGGCGTTTCGCATCACGATCAGCCCCCATATGCTGCCAATAAACAAAACCGCAACGATGAGAAGCATTAAATAGCCCGACATCGGAGAATATGCCTTTTCCTTGTTCATAAAAGTGATATTAAAATGATATTATAAAGATATTACTTTGAATTTAAACGGGCAAACGTGCCCGAAGGTTTTAATTGGAAAAGTTTAATTCTTGACTTTATTTAGGGCGCTTAAATTTTTGACATGGTTAAATACAACCCCAAGACCTGGTTCTCCCTGATTTTCCACGCCTACAGCAGGCAGGTGATGAAGACACTTACGCCAACCCTGGTTTTCATGGTTCTATATAGCCTTGCGGTTTGCTATGTCATGTTGGATTATTTCAAACTGCATGAAAGTGATTTCCAGCCCACTATTGCCATGCATTCTTTGCTTGGTATTGTGTTGGGTTTATTCCTTGTGTTCAGAACCAATACGGCTTATGACCGCTGGTGGGAAGGGAGAAAGCTCTGGGGCGGACTGGTGAACAGCACACGAAATTTCGCGCTTAAGCTGAATGCATACATCAGCCTGGAAGACCATGAGAGCCGTGACTGGTTTGCTAAAATGATCCCGAATTTTGTTTATGCCATGAAGGAAAGTTTGCGTAACGGGGTTCAGTTTAATGAGCTGGAGCCGATCAATGAGGCGTTTACAGAAGAACTCAAGAAGTACAAACATAAGCCGAACAGGATTTCGGCCCTGATGTATGTAAAGATTAATGAGCTCTATAAAAAAGGCACGATTACCGGTGACCAGTTGATCAACCTCGACAAAGAACTGAAAGATTTTATCGACATCATTGGCGCTTGCGAACGGATCAGGAACACACCGATTCCATATTCGTACATGATGTACGTTAAGAAGTTTATTTTCATTTATATCATCACGCTGCCTTTCGCGTTCGTCACACAGTCGGGGTATATTACGGTACTGATCGTTGTGCTCATTACCTTTGTACTCATGAGCGTAGAGCTGATTGCGGAAGAAATCGAAGATCCGTTCGGCAAAGACCTGAACGACTTGCCAACCGATGAACTGGCCAGCAAGATTAAAGATAATGTGAGGGAAACACTTCTCGGCTAACGGGATAGCCATGGCCTTAGCTATAGCTTACAGTATCGTACTTATGATGAAGTAACCTATGATCAGCAGGATCAGCACCAGGTACATCACCAGGTCAACTCGTACGTACGGTTTATACTCCTTATAAATCTCCTTCAAACGTTTGAACATCCGAACAATAAATTAATGCGCCTATTACCGTTCCAAAGGTAACTATTTGGTCGTTTTTCCGTCAGAGCATGGTGTGAACATTAATTTCTTTCCTCAATAGGGGGGAAATGCTCATTAATTGTCACACACCGGTTAGAACCCTTATACAATGCAACGTTATTTACTATTCACAACATTTTTACTTTTATCATTCTCTGCCTGGTCACAGCAAAAGTTTACAATCAATGGTTACGTCCGGGACGCTTCCAATGGTGAGGAACTGCTCGGGGTAACAGTCTATGTGCCTCAGCTTAAGGCAGGTACCGTCACCAA
Organism: Chryseosolibacter sp.; assembly: GCA_036402075.1. Classification (GTDB taxonomy): domain Bacteria; phylum Bacteroidota; class Bacteroidia; order Cytophagales; family Cyclobacteriaceae; genus Chryseosolibacter. The sequence goes on along the minus strand of DASWTP010000107.1, from coordinate 12,079 downwards.
CGATTACGGTTTTTACGGACTTACACTGCCTCGGGGAACTTACGAAGTGCAGTTTACCTATGTGGGCTTCGAACCGCAAACCATCACCATCGACCTTTCCAAAGACGTGTCTCAGAATATTGAGATGGCGACCGAGGCGTCCGTCATCCAAGAAGTGGTCATCGAAGAGAAGGCCATTGACGAGAACGTCATTTCAGTTCAGATGAGCAAGAACACATTGAACATGAACCAGGTGCGAAAGCTCCCGGCCCTCTTTGGAGAAGTAGATATCATCAAGAACATCCAGATGCTTCCGGGGGTGGTATCAGCAGGCGAGGGAACGTCAGCGTTTTTTGTTCGTGGAGGAAGCGCAGATCAGAACCTGATCCTCATTGACGAGGCTCCTGTCTATGATCCGTCACATTTGTTCGGATTGTTCTCCGTTTTTAATGCCGATGTCATTAAAGATTCCGAGTTATACAAAGGTGGCATCCCCGCGCGTTTTGGCGGCCGTTTGTCATCCATTCTTGATGTACGCAGCAAAGATGGAAATAACAAGCAGTTTGCCGCAGCCGGGGGCATCGGTCTCCTGGCCAGTCGTCTGGCTATTGAGGCACCCATCGTCAAAGACAAAAGCTCGTTTATCATTTCCGGAAGACGCTCATATGTTGACGGGTTTCTTAAGCTTGCTGGCGAAGACAACCTTGTCCATTTTTACGATGTAAATGCGAAGTTCAACTTTCGCCATAACAACAAAAACCGTTTTTTCCTGGCCTTCTATGCCGGCCGCGATGTCTTTAACTTCGGTGGCGACTTTGGTTTTGAATGGGGAAACAAAACGGGAACCTTCCGCTGGAATCACCTCTTCAACGAACGCCTTTTCCTGAACACTTCGGTAATCGCAAGCCAGTTTGATTACAAGCTGGGCCTTGAGGATGTGTCATCAGGATTTGAGTGGACTTCTGACTTGCAGGAAATGAGTCTGAAGAACGACCTGTCGTACTCGCTCAATGAAGCCAATGAGATAACGTTTGGATATCACCTGACCGGCAGGAGATTTTCACCGGGCGAGATCGCTCCGACAAGCTCCGAGTCATTTTTTGCCCCCATGAAACAGCAACACATGTACGCACTCGATCATGGAGTTTACGTGAGCAATCAGCAAAAACTGACCGATAACCTGCTGGTGGATTATGGCGTTCGCCTTTCCATCTTCCAGAACCTTGGACGTGGCGATGTATACCTGTATGCAGACCCAAAAGAAAACGTGAAGATCGAACGGATTGACACCCTTCATTTTGACAAGGGTGAGACCATCAAAACGTATGTGAACCTCGAGCCGCGTTTAAGTGTGCGCTACCTGCTTGGCAACGGTCAGTCGTTGAAGCTTTCTTACAACAGAATGGTTCAGAACACGCACCTGATCTCTTCCGGGACGGTTCCTGTTCCATTCAACACATGGAATCCGAGCAATTACTATCTGAAGCCGCAGATCGCTGACCAGGTTGCCGGGGGCTATTTCAGAAATTTTAAGGACAATCAATATGAGTTCTCGGTGGAGGCTTTTTATAAAGACATCCAGAACGTGACTGACTTTGCCGATAACGCTTCGTTATTCTTCAACAAAGACCTCCCTGTTGAATACAGGCAGGGGAAAGCCTGGTCGTATGGAACGGAATGGATGTTGAACAAAGTTTCGGGTAAGCTGACGGGGATGATCAGCTATACATGGTCGAAAAGCATGCGCAAGATCGATGGCGTTAACAAAGGGGTCGAGTTTGTGGCTAATCATGATCGCAGAAATGTTTTCAATGCGCAAACCACGTATGATCTGAACGACAAATGGTCGTTTGGCGCAATGTTCACCTACAGCACCGGAAGGCCGATTTCACTATCCGAGGGAAGTTATGAGTATGGAACGTATCGACCGGATATTTTGAGTGCACGCAATGGCTACCGCCTCCGGGATTTTCACCGCCTGGATTTGTCGGCAACCCTCAATCCACGCAAGAACACCTCGAGGCGCTGGAAAGGACAGTGGGTGTTTTCAGTGTACAACGCTTACTACCGCAAGAACGCATTTACAATTTACACACGCGCTGTGCAGGATGAGGACGGTAACGTGATCGATAAGAATCAAAAAGAAGCACGCCTCATCTACCTGTTCCCCGTTCTTCCATCAGTAACCTATAATTTCAAATTCTAGAATCATGAGATCATTACTTATATTTCTTTTTGCCGTGGTTGTCCTGACATCGTGTGAAGAATCGATCGTGTTGGATGTGAACCAGGTGCAGCCTAAAATTGTCATTGAAGGTTTAGTCACTGACAAGCCCGGATACCAGATGGTAAAGGTTTCCCGTTCTGTTGGATTTTATACCGATGGTGTGACGCCCCGGATCACCAATGCGGTTGTTACCGTTACCGATGACCTGGGCGAACAGATCGTTTTCACGCACAACCCACGCAATCATCCTGACTCTTCCGGAATCTATCTGCCCGCCACCAGGTTTGTGGGCAAAGTAGGAAGAACATATACGCTTCATGTCAACGCGGATGGTCAGAATTTTGAAGCCAGCGATGATCTACTGCCCGTGATTTCAATGGACTCGTTGAAGTACGATATCAATGAATTCCAGCAAGAGGATCCAAACGAAGAAGGAAAGATTTACGAACTGTTGATGTTTGCCCGGGAGCCACAAAACATCAAGAACTTCTATCTTTTCAAATTCTATCGCAACGATTCGCTGACCTACTTCAATGACACTGATGTTTATTATAGCGATGACGAATTGCTGGCGGAAAACATCAACGGTGCTACTTCGCCCGTTTATTACGGCATTAATGATGAAGCCGTGGTGGAAGTATATAGCCTGAGCAGGGTGGGGTATGTTTACTACAATGACCTTTTCTCCATCCTAAACAGTGATGGCGGTGGTATGTTCGGACCCATCCCCGCATCGCCACGTACCAACCTCTCGAATGGGGCAATCGGATTTTTCCAGGTAAGTGCAATTGATATCAGCAGCGTAAAAATCGAATAGTTTCCTCAAAGCATTTCATTTTCGGGAAAGGGAGTTATCTTTCATTTTGCTTCTATTGAAATGAAGAAATTCCTTTTTCTGTTTTTTATCCACCTGAGCCTCGGGCTGACCGCCCAGGAAGTGCTGGAAAATAATCCGCCATCGATAAAATTCTACCAGGTAAACACACCGCATTTCCGGGTTATTTTCCCGGAGGGTTTTGAAGCACAAGGCCAACGGGTAGCCAACACGCTCGAGTTCATTCATGACGAGGAGGCAAAGACGCTCGGAAGTATTCCGCGAAAAATTTCCGTCATTCTTCAAAATCAGTCAGCCGTTTCTAACGGGTTTGTGAGTGTTCTTCCGAGACGTTCGGAATTTTACGGCATGCCACCGCAGGATTACAACTACCTTGGAAACACCGATTGGCTGGATCTGCTCACCTCGCATGAATACCGACACATTGCGCAGTACCAGCACGCTTTTCGCGGATTCAACAAAGCATTTTATTATTTATTCGGGGGAACGGCCTTTGCCGGTATGGCGCAGGCCGCGGCTCCCATGTGGTTCTGGGAAGGAGACGCAGTGGCAACGGAGACGGCTTTCACCGCCACTGGCCGCGGGCGAATTCCGAATTTCAGTCTCGTCTTTAAAACCAATCTCCTGGAAGGAAGAACGTTCAACTATCACAAACAATACCTGCGTTCGTACAAACATAATATTCCTGACCATTATGTGCTTGGCTACCATATGGTGAGCTATTTGCGGCAGCGCACAAATGATCCGGAGATCTGGGGAAAGATTACCAATCGCACGTGGACTGTTCCTTTTATCCCTTTCCGGTTTTCAAGCTCTATCAAAAAGGAAACGGGCCTGTATGTGTCAGACCTGTATCACCAAATGGCAAATGATTTTAAAAAGCAATGGCAGGAAGATCTCGATAAGCTTGAGTTGACGCCATTTGAAACAATTTCCACAAGGAGCAACAGTGCCTATACAGACTACCAGTATCCGCAAGCAATGGATGACGGTAGCGTTGTCGTGATGAAAAGCGGAATAGGCGATATCCAGACGTTCTCCCGTTTTGTTGACGGCCGGGAAGAAAAGATTTTTCGCCCCGGAATTGTAAACGATGCCGGCATGCTTTCGCTCTCGGGAAACACATTGATTTGGACTGAGTACGGATTTGACCCACGCTACCTGGTGCGGAATTATTCGCTTATCAAATCTGTAGATGTTGGGACAGGCAGAAAAAAAGTAATCTCTCCACGCAAGTCCCGATACACCAGCGCAGCGCTCTCACCCGATGGGCAAAAACTTGCAGCTGTTGAAACAACCACTGACTACAAAACTAGCCTGGCGATCCTTACTGCAGCAACGGGTGCTGTGGAGCGAAGAATGGAAAATCCGGCTAACCATTACTACTCCATGCCACGCTGGTCCGCAGATGGAAACCGCATTGTACTATTAAAGACGAGAGAAGGAAAGAAGTCAATTGTTGTGATCGATGCGGTCACCCTCAAAGAGCAAGTCCTTACCGAGCCTTCTGATGAGAACGTAGGGCATCCGATTCTCGTTGACGACTATGTGCTCTATAATTCTCCGCTTAGCGGAATCGATAATGTCTATGCGGTTAGGATCTCTACAAAAGAAAAGTTCCAGGTGACCAGTAGTCGATACGGAGCGTATAATCCGTCTGTTCCCCCGAATGGAAAATTCATTTACTACAACGAACAAACAAAGAATGGGCTGGATGTCGTCAGGGTTCCCTTTGATCCATCAGCCTGGAAATCCGTTAGTCAGAACGTGCTTGGCCCCGCATATGCGCAGTCACTGATTGAACAGGAGGCGCATCCCGGACTGTTGCAGCAGGCTCCGCAGGGAGCGCTTCCCGTGAAGCGATATTCGAAGTTACGAGGACTTATCAACCCGTATGCATGGGGCTTAAATGTTGAAACCGATCTGACACAAGCTACCGTGGGAATACTTTCGCGCGACCTGCTTAGCACCACCTCGGTAAATGTAGGCTACAATGTAGATATCAATGAGCGCACCGGGGCGTGGCGTGCCGGACTAAGTTATCAGGGGCTGTTCCCGATCCTTGACCTGTCAGTGTCTCTGGCCAACCGCCAGGTCGATGAAGGCGCCTATCCCTACGAACGTGTTGTGGGCGGAGATACGGTTGTTTTCGAACGCAACCTCACCTTCGACTGGAAGGAAACAACGGTTCAAGGAGGCCTGCGCATTCCGCTACTTCTTACACGGTCGAAATACCACACAGACATCAGCGTCTCCAATAATGTTGGCTACTCGCAAATCACAAACTTTAAGAACAGTATCACAAACGGTGGACGAGTTCTGCCGTACACGCTTGGCGACTCTGTGATTTTCCGCGACTACGCTGACAACGGATCGCTTGTTTACAATACACTTTCATTTACTGCTGATCACCTACTGAAACAAAGCAGGCGCGACATTAACAGCCGTTGGGGGCAGCGACTGATTTTGAATTTGTACACAACACCGTTCGGTGGCGACTTCTCGGGCTTTCAGTTTTCTGGTTATGGGCTTCTTTACTTTCCTGGTATAGGCAAGCATCATTCCATATGGGGGTATGGCGCCTATCAGTACACGAAGCTTTCAAACCAGCGAAATGCCGAAGGTAAGCTTGACAATTACATTTTCAGAAACCGTATTCCTACTCCACGCGGATTGTCGTTTCCAAGGCTCGAACATTTCTACACCACTTCGTTCAACTATACGTTGCCGCTGTGGTATCCCGACATTGCAATCGGTCCGTTGCTCAACATACAGCGATTTCGGGCCAACGCATTTTTTGATTATGGCTACATCACCAGTGACATTATCACATACCGGACTGATTATGCCTCGGCCGGGCTGGAGTTGAAAGTGGACTTTAACATTATGCGGTTTTATCCGCAGTTCGATCTTGGCGTTCGCTATACAAAAGGGATCAAGCCTTCGGTCACCGAATTTGAGGTGCTGATTGGCACCTTTAACTTCTGATTTTTGGCCGCTAAATTTTTTCTTGAAAATCGCGTTTTATACCCTATTTTTGAACGCTTAAAGCAGTTTTATATGTTATTCCAGGGAATACACACCGAACTGTTTTATCTTTCTAATTAATTGATATTAAATCATTTAGTAAACAATGGCAGAAATCGTACGGATGCCGAAAATGAGCGATACAATGACCGAAGGGGTGATCGCGAAGTGGCATAAAAAAGTAGGCGATACAGTAAAGTCTGGTGAGTTGATGGCGGAAATCGAAACCGACAAAGCTACCATGGACTATGAATCTTTCAACGAAGGGACCGTATTGTACCTTGGTGCGAAGGAAGGGCAGGCTGTTCAAATCAACGATGTACTTGCCATTGTTGGGAAAAAAGGTGAAGATTATTCTGCGTTGCTGGCGGGAGCAAACACCGCGGCATCATCAGGTGGAAAAGCGGAGCAAAAGCCCGCGCCAGCAGCACCCGCTGCTCCCACTCAGGCCATTGATACTTCTGGCATCAAAGCCGAAATTGTTTTAATGCCTAAGATGAGCGACACCATGACTGAAGGTGTTATCGCTGCGTGGCATAAAAAAGTTGGCGATCCCGTTAAGTCTGGAGAATTGCTTGCCGAGATTGAAACTGATAAGGCAACGATGGAGTACGAGTCGTACAACACGGGAACGTTGCTCTATATCGGTGTTGAAGCAGGAAAAGCCGTTGCGGTAAATGGCGTTCTTGCAATCATTGGTGAAAAAGGTGCCGACTGGCAGACGTTGTTGAAGGCCCATGAAGCGAAGACTTCTGGTGGGGGACAATCAGCAGCGCCAGCGCCAAGGCAAGAGGCTGCAGCACAGCCAGCAGCACAAGCAGAGTCATCGCATGCTGAGCACTCTTCGAACGGAAGAATCAAAGCTTCACCGCTTGCCAAGAAAATGGCGAAAGACAAAGGTGTTGACATCAGCAAAGTTCCGGGTACTGGCGATCAGGGTAGAATTACCAAGCGCGATGTGGAAGGATACAAGCCTTCACAAGCTGCCGCGGCTCCGGCAAAGGCTGGTGCGGCCCCCGTACAGCTTCCGAAAGTTGTTGGCCAGGAAAGCTTCGAAGAAATTCCAGTTTCGCAAATGCGCAAGACCATCGCGAAACGCCTTGCCGAAAGTAAATTCTCGGCTCCGCATTTCTACCTGACCATGGAGATCAACATGGACAAAGCGGTTGAAGCGCGCAAGAGCATCAACGAAATTAGCCCGGTGAAAATCTCGTTCAACGACATGGTGGTAAAGGCTACCGCTGCCGCACTTCGACAGCATCCGGACGTAAACGTATCATGGCTTGGCGACAAAATGAGAAAGAACCATCACATTCATATTGGTATCGCGGTCGCGGTGAAAGATGGTTTGCTCGTTCCGGTGGTTCGGTTTGCCGATAATAAATCGCTGTCGCACATTGCAACCGAGGTGAAAGACCTTGCGCAGAAAGCACATGATAAAAAGTTGCAGCCGTCAGACTGGGAGGGAAGCACATTCACAATTTCAAACCTGGGAATGTTCGGCATCGAAGAATTCACGGCTATCATCAATCCGCCAGATGCTTGTATCCTGGCGGTGGGTGGTATCAAGGAAACTCCGATCGTGAAAAATGGACAGATCGTTCCTGGCAACATCATGAAGGTAACCTTGTCATGCGATCACAGGGCAGTGGATGGTGCGGTTGGTTCAGCATTCCTCAAGACCTTGAAAGGGCTTCTTGAAGATCCGGTACGAATTCTGATTTAAGATTTGAGAAGTAAGATTGAAATGTCAGCCCCGATTGAAATCAGTCGGGCTTTTTAATTTTTGAGACAATGGAAAAAATTCATGCAACAACGATATTGGCAGTACTCCACAATGGGCAGGTAGCGATTGGGGGTGATGGCCAGGCAACGATGGGAAACTATGTTGCCAAGAGCAATGTGCGTAAAATAAGAAAGCTGCACGATGGCAAAGTGCTGGCCGGCTTTGCAGGCTCTACGGCTGACGCCTTTACCCTCATCGAACGGTTTGAAGAAAAGCTCAACAGCTATGGCGGAAATATGAAACGTGCTGCGATCGAACTCGCCAAAGACTGGCGCATGGATCGTTTTCTTCGCAGGCTTGAAGCCATGCTGATCGTGGTAAACAAGGACGAGCTTTTAGTAATCTCCGGGACAGGGGATGTTCTCGAGCCCGACCACCAGGTTGCTGCCATCGGCTCGGGTTCAATGTATGCGCAATCTGCAGCGCTTGCCCTGAAGAAACACGCGTCACATTTATCGGCCGAAGAAATGGTTCGCGAAAGCCTGAACATCGCAGCCGACATCTGCATCTACACGAACCATAACCTCGTTATTGAGAAGCTGTGACTTCTTCCACGCCTTTCTAAAATAAAAGTGTCCGTGCGGGCTCTGGCGTTGGACTAACGTGCTTGGGTCGCACGATGGGTGCCTCTTGGAAGGCCGAACAGAGACCTGTTATTGCTCGGTCGGTGGTTTCTTCACCTGATCCATAACCTTTTCCTTCACATCCTTCTCCTGGACTTCTTCTTTTAGCTCCTGGACGGGAGGCGTATGCTCGGTTGGGTCATCTTTCTTTGCGATAGCATCATCATCACCCAGCAAAATCACGAATGGTTTCAGGTATGTAGAGTAGGAGATCAGGATCTTCACAACGCCAATGGCGGGCACGGCCAGGATCATTCCGGCAATGCCGAGAATTTTTCCTCCAATCAGCAAAGCAATAATTGCTGCCAGTGCATTAATACTCACCTTGGATCCCGTAATTCTCGGAGTGATAAAGTTTCCCTCTAGAAATTGAACAACAGTGAAGACCCCCACAACGCCAACAGCATACCAATAACTGTCTTTGGTGATCAATGCCATCAGTGTGGGGAACAGCGCACCAATAAATATCCCCACATACGGAATGATCGTCAGCACTCCAGATAAGACGCCAAAAAAGATGGCATGGTCAATGCCAAGAATCAACAAGCCTATTGTGTTGAGTGCCGCAATTATAAGTGTAACCAGTAGCAAGCCTGAGATGTAGCCCTGGATCACATTTTCAATGTCTTTTTTCCAAACCATCTCGTCATCGTTGTTCGGGAGGAGTGCAAGGAAAAATTGCTTGAACTTCTCGCGGTAGATGAGCAGCAAGAAGAGGTAAATCGGGATCTGGATCAGCGTTGACAACGTGTTTGTAGTGGAAAGCAAAAATGCACCGACATAACCACTGACACTTTTAGCCGCGTCCTGAAGCATTTTACTTTGCTCACCCTTGTCCATGTTGAGCTGTTCGCTTACGGTAGTTTCCACTTGGGCAACAAAGGTGTCGAATTTCGTCTGGAGGTTGGGAAGGTCATTGGCCAGGCTTACAATCTGGTGAACCAACACCCATCCCAGCAAGCCGAGGATAACAATGGTTCCCACAAGCGTAATAGTTACCGCCAGCGTAAGTCCGGTTCTTCGCTCTATTCGTTTCACCAGCGGGAGCATGACCACCGACAGGAAGGCGGCAAACGCAAGGGGCACAACGATATCGCGACACAGAATAACGGCCGTGATCACAAGTGCAATTACGACCATCAACTTGTAGATGTATCCGAGCCGATCGAACTTTTGTTTATACTCCATGAACCTAAGTTAAGAATTATCGATTGCCTTTAAAATAATTGTACATGATTCGCGGATTTCCTGTTCGGTGATAGTAAGTGGAGGGGCAATCCGGAAGCTATAGGGGTGCGACAGAAACCAGTAGCAAATCAAACCGTTTTCTTTTGCGTTGTTTACAATTCGCGACACTCGTTCTTCAGAGTCAAAGTCAATGGCAAACATGAGGCCGATCCTTCGTACCTCCTTTATGGAAGGATGCCTAAGCAACTCTTCAAACAGTTTTCCTTTCGGCTCAACCTGTGCAATGAGGTTCTCTTCTTCCAGCACTTGCAGGGTGGCTAATGCCGAAGCACAGCAAACCGGGTTTCCGCCAAAGGTTGTAATATGGCCAAGCATCGGTTCGAAGGTGAAGGTATTCATCATTTCTCGCGAGGCGACAAACGCTCCGATAGGCAGTCCGCCTCCGAATGCTTTCGCAACGGTGAGTATATCCGGAACAATACCAAAATGTTCGAATGCAAAAAGTTTCCCAGTCCTTCCCATGCCAGCCTGTATTTCGTCAAGAATAAGAATCGTGCCCGTGTCAGAACATTTCTTTCGTACTGCTTGCATGTATTCTTTGGAGGGAATTCGTACACCCGCGTCCCCTTGAATCGTCTCCATGATGACACAGGCAGTTTTGTCGGAAATCAAGTCCAGGTCATCCATCACCCCGAAATTTATGAATCGCACGTCAGGCAGAAGCGGTCTGAATGCTGCCTTCTTCACTTCATTCCCTGAAACGCTGAGCGAACCATGCGTGCTTCCGTGGTAAGATTTGCGGCAAGAGATGATTTCGGTTCGGCCTGTTACCCGCTTGGCGAGTTTTAGCGCACCTTCATTGGCTTCCGTGCCAGAGTTAACAAAGTAACAGCAGTTCAGGCTATTCGGAAGCAGGTCAGTGAACTTCTTCGCGAGCGCATTTGACGCAGACTGGATGTATTCACCATACACCATCACGTGCAAGTGTTTGTCCACTTGTTGCTTTATTGCGGCCACAACCTTCGGATGCCGATGCCCGATGGCGCTTACAGCAATGCCTGAAATAAGGTCAATGTAGCGCTTGCCGTCCGGGCCGTATAAGTAGATGCCCTCAGCTCGTTCGATGGGGATGAGAAAGGGCGAAGGTGAAGTAGGAGCAAGCCTCGTGAGAAAGATTTCGGGATCGAAGTTCATAGAGTAAAACTACGAAAGAAGGCCGTTGGGAAATCCAGCAGCACTAAAAACATCTTCCAAAAGTAAATGCTGCAAATTTCAAGCACGCGCTGTTCAGGCGGACAAAAACCGAAAGTTGAGCCCTCCAAAGGCGGTTTGCTTCTCGGGGTACCAATAAGGAGCTGAATTTCTGCCGGTTGGATATAGAATTTCGCGAAATGAAGACCGTCTTTGTTCCAAAGCAAGATCTGGAGCAAGGTCGTTGCGCTTGCCATGTAACACTTCGTTTGTTTCCTGTGCAGGCATGTACCACGAGACCAAACCGGTCACGATTGGATGGGCGTCCTGCCGGATGTTAGAAGACGCTCCTCGTCACGCGTGTTGTCTTGTTGAGCGTCATTGCTCTTTTCCATTAAAGTGAATAGATAACAGACACATATGTATTCACAGGGAATGTCACTTTGAATTGCTCGCGCTTGATTAGCCCATTCCGGTTGAATACTGCAAATGACTCTGCGCGAATTCGATCTACACGTCTGCCAATCCTGCCTAATTTTTTTCTTCGCGATTATTATGATTTTGCACCGAATGATTTGATCTTTATGTGTTGCGGGAAATCTGCAAAGCATCCCGCCATCAACAAGTACCCTCACCATGAAATTTGTAGTAAAAGAATCGTTTGGGAAGATCGGAGACTCCGATATCAGAAAACTGCAAGCGAGTCTCAACGTGAACCTTCCCCTGGATTATATCAGCTTCCTGCTAAAAAACAACGGTGGAAGACCAAAGAAGGATACCTTTACCACGAAACATGACGAGTACTCGTCTGATGTCCAGTTCTTTTTTGGAATCACTGAACGCGCTATCTACGATCTTGCAAGTTGTTACAAAACGTTTAGTGACCGTCTGCCAAGTTCTTCATTCTCAGAATAATCGCGGTTTAACGTCTGATTTTTTTTTCGCACCTTGTAGTCGTGTGTAAGATGCCTCAGAGGAAGTTTAATACCGTCAGCAACGATCGTTAATAAACACTTGCACATTGTTAAGCACCACGGGATGGATAAGATGACCGTATATCTGGCCGATGACCACGCGCTTTTCAGGCAGGCGTTCGCCAGGGTTATTCGCGACTGCGAAAGAGTGGGTGTGATTAAAGAAGCAAAGGACGGCAAGGCTCTATTAGCGATGATGGATGTAGTGATTCCAGACGTTGTTATTGTCGATATCGAAATGCCTGCGAT
>DASWTP010000106.1:0-75919 GCA_036402075.1 Chryseosolibacter sp. | reverse complement strand
ATCTTCGCGCCAACTTGTTGACTAACTATGACTACAGAACTCCTGCTACGCTATCTTCATTTCATCAGCATTTTTGGAATTGTCGGAACACTAGTGTCCGAACACTTGCTGCTAAAACCACAGATGACGCGGGCCGAAATTTCACGAATCTCCAGGGTAGACGCGGTGTATGGTCTTGCAGCACTTTCGCTGCTTACGGTAGGCCTCACACTTTGGCTGGGTGGTTTTGGGAAGCCTGCTGAATGGTACAGTAAGAACTGGATCTTTCATTTAAAGATCACGTGCTTCCTGATCATAGGCCTGTTGTCCATTTATCCAACTGTATTTTTCATTCGAAACCGAAAAGGCGATCAGGGCGAATTAATCTCTATCCCGAAAAGTATTTATATGATGATCCGCCTGGAGCTAACGCTTCTTTTTATCATCCCATTGCTCGCGGGCCTGATGTCGCGCGGGGTTGGATACTTTGGTGGCAACTAGGTCAATCCGGAAGGATTTTGATCATGATGTCTTTGTAAAAAACTTTGCTTTTGGGGTCATGCCCCTGAATGGCAACGGTGCCACTGCTCAGTCTTCCATTGTCACCTTCGGTGTATTCGTTGATCACTTTGTCGTTGACTTTAATGGTGATTTTCTTTCCCTGGACAATGATGTGGTGTGTAAACCACTCGTTGTCTTTGTGCGCTGCTTCCTTTATGTCCTGCACGGCATAGATGCTCGAAGTTTTTCGCCAGTCGGTGTGGGTAGCGTTCACCTGGATCTCATATCCTTTTGAAGGCCAACCTGTGTCCTGGTAGTTTGTGTGAATGAACATGCCCGAATTGGAACCCGGTGTCGTCATCACCGTTGCCTTCCATTCGAAGTTTTTGAAATTATGATTTCCCACCTCACCCATATAAAAGAGGTGCGCACGCTCTCCAAACACCTGGATCATACCATCTTTGATTGTGAAGGTTGCCGGATTTTCGCTTGCCTTCCATCCATCAAACGATTTGCCGTCAAACAATGGAATCCACGTATCCACGGGAGCGGATGTGCTGCTCATCAGCGTAACGATGGCCAGCGCAAGCACGATATTTTTGAAGATTTTCATAAAGGCGAATTTGTAGTGTAAAATACTTTAATCCTGAACAGTTACCAACATGATTGTGATCAACGGCTGGTTTACCGGCACAGTTTTTTCGCCTGATCCTTTCTTAGACTTTAAACAGATTTACTATGCCGAAATTGAATGATCTTACAATCGCCATCCTCACCGAGGAAGGATTTGAGCAGGTCGAGCTGACGAGCCCCCGCGAAGCGCTCGAAAAAGCCGGTGTGACTGTCCATATAATTTCACCAAAGAAGGATGAGGTTAAAGCCTGGAATGAAACCGAATGGGGAATCCGGGTGCGTGTCGACAAACAATTGAGCGAAGCAAACCCGGAAGAGTATGATGGATTGATGTTGCCCGGAGGCGTGCTGAATCCGGATAAGCTCCGGATAAATAAAGAAGCCGTTGAGTTCGTAAGGCATTTTCTCGAAGCAGGGAAGCCGATTGCTGCGATTTGCCACGGTCCTCAAACGATGATTGAAACCGGATTGCTGGAAGGACGCAGGATGACTTCCTATCCAGCAATTAAAACAGATCTCATCAACGCTGGCGTTGAGTGGGTTGACGAAGAGGTGGTTACGGATCATGGCCTGGTAACAAGCCGTTCACCGAAAGACCTCACAGCGTTCAACAAGAAGATGCTCGAAGAATTTGCTGAAGGAATTCACCAGGTAGCGCACTAACATTTGTGCTAGCTAAAAGAGAGCCGTGCCGCTTCCCGACACGGCTTTTTCTTGCCCTATGCTGCAGGTCGTTTTTGTCGTATTCGGCCCGTCTGAAAGTCGCAGTCACCCAACCGCGCTTCCGGTTTCCGACCGTATGTTTGTATCATCAAGTCGAACAAAACACGTAACTTAAAAACCTTAAATACTATGGAAACCATGACACAACCTATCACAGTTCAGACAACCGTAAATGCGCCTGTTAAAAAAGTTTGGGAAGCCTGGTCGGAGCCGAAGCACATTACCAAATGGTGTCAGGCTTCCGATGACTGGCACGCTCCAAAAGCTGAAAATGATCTCCGCACCGGGGGTAAATTTGTTACCACGATGGCTGCAAAAGATGGCAGCGTGAGCTTTGACTTCGGTGGCGTTTATTCAAACGTCAAGCCCACTTCTCTGATAGAATACGCCATGGAAGATGGCCGCAAAGTAAAAGTCATTTTTGAATCGATTGGCGACAAGACAAAAGTTACCGAAACCTTCGATCCGGAAAGCGAAAACTCAATCGAGCTTCAGCGTGATGGCTGGCAGGCAATCCTCGATAATTTCAAAAAGTATACGGAGAGCCTGAGATAAAATGCCAAAAGGCACTTTAAGGACTTGCGACAACGGACACCGCTATTACAAAAGCAGCGACTGTCCAACATGTCCGGTGTGCGAGAATGAGAGAAAGCCACAGGAGGGTTTTCTCTCTTTTCTTCCTGCCCCGGCTCGCAGGGCGCTCGAGCACGCGCAACTGACTTCACTGTCAGCGATCGCAGCGTACGGCAAAGGAAACCTGCTGAAGTTACACGGGCTTGGACCGAGTACAATCAAGAAATTGCTTGCAACGATGAAGAAGCAGGGACTGACTTTTAAGGAATAACTAGTTGGTAGTTATCTCTACAAATTCTTTACGATATCGCAGAATCGCATCCTCCTTCGCTTTTGCTTCCAGCATTACCGAAACGTTCTTCCCGTAAGTATTGATCGGCTCATAAATGTAGTCGGCATGAGCTGCCTCGACAGCTTTCGCATCCTCAAATTTCCTCTTTGCGCTGCTGTAATGCACTACCGGTGGGATGTTTGCTGGCCAGGTTGAGCAGGCCAGGTGAAAAGCTTCCTCCTCATGCAACCCACCGGTGCAAAACTGGTGATGCAGGTAGTCAAACACAATCGGAATACCGGTCTCGGAGTGAATCGTCATCAAATCATTCACAGAGAACATAGTGGCCTTGTCATCGTTTTCGATGGTAAGGCGGAGTCGCGCGCTGTCCGGAAGTTTTTCGAAGTTCGTGACAAACCTTTTCATGGCGTTAATCTTGTCGCCATAAGCGCCACCAACGTGGATGTTGATTTTTGCAAAGGGATTTCGCGCGAGACTCATCATGTCCATGATCTCGCCATGTTGTCGTAATTCTTTTATCGTTTTAGAAATTACACTCCCATTCGGTGAGGCCAGCACGTTGAACGGCCCAGGGTGGAACGTGAGTCGGTGATTATGATCGGCAACCAGCTTACCAATGATCGCGAGTGCTTTGCTGATCTCAGCAAGATCGGGCAGATCGTGAAGTTCATATTCGCTCATCCACGGAAACATATCGCTGCTCATTCGATAGAATGAAATCTCGTGAGCGATGTTCCATTTCAGGACCGCCAGGAGATCGGTTACATTTTTTAGCGCCAGTGCTGAAGCATATGAGATACCTTTCAAGACAAGCGTCCTTTTCATCATCGAGCGATTCACTACCACATCATTGGCTGCTAAGGTATTGTTAATGCAGGCGTAACCCAGAACAAGAGATCTCATGAGGGTATTAACAAAACATTGGTCCATTAGTTTTAATACCTCGCAGACAAAAAAAACCAGCCCTTGAGAGGCTGGTTTCCAATTGTTGTTATTTCGATAGACTAGCTTTTGCCCTTCTTGTTGTTCTTGCTTTTTGCATTAGTCGTTGACGTGCCTTCATGAACCATAACCTGGTGCTTGGAATCTTTCAGTTTCGATTCTTCGGCCTTTACCATCTGTTTCGATTCACGGTCAACGTACCACATTTCACCGTTGAATTTGTATACCACCTCGTTATTTGGTCCTTCTTTACCTTCAACAACTTCGACTTCTGAGGGAACTGCGTTCTCACCAGAGTTCTCACCGCTCATTGTAGCGGATCCTTCGTTTTGAGAGGAAGACGGGTTGCCGGTTGGTTGTGTTGCCTGTTCCGCGCCTTGTTTTACCTGGTTGCCGGTGCGGGTAGCACCTTGTTTCAGATCATCACGTGTCGACCGTACACGGTTTTCAACCTGATCGCCTGTGCGCTGCACGCCCTGCTGCACTTCCTTTCCTGCCTGTTCCGCATCCTGGCGGACAGAGTCACGCATTTCACGTGCATCGTTTCTCAATTCGTTAGCGGCATCGTTACCCTGCTCTACGAGCGTGTCGCGCATTTGTGTTGCATCTTGTGATAGTGTGTCAACTTCGCGCTCGGCTTCATTCCGCATTTGTTCAGCATCCTGGCGGTACTGGTTCGAAGTGCTGTCCACGGATGTTGTATCCATGTTCTGTTCCGTTTGCTGCTGACGATTCTGACGATATTGGTCGGTCTCTGTCCTTGTAGTGTCCTGCTGATTCTCTTGTGCAAAAGAAGCAAGACTAAACAAAGCAGCTGTACATACAAGCATTAATTTCTTCATAGTCTGTATTCGGTTTTTTGTTTTCTCGAAACAGACAGTTAAAACTTTTATACCACCTGCATTAGATGACATTAAGGAAAACTTGTGTTGAAAAAATCAACACTGCAAGGAACGATATACACATCCGTGTCAGATGCGGCCTGGTATGGTCGGTTAGTTGGTGGCTTCCACTTCGATCGTCAGCTTGTCAATCAACCAGGGGGACTTCGGTTCGGCTTCCATGCGGAAGATGGCTGTCATTCCATGGTCAGTTGTTACCGTCATCGCCACCTTATCGCCCTCGACCTTGACACTGGAAACTTTTGCCTTCCCGAAATCCTGGTGAAGGCGTTCGAACATTGCAAGCTTCGCCTCGATGGCATGTTCGGTGCTGGTCGAAGTAGATGAGGCGTTGTCATTTTCTGTTGTCACAACCTGCGCCCGCATCGGACGTTCGATCAGTGCCTGGGTAAAATTCCGGGTCATAAAACTTTTCCACGCAGCCTTATTATTCTTTCCCAGCACGTTGTGCAAATTCCGGGCACGCTGCTCCAAAAGCTTAGACTTATCGTCCTGGCCAAAAACATGAAATGAAAATAAGAAAAGGGTAAGTGTAATCGCGGTCTTCATCGGCAAGAGGTTAGATTGATCTAAAAAAATAATACAGTGAGCCCAGTTACGAGTCCCAAACAGGGAGAAAATCCCCGCAAGTGAGCCGCACTTTTTTCATGATGAATTGTATATCGAAAAAGTTCGGTGAACAATTTTCAGGGATGCGTCTCCTGCTGGATTCAATCAAAAACGTCACTTTTTCATTGATTAAGGACACATTTGGCAACAATTATTCAGCAATTGAGGTCAATGTTTCTACCATTCGTGTAACGAAAACAACAAAGGGAAGTAATACTCGTTACGATGAGTACCTACTACCGAAAAATGAAACTCTGGATTCTCTCTGCTCTGCTGGTGTTTATTGGCTACAATACACTAGCCCAAACTGCGGCCCTGGTCCGCCCCGATACTGTAAAGTCGTACACTACGGCACAGGTACAAGGAGAAGCTCCTCACATTGATGGACTCGGAAACGATCCTGCATGGCAGCAGGTGGAATGGGGAGGTGGAGATTTCCGCCAGCGCGAGCCGGACAAAGGCAAGCCGGCCTCTGTTCAAACGAAGTTTAAGGTTCTTTACGATCCCAAGAATATTTACGTTCTCATCCGCGCGCTCGACCCGGAACCCGACAAGATTATAAGGCGCATGTCAAGGCGAGATAGCTTCGAGGGCGATATGGTGGAGATCAACTTTGACAGCTATAACGATATGCGAACTGCGTTCTCCTTTACGGCATCCGTGTCAGGGGTGAAAGGCGATGAATATGTTTCAAATGGAAACGACTGGGATGAAGGTTGGGACCCCATCTGGTATTTGAAAACGAGCATTGACAACGAAGGCTGGATTGCCGAATTCCGGATTCCGCTTAGCCAGCTCAGATTTGCCGACTTGCCTGAATTGCTTTGGGGAATGCAGATCATGCGCATCTTTTTCAGAAAACAGGAGCGGTCTATCTGGCAATACATTCCTCCGGATGCGCCAGGATATGTGCATCTTTTTGGAACGCTTAAAGGAATCAAAGGCGTAAAGCCGCAAAAGCAACTGGAGATACAACCATACGTAGTTGCTCAAACCGAAACCTTTCAGAAACGCGAAGGGGATCCTTACTACACCGGAAGCCGCTCGGGAACAAACTTCGGCCTGGATGCTAAGATCGGCCTGACCAGTGATATCACCCTTGACCTGACAGTTAACCCGGACTTCGGTCAGGTTGAAGCCGATCCATCGCAGGTTAACCTCTCTGCATTTGAATTATATTTCCAGGAGCGGAGACCATTTTTCCTTGAAGGAAATAACATCCTGGATTTCCCAACATCGCAGTTCAACAACAACAATCTGTTTTATTCGCGGAGGATCGGGCGCCCACCGCAGGGTTGGGTCGATACAGACGAAAGCGGTGACGATAATGTTCAGGAATATGTCAAGCCTAACACCCGCTCAACAATCCTCGGGGCAGCCAAGCTCACGGGCAAAAACAAAAATGGTTTTTCATGGGGCCTTTTGGAAAGTGTTACGCAAAAAGAATTTGCTGAAATTGACAGCCTCGGCTTTAAACGCAAGCAGGTTATTGAACCGATGACCAATTACCTGATCGCCCGCGCACAGCAGGATATTGATAAGGGAAATACATTGGTCGGTGGTGTTTTTACTGCCACCAATCGAAAGATTGAGGATGCGAGGCTTGAGTGGCTCCATACTGATGCCTACTCCGGAGGCTTTGACTTCTTGCATCACTGGAAAAAACGAATGTACTACGTGAGCGGAAAAGCAATGTTCAGTCACGTTCGCGGCTCAACGGAAGCCATTGCAAATACGCAGCTGTCTTCTGAAAGATTTTTCCAGCGTCCGGATAATTATCACAGCGAGTTTGATCCCACACGGACCTCCCTTACCGGCACAGGTGGCCAGATTCTGTTCGGTAAGAAAAGTGGTGACTTAGTTTCTGATCTTGGAATTTCATGGCAGTCGCCAGAGTTGGAGCTCAACGATATTGGCTTCATGTCGCAGACCGATGACATTACGCAATGGTTCTGGATGCAATACCGTGTTTTTCAACCTCGCAAGCTTACCCGCGTTTATCGCCTCAACATCAACGAATGGCGCAGCTATGATTATGGCTGGCGGAATACTAACCAGGGCTTCAATGTGAATGCACACGCGCAGTGGAAAAATTACTGGAACTCTGGCGGAGGTATCACCTATAATACACACAACATTTCGAATGCCGACCTTCGGGGCGGACCATCGATGCGCTATCCGGGCACAATGTGGTTCTGGGGTTATTCGTCCTCGGACTATCGCAAGAAACTTTTTGGAGAATTTAGCTGGGAAATTGGTCGGGGAAATGAAAACTATATGCAGAGCGATAACTACAACCTAGATCTTACTTACAGGCCAATCAATGCATTCCAGATTTCTGTTTCATCCAGCTATTCGAAGAACGTGAACTCGCTGCAGTACGTGACCACGGCAGACGCCAACGGTGATCCGAGGTATGTGGTAGCGGAAATCAATCAGACCGTAGCACGGATGTCGGTCCGGTTAACATACATGCTGACCCCGAACCTTTCTATTCAATACTGGGGACAACCGTTCGGGACCTCCGGAAAATATTCGAACTTCAAAACGATTGCTGACTCGCGCGCTTCTGTCTACGAAAACCGGTTCCGACAACTTCCCTCTGCCAGTATGTTCTTTCTGGATGGACAATATCACATTGACGAAGACACCAATGGCATGAATGACTTCACCTTCGGAAGCCCCGATTTTAACTTCGGTCAGTTCCGCTCGAACATGGTTGTTCGCTGGGAATATATTCCTGGGTCCACGGTGTTCTTTGTGTGGACGCAGGAGCGCAATGGCGCATTCTATGACAATGATCCCACCCACGACAAGTTTTCGTTTGATTTCGCGGAGAAAGGCCACAATATTTTCCTTGTGAAATACACCTATCGATTTGTTCTGTAAGCGCTGACCCATTTATCGATTGATTGGCGAGCCGTGAGTTATCGCCATTCCATTAGCCTGGCTGCAGGATAACCACGAATGCAGTCGTATCAGTGTGCCTGCTGAACGGATCATTTGTGAGCAAGCAACCTCGTCATCAAATCAACTTTATTCCGTATCTTTCGGAATTATGAGGATACTAGTTCTACTGTTTGTCACCGTTTCTGCCGCGTTCATAGCCCAGGCCCAAACAGCCAAGCCAGCATCGGCACCTCCTGCTAAAGCCGTTGCAAGTGGGAAAGTCGGATATGTGGATGTCGAAGGTGTCATTGCGCAATTGCCGGAATACAAGCAGCTTGAGGTAAAACTCCAGGAGATGCAGAAGAAGTTTAGTGACGACCTGTTTGCGCGTCAGCAGAACTTTGAAAGACTGTATACACAATATGTACAGAACGCCAGGTCGATGCCTGACTCTTCGCGTGTCAAGGCAGAGAACCAACTTCAGCAGCTGGATGCCGAAATGGCTCAGTTCAATCAGGATGCTCAGAACACTTTTGAGAATACCAGGAAGCTATTCCTTGGGCCTGTCTATCTGAAATTAGGAGGCGTAATTCGCGATGTAGCGATTGAAAATGGTTACAGCATGATCCTGCCTTACCAGGTTGGTAACGGTGAATTGCTTTTGCACTCAGACTCCAAACACAACGTATCGGACCTCGTAGTCAAAAAGTTTACATCCAACTAGCGCCAGATCCGGTTTGCATCGTTTTCATGCATGCGGCAACCCTGCGATTTTCTTTTTGAAGTGTTTAGAGTTCATTACCTTGGACGATTGTAACTATGCTCGCTCAGGTTCATTTTCCCATCTCATTGTCTGGTGAAGAACTGGATCGATACCTTGCCGAGGGATGGTTCCGAATGGGCCAATCTATCTTCGTCACGAACTTCCTGCATTTTAAGGATCATTTTTATAGCGCTGTCTGGCTGCGGCTCAGGTTGCGCGACTGCACGAACGATCGCAACGAAGATAAGTTAAGAAAACTTAATGCCCGGTTCGCTGTTGACGTTCAGAAAGCTACGATTGATCAGGAGAAGGAGAACCTTTTTGCCCGCTACCGCTCTTCTGTTTCTTTCGAACCGTCAGGTTCACTGCAAGCACTTCTTTTTGGTCGTGCGAGCTACAACATTTATAACACGCTCGAGGTAACCGTGCGAGACAACGGCAAACTCATTGCGTGTGGCTTTTTCGATCTTGGCAAAAAATCGGTGGCAGGAATTTCAAGCTTCTATCACCCCGATTATAAAAAGTACAGTCTTGGCAAGTTCCTGATCTATCACAAGATTGCCTATGCGCGCAATGCCGGTTATGAATTCTTTTATCCAGGATATTTTGTGCCTGGCTATCAACCTTTCGATTACAAGCTCAACATCCATCCCGCGTCACAGCAATTTTTTGACCTGGCCACCTCGGGATGGTATTCTGTTCGTCAATTTTCTGCTGCTGACAGCCCTATTCAGCAGATGAAGCTCAAGCTTGATGAACTTCAAGGACATCTCACGCGACAGGGTGTTGCTTCGTCAGTTCTCTATTATGAATTCTATGATGCCAATCTTGTGCCTGACCTCAGTCACATGGAATTGTTCGACTTCCCGGTGTTCCTTCACTATTTTGATCTTTTTGAGAATGCCATCAATTCGCTTGTGGTATACGATGTCCGTGATCAGCGCTTTCATTGGGTCATCGTTAACAGTATCTGGAAATCGGATCATCATCCACAGTCTCCAGATTCGTATGCAGCCCACCTGCTCAAAGTTGAAGGCGAAGTGACCGCCACGCGTGATGCTGCCGACATGGCGGACATTCTATGTCAGGCGATACAGACCAAAGTGTTCAATCAAAAGCTTGGATAGGCTATCTTTTCAGCCATCAAAAGACGCCTTTACATTTACCGCACGTCTAATTACATTGGGCAATATTTCTGAACTATGTCGACCGCTCCAAAACTTCCACCCGGTTATAATTTTTTGCAGTCGCTGTGGAGAACGTACAAGCAGGTAAAAGATCCGATCGGCACTATTGAAGAGAGCATGGAGAAATTCCATGGCACTTATTCGGTAAACCTCGGGCGAATGAATCTCATCGCAACCCAGGACCCAGCCTTTATCGACTACGTGTTGAAGGGCAATCATAAAAACTACTACAAATCGAAGATCCTGACTGAGCAGCTTGGTCGATTTATTGGAAACGGATTGCTGACTTCCAACGGAGATTACTGGCTGAAGCAGAGACGACTAATCCAGCCGGGCTTCCACCACGAAAAAATCCACGCGTTGTTCTCGATTATCAAGCGAACCGTTGATGACTTTCTGGTGCATTTTCCTACCGGTGAAAAAGTTGATGTTTATCCATTGATGAATAAGCTTGCTTTTGAGATTGTCATCAATACGTTGTTCAACATTCAGATTCCCCAGGCAAATCGCGATGAGTTAGGCAGCTTTATCTCGGATACGCAGGACTTTGTGATTCGTGACGTGCGTCAGCCGTACAAGAGCTGGTGGTTTAGATTGTCGGGAGAAGTAAACGAAAATCTAAAGCGGTCGGCCCGTGCGCGCGAAATCATTCGTGAAATCATTCACCAGCGAAAGCAAAGCAGTGAAAAGTTTAATGATTTGCTTGATATGCTTCTCGATGCCCGCTACGAAGATTCGGGCGAGCCCATGCACGAAGACCAGGTCATCGATGAGATCCTGATCCTGGTCATTGCCGGGCACGAAACGACTGCGAATGCATTGTCTTTTGCGTTATACCTGCTGGCACACCATCCCGGTGAACAGACAAAACTGCGTGAGAATACGCGCGGCCTGTCCCTCGAGGCAGTCGTTAGAAATGAACAGCTGGCTGCGGTCATTAATGAGACTATGCGACTTTATCCGCCCGCATGGATCAGTGACCGGGTTGCACTGCAGGACGATCAATTCCGGGATTTCAAAATCCCAAAAGATACGATCATGGTCTTATTTTACTATGGACTTCACCGTGATGCCGCGTATTTTGAGAATCCGAAAACGTTTAACCCTGATCGTTTCGTAAAGAAACAAGCTGACAAGGAAAAGCCGAAAGCGTTTTATCCGTTTGGTGCGGGGCCACGGCTCTGCATTGGCAATAACTTCGCCATGGCCGAAATGGCGATCTTCCTGGAAGAATTTATCGGAGCGTTCCAGGTGGAGCCTGCGGGTGTGCACCCAGGTATTAAGCCTCTCGTGACCCTGCGTCCCGACCGGGTCATTCTTCGGGTGAAGCGCCTAACTGCGTGAAGTAAAGATCTGGTTGAGAATTTTCGTTGCTACCGGGGTCAGTAACAGGCCAAGGAGCAGGCCGGCCCCGTCAGCGATCATGTCATAGAGATCGAAGCTTCGTCCCTCAATGAATAGTTGCAGGATTTCCGTAAACAGGCTGAAGCCAACCCCAAAAATAAATACGATCCACGGTTTGATCCTCGGAAAATCATATCGCACGGCAATCGCCCATGCGCTGAACATGGCGATGTGCACAAATTTATCTACACCAACCATGTCCACCTCTGGAATGTTTGAGCCTGGGATTAGCACCGCGATGATGATAAGGATGGATACGATAATCGTAAGAACCTTCATTTAAGGGAAAAGTTTACAGGCAAAGAAACACAAGTCAGCACAATAAAGCCGGGTTGCAAATCGGTTTGCTGGTTAATTCATCGACTTTTTCCATAAGTGGATTTGCCAGCGCGATTCAATTGGATGCCACGGCATGAACTCCCCTGTACCACCTAATTACTCCATGATGCCCATGGTTTGATCCTTTCACGCCAGTTCATCGCTATTCATTAAGGCAGATATCAATGTAACTACCTGGCTTCGTTTGTCCCTTGCCTCTGATGTTTCTTCTTGCAAAAACCTTGTCTGGCACACCCTTTTTATCTGGCACAAAGTTCTACTACTAAACGAACATTAATTATGGCTAAAGCACAGGCAAAATCTAAGCGCACTACCGCAAAGAAAACGCAGCGTTCGGCACCTGCACGCAAATCCACCTCGCGTAAGGTTACTGCAAAAAGTTCATCTCAGAACAAAATGAAAGGCAACGAAAACAAAAATGGCTCGCTGCTCCAGGAATTCTTCATGGATTCACTCAAAGATATTTATTGGGCTGAGAAGGCGCTGACAAAGGCACTTCCAAAGATGTCGAAAAATGCTACCTCCGAGGAGTTGAAGAAAGCTTTCGATCAGCATCTTGAAATTACGAAGTCGCAGGTAGAACGTCTTGAACAGGTGTTTGAAGCTCTTGGCGAAAAAGCACAGGCAAAAACATGCGATGCGATGAAAGGTCTTGTGCAGGAAAGCGAATCAATCATCGGTGAAACTAAAGACGATACGTATACTCGTGACGCTGCCCTGATAATGGCCGCTCAGAAAGTGGAGCACTATGAAATTGCGACCTATGGAGGTTTGGTTCAGCTAGCCAGAACGATGAATCAACCCAACATCGCAAAGATGCTGGAAACCACGTTAAATGAAGAAAAGGAGGCAGACGTGCTCCTGACAAAAATTGCAGAAGCGGGCATCAATGAAGTTGCAACGAACGAAGAAGGCGGTGAAACCAAAACCATGTCGCTGAAGGAAAGCATCATGAACATGTTTTCTAAGAACACCAGCGAGGGCAACGAAGAGAAATCAAAGTCGGGAAAGAAGTAATTCGATCCAGGCTAGAAAAAAGAGGGACCGTAATCCCTCTTTTTTATTTTTAGTTTGATGCCCAGTAATCAATCACTGTTACTTTGTCCAGGTGTGGTTTGAGCACCTCCACAAACGCCTGATGTTCGGGGTGAGGTAAATAGGCATCGCGATCTTTTTCACTGGCAAAGGTCACCAGGAAGCAGTGCGTCAGGCCCTGGTTTAGATTTTCCGGGCTGTTATTCTTTCCCCACTCGAAGCTTTTGATCACAGGCAATTTCGAGGGAAGTGCGCGAAAGGCATCTTCAACTTTCTTGATGTCGGCCGGTGATGATGTGTCTTTGAATTTAAATAGTACCACATGGCGCAAAACCTGCCCTTTTGAAGGTTGTGTTTGTGCGCTGGCGCTCAGTGTTGATCCGATCATACAGGCAAAAAGGATGGCGGTTAGGAATATTTTCATGGATTCATTCGTTTTTACTAAGGTAACAGTATTCCGGAAAGTCTGTCAACTCTTCGTTTTAACTTCTCAAAATGCACCCTCGTCCTGAATTCCTTCCTTCCTGCTATAAGCAGCCGTATTTTTGTTGAAACTCAAAAGATATGGTTCGTCCTGTAACTCTTGCTGTGCTTGTAATCATCAGTTTTCATGCGTTCGGCCAGGCCGACATTGCAAAACGGAAACGAAATTTCAATACCGTAAATAATGTGGCACTGAAGGAATTTGATCCTGTAAGTTACTTTCAAGGCAAACCGCTGAAAGGAACGTCAAAGATTGAGTACAATCACGAAGGTATCTACTATTACTTCGCCAATGAGGCTAACCGCGAAGAGTTTAAAAAAAATCCTGATAAGTACGAACCGATGTATGGCGGATGGTGTGCCTATACCCTGGCTACCTCCGGGGAGCGCGTAAAAATTCAGCCGACATCCTACAAGGTAAGCGGAAATAAGCTTTACCTGTTCTACAATTTCAGTAATGATAACCGCATGGTTAAGTGGACACCAGGGGAGGAGAAGAAACTTAAAGCTGCGGCAGACAAAGCCTGGGTTAGGACGATGCACTGATCCTGCATAGCATACACCAGGCAATAAGTCGGCCGCTGCCTGACTAATTATCCGCCTCGTCTGCGTTCCCCTCGGAAATCCGCTCGTTAGATTCTTCTACCTGGTCGATTTGTGAGAGGTGTTTCTCAAATAAATTTACGTTGCGTTGTGCGAATTGCTGGATATCGCGATCGTTAAAGTCGGCAGCATCTTCAAAATCATCCAGGTCATTTTTGTGCTCACGCTGGATCATCTTAATGAACTGCTCATCAAAGTCACCGCGTTCTTTTTCGCGCAGGTCGTTTAGCTCGTCAGCCCGGTCATTGCTAAGCGTGGTAGGGAGCGTAATATTTTTCTGACCTGCCAGTGAACGCAGTTCTTTCAAGAGCTTCGTGTTGTCATCGATCAGTTGCTGAGCGTAGTTCTTAACGAGATCATTCGTACCTTTTTCGAGTGCGAGTTTCCCACTTTCGATGTCGGCCATCCGGCTGTCGGCCGCTTCGGTCATAAATTTGGAAATGCGTTCATCGATGGATGAGTTCAGGTTTGCCTGGTGGGCGATCTTCACGCTGTCATTGTCGGATCCGCAGGACGCTGCCATCAGGGCAACCGCGGAGAGGAGTATAATCGATAGCTTTTTCATGGTAATCCAGTTTGAGATAACAGCGAAAAAGTCGTGCCGGGCATTGTTATGTGTACGCTGGATTGTCTGGCCTGCAAACAGATCACCAGTCCAGCGCTTGACGTGGCGAACGGTCAGTTGCAGGTTGTTTGCCAATTCAATAGATTGGATACGATTTTAGCGCCTTGCTATGATAGAAGTCAATGTTGTAGAAGTCGAAGTAACGCCCCTGGGTGAACTGGCCGATGTGGTCGTCAGCAAGAACGTGGTGCCCGGACCGGGAATGCGGCTGATGGATGATGACAGTGAGACGTGGGAGGTGACCGGTGCGCTCCACAATGCCAAGCGAGTCATCAATGAAGAGCACACCAAACTATGGACGCTGCAATGCAAAGCCGTGAATGCTTCGAAGTCGATGGAGCCGGGCTTGTATAAGCTGATTCATTGAACTGTTTGAAACAACTTTCTCGTATAGCCGTTAATACTAGTGTGCACTTCCTTTTGGCTGACCAACTCGAGCCTTTGAAAATGAAGACCACATTCACGCTGGTCAGGCACAATTATCACGAAACATTACCGTATGAATTTACCTTTAAGCCATCAGTTGCTTAAGGCCGTGGCGTTTGCGGCCGACAAGCATAGGTTTCAAACGCGAAAAGATTCTGAACGAACTCCTTACATCAATCATCCCATCAGTGTTGCGCTCACCCTCTGCGAAGTGGGACATGAGTCTGATACCGACTTGCTGGTTGCCGCCATTCTGCACGACACAGTGGAAGACACCGAAACCACACCCGATGAGATCGAAAGCGTCTTTGGCAAGTTTGTGCGGGACATTGTCATGGAAGTAACTGATGACAAAAATCTCGCGAAGGAAGAGCGCAAGCGCCTGCAGATTGTAAGGGCTTCTTTGAAATCAAGGCCTGCGCGAAAGCTGAAGCTTGCGGACAAAATCTGTAACGTCCACGATATCATTCATCACGCGCCCTCCGGCTGGACGATCGAGCGAAGACTCGACTACCTTCGCTGGGCGGAACAAGTGCTGGAAGGATTGCGGGGTGTAAATCACCTGCTTGAGAAAAAACTTCAGAACAGTATCCAGGAAGGACGAAATATTCTTCTTTCGGGTATCAACCAGAACGTTGCCTAGCTAGTCGCGCATCGTTTTGTTCGCGCGAATCATTTCCGGGTATCCCTGTCCCTGACCCAATGCAATTACTGCCATTGTGATACGTTTCGTTTTTGTTGCATCGGTCTTCGCACTGTCGATCCATTTACTGAAGTAGTTCTGGTGTCCTTTAGGCAGCGACTTGAAAAAATCGTAAGCCCGTGCATCGTCTTTAAGACAGGCAACAAAATCCTTATTCAGGACGAGTTTCCGTTCATCGTGCTCGAGTGAAACATTCAACGTATCCCCTGCCGTTTTACCCGTACCTTTTCGCATGGTGGCGTTCATGGGCAGAATAAAGCTTCCATCGCCCATCGGCATTAAAGCAACTTGTTGAATCTTGAATTGGTCCAGCGATCCTTTTACGCGGTACGATTTGCGGCATCCGGGGTTTATCTTGTCGGCATTTTTTTCGGAGATTTCAATGTATGACCAGCCCGTTTTTTCGCCCTTGGTGGCGAAGCGTTTAATCTTCGCAGAAAAAGTAATCATGTCCTCTTACGCCTTTACAGTTTTTGTCCCTATTGCCAACGAATTTCCAACAAGGTATTGATAGGATTGGTCGATTGCCTCGAACACATCCGTGGCGGTGCGGTCCATCTCTACAATCATCCATTCCGTGTTCCCATTAGCGGCCTTAACAATAGCGGGGAAATCCTGCGAACCTTGACCGGCCGGAGTCATTGGTGTTTGATCGTTGGCAAGGTCGTCATTGTAAGGAGCCGGTCCATCCTTGATGTGCAGAAGAGGAGCCCGGGCGCCAAAGTCTTTTACGATTTTGGCAGGATCGTGCCCCGCAGTTTTGAGCCAGTACGTGTCGAGCTCAAAAAAAATGTCACGCTCAAGCCCATCCAGAAGCACCTCGTACGCGTATCGGTCCCCGATTTTGTTATGAAACTCCCACCAATGATTGTGAATACCAAATGACAAGCCGTTTTCTTTGGCAAATCGCCCGGCATCATTGTAGAGTTCTGTAAGTTGCTTGATCCCATCCGCGGTCTTGTAGCGCTGGTCTTCCGGCCATCCGTGCCAGACCATTCGTTTGCAACCATAGGCATCTGCCATGCGAAGAAACTCCGATTTCTTTTCGCCAACGGGAATTTCGCAGTGGGCGGAAAAAACGTTCAGTCCCGCCTCCCGTAGCAACCTGGCTGCATCTTCAACCGAAACGCCTTCAGGCCAGAATCCGGTTTCAACTCCATGGAATCCTACTTCCGCCACACGCCTTAACGTTGCCCTTGCATCTTGTGCAATCTGCTCGCGCACCGTGTAGAGTTGCAGCCCAATCTTTCCGAGGCCGGATGCTCCCGCTGAAGGTTTGCAGTTCGTTAACATCGCGGAAGTTAGAAAACCACCCGCGGTTCCCGCAAGTATAAATTCTCGCCTGTTCATGGTTTAATTACAATAACATCATTGCACTCAAATTAAGGAAAACTCAAAAAGTCATCAACTCACGCTGAATTCGGGGCGGGACGCATCGATGATTAACCTTTCTAAGGCCTGCGACTGGTTGCGAGGTCACGCGGGTTTCTTCGGTCACCTGTGTGCGTGTGTGCGTTAACATTTTATATAAATGGGGTTTTTTCGATTTCAAAATTGTCTATTTTCGTTGCTCAACCAGAATCTATGACACTCAACCTAACCACCACAACCCGCGGCCTCGCAATGATGCTCATGGCTACCGCGGTGCTTTTTGCCTGTTCAAAGAATGCTTCGGAAGAGGGTACCAAAGCATTTAACAGTGTGATTCCCAAACCCTCGTCAGCGAAAGCCACAGGTAAAGCGTTTTTTATTTCGGACAAAACAGTTATTCAGGCTGAAGGCGCTGAAGCCCAGGCGGTAGCCAACTATCTCCGTGAAGCATTATCAAAATCAGTCGGGGTGACTCTCAACACCGATGGCGAAAAGGCGAACGAGAATGTAATCAACCTTGCGCTTACCGGAAACAACGACCTGGGTGCCGAAGGTTACAAAGTGGACATCGATGAAAAGCAAGTAAACATTTCTGCAAGCACACCTGCGGGCTTGTTCTATGGAGTTCAAACCCTGCGTCAATTGCTGGCCGACAAAAAAGAAGGGTCATCAGCAGATAGCTGGGAGGTTGCTGCTGGATCAATTGAGGATCGCCCGGAATATGAATGGCGTGGTTCCATGCTCGATGTAGCAAGACATTTCTTTTCGGTGGAGGACGTGAAGCGCTACATCGACCTGATCAGTTATTACAAAATGAACAAACTTCATCTTCACCTGAGCGATGACCAGGGATGGAGGATAGAGATAAAATCATGGCCCGACCTTACCGCTATTGGAGGCATTTCACAAGTTGGAGGAGGCAAGGGCGGATTCTATACGCAGGAGCAGTACAAGGATATTGTTGCTTACGCGCAGAGCCGTTTTGTTACGATCGTTCCAGAAATTGATTTACCGGGTCACATCAATGCTGCTCTTGTTTCGTATCCCGGCTTAAACGTAGGCGTGCCGATCGTTCTTGAAAAAGGAAACAACAAACCTGTTGCAGGCAGACCGTACACCGGCATCGAAGTTGGATTCAGCACACTTGATATCAAGAAGGATTTAACATTTAAGTTCGTCAACGATGTGGTTCGTGAGATTTCGGAAATTACGCCAGGACCATATTTCCATGTCGGGGGCGATGAGGCCGCTGTTACCAAGAAGCCGGATTATATAGCGTTCGTCAACCGGTTTAAGGAGATTGTGAAAGCGAATGGAAAGAAAATGATTGGCTGGGAGGAAATCGCCCAGGGCGATCTCGACTCGACTGTAATTGCTCAACACTGGCATTCGGAGAAATACGCTAAAGAAGCTGCCGACAAAGGAGCTAAGCTGATCTTCTCTCCTTCAAAGAAGGTTTACCTTGACATGCAATACGATTCAACTTCCCGGTTAGGTCTGCACTGGGCGGCTTACATTGAAGTTGACTCTTCGTATATGTGGGATCCTGCCACCCGCGTTCCCGGAATCGACAGGGAAGCAATTCTCGGAGTGGAGGCTCCACTGTGGTCCGAGACTATTGCTACCATGGACGACATCGAGTATCTGCTCTTTCCTCGTCTTCCCGGTATTGCAGAAATCGGCTGGACCAAAGCGAGCGATCGAAACTGGGATGAATACAAAGTTCGCCTTGCCAGTCATGCGCCTAAATGGAAGGCAATGGGCATCGATTATTACGAGTCACCTCAAGTAGACTGGAAGTAAAATTCCGAAGTCAGAACCGGGCAGCGTACAGAGAGCAGGAGCAGAGATAAACTGAGATTTTCCAAAGCAAGAGCCATTGACGCACGTTCAATGGCTTTTTCTACTTAAATGTGCCGAATTAAAACAGGCAGACTTAGCGGAGTGGGGACTCTAAGCACGGGAAGCAATTGTAGAGAATTCAAGAGCACTTCGTATTTCATTCAGGCGAGGGTCGGAGCGCTGTGTCTGCGTTCTTCATATTTCTTCAGGCAGTTGACGCGCACGCCCAGGTTTTCATGATTTCATAAGCTGCATTTTCACTTTCCCGCAAGGAAATATCTCCACAATTGCCTTCGTATGAAGCTTTTTGAAAGGCGAGCGGGGCTTCAATAAATCGTTTGTTTTAGTATCATTTAAAGGATTTTGAAACATTGAACCGAATCTACTGAGAATGCGTTAGAGCGGGCATAACTCTTGAAATTGGAAAACGCTGGGGAATTCGCGATCTTAGCATTGAAATCCCAACTAATCAAACGGATACTCAAAACCAAAGTAGAACAAGATTACAATTTTATGGCCAAGCAACGGGAGACCTTTAACAAACAGGAAACCGAAAAAAACAAAGAGAAGAAGCGTAAAGAGAAGGAAGCTAGACGGGAAGAGCGGAAAGCAAATTCAAAATCCGGGGCAAGTTGGGAAGAAATGCTCGCCTATGTCGATGAAGATGGTAACATCGTCAGCACACCACCCGATCCAACCAAGAAGAAAGTTATTAAGGAAGAAGACATTCAGATTGGCGTTCCCAAGCAGGACAAGACGCAACAAGCCGACACTAGCAGGAAAGGCCGGGTGACATTCTTCAATGATTCAAAAGGCTATGGATTCATCAAGGATCAGGATAACGGAGAAAGTATTTTCGTTCATATCAATTCTGCCCTGGATCCGATCAAAGAAGGCGATCGGGTTGTATTTGAAGTGGAGATGGGTCATAAAGGTCCTAACGCGGTGCGCGTTAAGCTTCAGAAATAGCTACTTGCCGCCTGGATTGATTAGCCGGCTAATGTTTACCTGGGCGTCTTTCAGTTGCTGAAGCAGTGTTTTTGCGGCCGACAAAAGTGCCTGATCTTTTTCCCGTTCTGCTCCAACCGATGTCTGCAAATCAACTTCCAGAGCTTTCGTTACTTGTTCGAGCTCGGCAATCTGTCGTCCTAGGCTGCTTCCGACTTTGCTTTGAAGATGGTCGAGTTTGTCTTTGTCCATACCTACAAGGTAAGAAAGTTTTACACATACACAGATCGTTTCACCTCCCGCACTAGTAGCACAACGAAAATCATGAGCACGCGATTGAATGCCACCCTGCTTGCCAGCGAACTGGATTTTTCCACCTCACGCAGCAGCGGTCCTGGCGGTCAGAACGTCAATAAGGTAAATACGAAGGTTACGCTGAAATTCAATGTGAATGAGTCAGCCGTGCTTACGCAGGAAGAGAAGCAAATTATTCTGCAGAAACTGCATTCCAGGATCACTACGGAAGGTGTGCTGCTCCTAACATCACAAGACAAACGGTCGCAACTCGAAAACAAAGATGCCGTAATTCAGAAATTCAATTTACTGATCCGCAAAGCGTTCGAGAGAAAGAAGGCGCGAAAGGCAACAAAGCCGTCAAAGAACGCTGTCCAGAAGAGGATTCAATCAAAAAAACAGCACAGCGAAAAGAAGAAGTGGAGACAGAAGCCGGAATAGTGGACAATCACAACTGATGGACGATTCGAAAAAGCAAGAACGCACCAGTCTCCTGATGCGCTCTGACTTAAAACCGACTTTAATTTCTATTCCCTTAATGCCCGGTGCCTTTCGGTTGGCAAACGAGCTTACTTGAAGTTCAGTTGAAGCGCACTGACTTGCGATGGGTTGTAAGGACCAAGATCATCCAGCCTGTCGACCAACACATCCCAGTCTGCGCCAGGTGACGTTCCACCCGAAATAAATCCTCTGCTTTCGCTGAAGTATCCGGGAGCATTTGTGTTGCTGAGGTAGGCAGCGAGTAAGGTCTGATCCACACCTGGCCATGCGGCTGTAATTTCACGGGTGAACACATTTTTGATCGAATATTCTTTCAGTATCACATCACGGTCATCGGAATTGAGCTCACTTGGAGGAAGACCGACTTCAGCCACGCCAATGTTTTTCACTTCATTCCCTGAGGCTACAAAAGCCCAGTTGAAACCTGCATCACCTGCAAAAAGAATTGCGTTAGGATGGTTTGAGTTACCGAATACATCTACGACATCACCTTTCTTACCTGCGAACATCCTGATGGTGCTTACCGAATAAGGATCCACAAGAGGATTTGCGAGTGGAAGACCGGCTACCAGGACCTCCATTTGAGCATCGTACTTTGTGTTGCTCTCCTCGGTATAGTTAATTCGGAAGATGGCATTTGGCACGTTGGCAGACTCGATACGGTTGCAGTTGTACGGCTTGATGATCGCGATGCCTTTTACCGGTGCGGTCTTGTTCCAGAAAATCTGCAGTGCCTTTCCACCATCTGCAGCGCCTTCGGAGTCTGCATCCGTAATGGTGAGCTGGTAATCCCACTGCTGGTTTTCGAATGTCACATCAGATGTTACCACCAGGTTCTTGATCCGGTCGTCTTCATCACTCTTATAGGTGAGGTTCATGATGCGATCAATCTTGTGCTTGCGGATTCCATTGATGAATGCTTCTACCAGGTTGGCAGCGCCATCGCCAATTGCTATGAAGGTTGCCAGGTGCAGGTAAATGTGATTGCCTTTCAGGGAATCGCCTTTTACACGCGCAAGACGTCCGCCAGAAACAGATTGCTCCATAATGGCCGATGGGATTTCAACTCGGAAAGTCTCAGGAAGAATGTCCTGCTGTGAGTTGACTTCAGGATTCATTTCGCATGACGATAACACCAGTCCAAGGGCGATCGCTGTAATCATCATGAACAGAAAAATCTTCGTTGTTTTCATTTTTTAAGTTTTTAGGATTTCTACGTTTGAAGAAGGACTTGTTGCCTTTCAATCCTAAAACCCAGCCGGGGGCCTGCACCCTTATGTCCGCAATGAAA
This sequence comes from Chryseosolibacter sp., assembly GCA_036402075.1. Classification (GTDB taxonomy): domain Bacteria; phylum Bacteroidota; class Bacteroidia; order Cytophagales; family Cyclobacteriaceae; genus Chryseosolibacter. The sequence goes on along the minus strand of DASWTP010000106.1, from coordinate 54,061 downwards.
AAAAATCGAAAATTTTTGAAACGGCCGAATTTGACATGTTTTACTGGATTTTCAGTGTGTCAGATACAACGGTTGACACCGCGAAAAAGCCAATGGCGCCAGGGGTGAAATTGGTTGGAGCGTTGTCGCGCTGCACATCGAAGACACTTCCGCGCCACTCGGTCTCCGAAAGCATGGAGCGCAGGTAGGCACGGTAGCGATCGCTAACTGAAAACTTTCGCCTGATAACAGTGGATCGCGAAGGAAAAATGAAGTCGGTCTTTTCGGGCTTGAACAGTGCGTTGGCATCTACCGACTTAAGGTCATAATAAACGACCTTTGCTTTGCAGGCGCCAGCGCATGATGCTGTGCCGGCCCAGATGATGTCATAATTAATATAATTGGGTTGTGATCCTGTTTCAAAAAAGTTAATTCGATAGCCGCCTTCAACAGGTGTGTAGGAGAGAGGTCCCAATGATTCAACCGGTACAGAACTGTCTTGCGCGGTAAACTGCCTGCCATTATAAAGAATAGTAAGCGTGTAGGTTCTGCCGGAAACGAAACGCATCGCTGGCGTCAGGTATTTACCACTGTCACCAGCCGTCAGCGAAACCGATGAGAACCCATCCGAAACGAAAACACTCGCCCCGGTTACAAAGCTACTTGTACCATTTTGACGCAGATAGGGACGCGTTAAACGCACGGTGTGATTCCGATTCTCGTTTGTCATCACCCCCTCCACAGCGATGAGATCGGTGGTTGTTGCCTTCACGTCAATGTCCGTACGCTCTTCACATGCGAAGAGCGTAGCCAGCAGGAGCCAAAGCTTGAATCGTATCGGTTTCATTATCGCCATCTGAAATTATAGGATAAGGATGGGGTGAATTGAAAAAGATAAAACTGCGTGCTTACGCGTTCGGCATCGAGCAGGTTGGTCGGAACCTGGAAGTCCCCGTTAGCGGTTTCGGTCTTATGATAGTTTACAAACAATATATTCTTGCGTCCATAGAAATTAAAGATTGAGAAGGAGAGGTCATGCTGGTATTTCTTTTCCGGATTCCGGTTCAATTTGTATTTGGCAGACAGATCAAGCCGGTGATAATCCGGTAAGCGTTCGTTGTTTCGTTGTCCATAAATCGGAACTTCTTCACCATTGAATTCATAAAAGCTGATGGGTGCAGAGTACGGTGCGCCTGTAGTATAAACCCAGGTCATTCCAACATTCCAGCGCAGCGAGAGATCATACGAAGCCATCACGTTGATCTGATGTGGCCGGTCATAAAAACTATTGAATGATCGTCCCTCGTTCAGTTCGCGAAATTTGCGTTTGGATCGTGAAAACGTGTAGCCTGCCCATCCGCGTAAGCGGCCTTCGTCTTTTTTGGCTAGCAACTCAATTCCATGGGCTGTGCCTGTTCCAAAACGCAGTTCGCCTTCGAGTTGCGGATTCAGCAGTGTTTCCGCGTGGGGAGCATAATCGATCTGGTTTTTCATTTTCTTGTAAAATGCTTCCGCAGAAAAAGCAATTCCAAATTGTGCGAACGTTCGATAATAGCCCAGTGACAGCTGATCCGCGACCTCCGGCTGAATATTCACACTGCTCGGAAGCCACACTTCAAGCGATGTAAAGGGACTTATTGAGTTTGATATGAGATGAATGTTTTGAACGTTTTTTGCGTATGAAAACTTCACAGACGAAAGTTCGTTTAGTGACCTTCTCAGACTGATCCGGGGTTCAGCGCGTCCAAACGATTTGTATGACTGGCCTGCCGTGTAGTAGGTTGTATCAACAGCATTGTGATTTTCATCGAAAGAAAATTCAAAAGCTTCACCATTATTGATCCATGATGACATGCGCACGCCATAGTTCAGACCCCAGCTTTCGTTGAACCTTATTTCATGGTTTGCATAAAGGAAAAGCTCGAGCGAATTCTTAACGGAGAGCGAAGGCAGGGTGGTGGCTGCTGATGATTGCACATTGCCAGGGTTGAAGCCAAAGCCCTGGATGCCCGTACCAAAAGTGACCTCGCTTTCCGGATTAACGAAATAACTGAAATCGCTTTTCATGGAGAGGTTGGCGATCTTCGAATTCCAGCGTGTGCCCGCATCCACATTGGTGTGAAGGAAGTAATCGTAGTTACTGCCGGAGAAGGTTGTGTTGAGAAATAGGCGCTCGGAGAAAATGTGGTTCCATCGCAGCGTCAGTGCTGTGTTAGACCAGGCAATCCCCGAATTGTTCGCAAAATAGTTGTCACCACCGGTGTAGAAGGAAAGGTATACGCGATTTGAGGCGTTTAGCTTTACATTTATTTTCGCTGTGACATCGGCAAAGTTGAATTGCTTCACGTTGTTGTCCCGCAGCTGCATAATCCACTTCAATCTTGAAATGCGTGTGGAGAGCAAGTAAGAGCTTGCGCTTTTTTTGAAAGGACCTTCGATGCCGAGCTTGGTTGAAATCAATCCAAAATTCCCCCACGCCTGGAAATGCTGATCATTCCCTTTTTTTGTTCGGATGTCCAGCACGGAGGAAAGTCGCCCGCCAAACGAGGCCGGCATATCGCCTTTGTAAAAGTTGATGTCGTTGACGGCATCCGGTATGATCGTTGAAAACAGTCCAAGGAGATGGCTTGGATTGTAGATGGGAGCATCATCAATCATCACCAAATTCTGATCGCGATTCCCACCACGCACGGAGTAGAATGTTGATCCATCGGAATGCATTTTTACACCCGGAATAGATTCCAGCGACTTGATCACATCAAGCTCTCCGAAAAACGAAGGCCGCTCCTCAATCGACAGTGGATTGATATTGATCTTGCCAAGCTGGATTTCACTAACCAGGTCACGTGAAAGAGCGTCAGTTACCACCACTTCCTTTAATTCCGGAATATCTTGCTCCAGCGCTAAATCGCGTTGTATCGAACTGGTCAGGCTCACTTGCTTAACGAGATCTTTGAATCCGACAAACGAGTACTTTAAGGTGTAGTTGCCTTTTGGGAGCGTGAGCGAGTAATAGCCATAGCTGTTGGTTGTTGTGCCGATTTTAAGTTCAGTCACAAAAACACCTGATCCAATCAATGCTTCTCCCGTCTGCTGATCTTTTACATATCCGCTGATGGTGGCGGGTAATTGGGTTACAGGCGTTCCGGTGATTTTCTTTTCGGGCTTCAGGACAATCTGGTTCTCTACCTGCTGGTAGTTGAGCTGGTAAGCCGTGCTGAAGTCGTCAAGGATGGCGATCACACTTTTGTTAACCGCCCGATACGTAATCTTCTCGGTCGCTGGTATTTTTTTTGGATTATATGAAAATACAACACCGCTTTTCTTTGCAATCTCCTGGAGCGCTTCCGCAAGCGAGACGTTCGAAAGTGTTATGGAGATTGGACTTTCCGGGTTTTGCTGTGCAACTGCAGGAATGGCTATCAGCACAAGGAAGCTTATACCGAAAACGAATAGTTTGATAAATGAGCCATGTACTAACATCCGGTTGACGTGATTTCAATTCGATTTCCGACACGTTCGTATGTGAGGTTTAGCGTAGACTCAAGGACGTTGAGCACGGCCTCCAGTGATTGGTTGTCAAAGGACGCGGTTAACAAGCAGGTATCGGATACGATTCCTTTGAGTACAATGTTGGTATTATAAGCTTTGTTGATCGCTTCAATCACAGCGGAAAGATGAGTTTCATTGAATGTGAGCTTGCGCGTATTCCATGATTGATAATTCACGTCCTGGTTTACCTCCTCCTGCACCGTTTTTTGTGCAGATGCAAAAGTTCCTTTCTCACCTGCCATGAGCTCGACCGTCTTGTTGAGTTCGGGAACGGTGAAGCGAACAACGCCTGATTGGACGATCACGCCAACTTCTGAAATTGAATCGTAGGCAAGCACGTTGAATGAGGTTCCTACCACCTCGATTGTTGTGTTTCGCGCTGATATCACGAATGGCAGCGCAGCGTTCCGGGTAACGTCAAAGAAGGCTTCACCTTGCAGTTTCACATTTCGATGGTCGTTGCCGAAATCGCTGGTATACTCGAGCCGTGAAAATCGGTTTAGTACAACGGTGGATCCATCGGGTAATTCAACCTTCCGGACCAATGATGCCGTCTCAAAATAGACAGCCTCGGCACGGTTCGCATAAAAATATATAGTAGCTCCGGCTGCAATGAGCAGCAGTACCGCTGCCGCGATTTTCAGCATGCTAAACGATGGCCGCAGATTTATCACGGGCTTACCATCGCTTACTTTTTGTTCGAAGACCTTCCATTCTGCGTCCACATCAATGTCAGGCACAATTGTCTTTTTATAATGGCGCGTTGCTGCCGCGAACAGTTTTTTCGATCTTCGATACTCGGCATCATTTTCGGCCGATTGACCGATCCATTCGGAAAGCGCCTTCTCTTCAGCAGCAGAGGTTTCTCCTGCAAAATGCCTGGTTATAATCTCCCTGATATCGTTTTCTTCATCTTTCACGTACGTATCCTTGAATCCTTAACACATAAGTTTGAGTTTACCCTTATCCAAAAAGCAGAAAAAATAACACAACCAAAAAATCACGCAGATGCTCCCGCATAATGGCCAATGCTTTGGACATCTGCGCTTCAACCGTTTTAATGGATATGTTCAGTTTTTCAGCTATTTCAGCATATTTTAAACCATCCTGCCTGTTCATTTCAAACACCTGCCGGCATTTTTCCGGCAGTAGCTGCAACGCGATTTCGACTTCCTTTTCCAGTTCGGCCGTCTCCAGCGTGAGATTTTCTTCCACAGGCCCCTGGTCTTCCGCCTCCTCGAGGATGACATGCTTCTTTTTATCGCGAATAAAATTGAGGCTTTTGTTCTTGACCGAGGTATAGAGGTAACTCTTGTAATTGGTTCCTTCCGGAAGCGATTCGAATTTCTCCCACACGGCCAGAAAAACTTCATGGACGATGTTCTTCGCATCATCCAGGTCATAGATGTATTTCATGGAGTAGCCGGTGAGCGGAGAAAACAGCTCTTTGAAAAGTTGCTCGAATTTTTTCTTGTTCTCGGGGGACAACGCGGTGTAATCGTTCTTGCTAAAGGTATTAAAAAAAATGATCGGATTGGATTCGAAAGCTGTAACGCGTTCGCCTAACTTTTTGTCAAAGAGCATAAACGCGATTATGAATAAACGCTCGACAACAGGCTTATATGCCATTGCCACCCTCTGCCTTTTTTACCTGTCCATGGTAGGAGGAGGCGCCTATGAACAAATGACCGTGACAAAAGTCCTGGTGAGCGCACCCCCTGACTCATTTGCTATGTTGCAGGGTGAGTATAAGTTTTCACCGGTGGCCTTCTGGGCTAAACTAAGACCATTAACTATCCTGTTGTTTGTTGTTGCGCTTTCTGCAAACTGGCAAAGGCAACCAACCCGAAACTTTCTTGTAGTTGCATTCGGTCTCGACCTGCTCGTAACCACTGCCACATTCCTATACTTTGCTCCTGAGGTCGGCTTAATGTTGGAAGATTTAAATGACCCCTCCCTGGCGGATCGTGCTCACACATGGTATCGCCTGAATTTTTTGCGTTTGATTATGTTTTATGCGGTGGGCGCATTGTTGCTAATTGCCTTCAAAAAACGGAGTGAAACCCTTCATCCGAGCTGAGTGCTCGATTGTTGAAGCGCTTCCGTCTGTCCACATTAACCCATTAAGACATTAACACTTCAAACACATTTCTTACATCCCAAAACAGTATCAAATTTTAATAGTGTTCCCATTTTGGAACGAGATTGATATCGATATGCCCTCTATTGGGTATTTTTAGCGATTTTTAGATTGGCATTATATTTCGATATGGGGAATATATTACATTCGAATACCCCCATGACCTACAACACGCTTCTTACCCGACTTTACTTCCTGCTGGTGTATGCCGATGGAAGTGTAAACGACAAGGAACTTTCCACCGCCCGCCAAATGGTGCGTGTTGAAGGATTCAATGAAGAAGAATTCAATGCGCAGATCAAGCTGTTGAAATCCAAAGACAAAGATGGTTTATATGCCGAGACGATGATGGCGTTAAAACAGGTAAGTCTTAAGGACCAGGTGCGCATCATTGCCTGGATGTGTGTGATTGCGAACGCTGATGGTTTTATGGATCGCAGCGAGTGGCAGCTTATCTATAAAATATATCATAAGGAATTGAATCTTCCACTGCACCTCATCTTTGCCGTGCAGAAAGAGCTGAACCGGAAGATCTGGGAAAAGCCGACCGTGATTGGCTTGTAGTTCGGGGAGTACGAAAGGAGAACTTTTTTGTTTCTTGTTTATAGTAGGTTTGGAGCCCAAACCGCAGGTAGTTAAAACAGAGAAAGCCACCTCGCAGTGGCTTCTCTTTTTTACCCCCTAACCCAATTATCTTAGAACATTGCTGTTTGAACCTGACCAGCAGATGTTGAAACTTCGAACATAACAATTGACTTCTGTGACGATCTTACCTTTGAAAGGTTGTAGATCAACCCATAGTTGCCATTCACTTCAATTTCCTGCTCGTGAACAAGACCTTTTGCATTGTCGTAGATTCTGACTATCACGGTTTCTTCAGAAGACGTGCCGATGTTCAATACGAAACGGCTCTCCTCTTTATTCATTTCTGAGATCTTGATATAGCTCTTGCTCTCGCTTAAGCCATACTTGACAACCTGCTCCTGTCTTCCGCTTCGGTCTTGTACGATAATCTTGTATTCACCTTTCTCCAACTGGCTAAAGTTGTAGGGCCGCGTGAAGGCACCGGCCTCACTGATCAATTCAGAAAAAACGACTTCGTTATTCTTGTCCAGGATCGAAACCTTTACGTTTCCTGCCGATGGTGCCTGGTAATGCAGCGTGAAAATGTTTCCTGCAGTTGCAGGAACAACCTTAATTGATGGTGTTACATCAGCAAAGGTGCTTGTTGACAATACCGTGAAAAGCATAGCAACGGTGGTGATTCTTGAAAGCATGTTGTTGTTGTTTTGTTGATGCAAAGATGCGGGGCTCAGATCGACCGGCTTTTGCAAAGCAGACGGCCGTGGCAGCGATGTAAGAAATTACGGACTAACGAGTTAGAACAAGTGTTTGGTTAGAATGCAACGTTCAGTGGTTGTATGCTCAAGGGGCCTACAATATTTTGCAGCAAAGGATTGCAAATGTCTTTTTTGACGGTTGGATAAGGAGAAGCCAAAGGAAATATGCCTGGATCGTTAAGTTGACCCTGGCTACCGAACGCAGGAACGGAAGCGGAGAACAAAGCAAAAAATGTAGAATTCCGGCTGAATCTTAAAAGTTAACCGGTGTTTTCATACGCCAGAGGTTAAGCGCGGAATACAGAGGAAGGCAAAAAAAACGGAGAATAAATCAAATATGACCTATTCTCCGTCTCGTTGATTGCAGACCGTAGCCTGCATAGCAACACTGAGTGCCTTTATAATCGAGTAAAGGATCAGCTCACCTCACGGCTTGCCTCGCCCTTCTTGCTATGGCCGGAATCCGAACGAACCCATTGCGCAAAAGCAAAATCGTTTCAAGCTGGTTTTTTAATTTCCATTTCCCGTGAGAAATCGAAACGTTGTTTCCCAGTTCGTCTGATCAATCGTATAACAGCGACTTAGTGATATGAAGATACTTGCATCGTATTCTCATTACAACTTTTTTGCAATAAAGAACTCCACAACTTTTCCACCAAAGTATCAACATGAAGCGCGCATTTGGTGTTTCGCCAATGACGCCTTAAGTCAAAAGAGAATTCGTATTTTACGTGATGAAGAAGAAGGAATGCCCATCATGCGCAATGATGATTGACGAGAAAAGCAAAGTTTGCCCGGTGTGTCAATATGAATTCCCCGGAGGTATGGGCACGCTCCAGTGGACTGCCATTGCCCTGGTGCTGCTCTTCATTGTGTATCTTTTCCTAAGTGTGTTCAAATAAGAATCGGGTTCTCCTATTTGCCGAGCGGAATTGAATGGAGTGCAATGCGATTTCCTTCGGTGTCTATGATAACAGCCATGAAACCAAATTGATCTGAGATTGGAGTTTTAGGCACAAGAATTCTTCCCCCGGCAGCCTCTACTTTTTCCAGCACCTTCGCCACGTCCGGATTTGCATTTAGATAGAGCAATGGGCCTTCTGTGCCGGAGGGCTTATGGAATCCTCCGCTGTCTACAATTGCGCCACCCACACCCATTGGATCTTCAATTGGGAACATCCGCATCTTGATATTTTGCAGATTGAGCGGGGTAAGGGAAATCGAAAAAATCGTTTCATAGAATTTCTGTGCGCGATCAATATTCACAGACGGAATTTCAAACCAACTAATGGCGTTTTTCATACAGCTTGTTTTACGGAAGATACTTATTCTCCGTGCTTCCTTCCATAGGCGGAAACGAAAAATTTACGATAAGGCAAATCGGGGGAGCCGTTACAAGGCCAGTGCTTCTTTTTTATAGGCCTCTTTGAATTCGCGGGTGATCCGATTGGCGATGACTGATAATGGCTGAATTTCATGCACGTGCTCGATCGCGGGACCGGCACACCACACGGTTTTATAGGTTGCCCCGAATGCGGCCTTCTCAACGGCTTTCATGCCACGCAGGGCAAGCAGCATCTTCGCGTATTTTTTCAGCGTTTTGTTATTGTTGAGGATCCATTCAAGGAAATTGGCTTTTGTCCCGAGCTGCTGCACATAGGGCGTATTGATCACCGTCAGCGCAGAGCCTGAGAGCTTCGTTGTTCGTACAATATCTTTCTCACCATACGTTATCATGGCTTGCTTGTATTCCGGTGAGATGTCCGCTTCTTCGCACGCAATAAAAATGGTTCCTACGGAAGCGCCCGCAGCGCCCCAATCCATAACCTCGCGAAGGTCTTTTCCGTGCGCGATACCTCCCGCTGAAATAATCGGCAACGAGCAATGCTCATTCAGCAAGGTAACAAGTTCTTTTGGCGGAATATTTCCTGCATGTCCACCGGCCCGCGAATTTACCGCGATCACACCATCGGCACCGAGTTCTTCCACCTTTTGAGCATACTTCAGATCAACGACATCGCAAAACACTTTGATCCCCATTTTTTTGCTCTCCTGAATCACTTCCTTCGGGCTGCCCAGCGAGGTGATGATATAATCAACTCTTAAATCGAGAAGTGTGCGGAGGTGGGCTTTGTATTTGGGATTCGACTTGTTTACGATCAGGTTAACGCCAAAAGGTTTTGCACTGGATGCTTTTATCTCATGAATGGCTTTTCGCAGCTCCTCATCCGTTCTGTAGTTCATAGCCGGGAATGCTGCCGTTATGCCGCACGACAAAGCGGCCTTCACCATCTTTGTATTCGAGATCAGGAACATCGGGGCAACGATCATGGGATAATCGATGCCCAGCATTTTGTCCAGGGTAGTTTTTACTGTACTCATTTCAACCAAGATAGCTATTTCAGCTGAAATGCTGGTTGCTTCTGGCCAGCAGGCATAAAGATTGACATTGCATTTTGATGAGACTAGTTATATTTCTAATGCTGCTGTATCCGGTGATTTCGTTTGGCCAGCAAAAAGATTTGACCGACAGCACGGAGTACCGGTTTGGTTTGCCGGTGAGCAATGATGATACAACAAAACGAGTTCGATCTGACCTTGATCCGGCTAACCAATGGATTGCCGTAAAGCGTACCGACATCCCAAAGAAGCTAAGGCGTACGTTAGAGCGAAACGATATTTATGAAGGCTGGGAGGAAGGCGAGCTGTTCTTCGATAAAAGCATAAACCGGTATTTGTTGCGCATTCGCAGAGAAGATGTGGTGACAACTTATGGACTCGCGGCCGATGGAAGTCCTGTAAGTTTTACAGAGGAGAAAATGGTCTCGGGGGATTCTGTTAACTGATTTTTTTCTTCTGCTCCGATTGACCAATGTAAAGAGCGGCAAGCACGAGCGCTGTGCCAATCGCGGTGTAAGCCGTAATCTCCTCATCAAACAGCATGGCAGCGTAAGCGAATCCGAAGATGGGGCACAGGTACAGCCACAGAGAAGCTTTGACTGCATCGGCCTTTAGGAGGCGAAGCCAAAGTTGAACAGCACCGATGGATACCGGAACAATGAGCCAGAGAAGGGATAACCAGAACGTTTTGTCGAAGTTATTTTCATTCGAGTGCATCACTAATGTAAATGGAATTAGGAGAATTCCTCCAATAAAGACCTGCCATCCGTTAATTGATATTCGCGAAAGGCCCCAGTTAATGTTTGCGTAATAGACAGCCCCCGCGGAGTATGCGGCCATGCTCAGGATCAATAGCAACAGGCCAATCGGTTTTGCCTGACTGTTGAGAAGCAGGGGATAGCTGGCAACAAAAACCCCGGTTAATCCGATGGCAACGCTCGTCCATTCAAGAACACCTACACGTCTCTTCATCCACACAGCTGTCATTACGCTGATAAAAAGAGGATTTAATGCAACTGCCAGGGTGGTGATTCCTGGAGACGTGTATTGCAGCGCGATTACAAAAATTCCCAGGTACAAGGTCGTATTGAAGGCACCAAAAATGGTCAGCGCTTTCCATTCATTCAGGGCTGGCAATCGCGACTTTTCCCAAGCAAACGTGTAAGAAAGGAGCAAAACGCCTGCGCCCAGAAACCTGACGTTGAACAGTACCAGGGGCTCAACTGACATCAGCCCAAATTTGCCCGCAACCGATGCTGATGCCCAAAGCACTGCGAATAGCAATCCGGTTGTAATAAAAGAGAACGATCGATCCATTCGCCAGCGGTGAGCCTGCAAATAAATGTAATAAAAGCGGCTTATGCATGCCTCTGCCTGCCTGATGGCATCCTTTTTTTACACTTATCCTGTTAAACAAACTTAGACCTATATGAAAACAAACTTTTTCCGGATTATGATGCTCGCGCTGGCAATATCTTTCTCAGCCTGCGAAACAAAGAAAACTGATGACAGCGCAGAGGTTGCGGAAGACCAGAACGAAGCAAAACACGATGATTCTAACCTTGACAAAGACTCCAAGCGCGTTGTTGAGATTGCCGATGGCGGACTGTATGAAGTTCAGCTTGCCACCATGGCCCTGACAAAAGCTAAATCTCCGGAGGTGAAAAAATTTGCCCAGATGATGGTTGATGACCACACCAAGGCGAACAATGAATTGAAGGCATGGGCCGGTAAAAACAACGTAACGCTCCCGGACGTAATGAGCGAAGAGAAGCAAAAAAAGTATTATGACCTCGAGCGTGATGAGGAAGCGAATGAGTTTGATGAAGAATACATGGATGAAATGGTCGAAGATCATCGGAAGGACATCAAAAAATTTGAAGACCTTGCCGAAGATGCTGAAAACGCTGAACTGAAATCATGGGCAGCAGGAAAAGTTACGACCCTGCGTCACCATTTGGAAGAAGCTGAGCGGATCAAGGAAGCAGTGAAGAAGAATAGTAAATAAATCTTGGTATACCGACCTTCGGAACCTGCCCGTTTGGGCAGGTTTTTTTATGTGGCATGATTACTGAGTTGAAGCATTGTATGAAGAAATGTGGAGTTGGATTGTGGTTGATAGCAGGGGTCTTTGTTTTATTGACCAGCTGCAGCACTTCTGAAAATTTCAGTTTTCATCCCCACGGTAAGACAGTCGTGAAAAGTTCTCCGTCTGCTTCCTACATCTGGGAACCTGAGTATTATGTCTACAGGAGGGGAAAGTACAGGTTTGTGCCTGGTGGCTATCGGCCGGTACTATCTCGAAAAAACTATTTCAAGCGGTCGCTAAAAGGATATATGTACAAAGGCGACTACGCGGCAGCCCGATAACTATTTGAAATGATACAGTAGCACCACTGTGGCAGTGAATGCCGGCTTCGGATTGTCTTTAATTTCCAAGACCGCCTCCAGACCTGTTTTGGCAATTCCACGGAGATTTACAAGCGAGGCCAGTTTAACCTTAAGCCGAACATCACTATCTACCACTACAGGTTGGTTGAACTTCAAGTCTTCTACCCCATAGTTGATCAGCATTTTGATGTTGTTGATTTCGGCAATTTGATTCCAGAGGTACGGCACCAGCGACAAGGCGAGATACCCATGGGCAATCGTCTTTTTGAATGGGCTTTCAACTGCTGCGCGCTTTGCGTCTGTGTGAATCCATTGGTGATCAAACGTTGCTTCCGCGAACTGGTTGATGCGAGCCTGGTCAATCCTGACATATTCTGATACGCCCAGGTCTTTTCCAATGTATGTTTCAAATTCACTGAAGCTGTTGATGATTACTTTCCCCATGAGTGTTTGTTTAGAGGGTTAAAAATAAACGCTTGCCTGGCATTAGACAAATGATCGTGCTAAGAAATGTTAATCGCCTGCAATACCATGCTTTTTCCAAGTCGCTCTTTGATCAGTGCAGCTGCATTGTCAATAGCATACTGCAGTTCACGTCCCGATGAAAGTACAAGGCACTCGTCAATTCCTGAGTGGTGCAATTCTTCCGGGCTTAGCTCTGATACTCCGCAGATGACAATCAGTCGTTTGTTATGTTTCCTAGCCAGCGCTGTTACGCGTTGAACGACCTTGCCGGAAAATGATTGCCGGTCAAGTTTTCCTTCACCGGTAATAACAATATCGCTCTCCGAGATTCTTTGTTCGAGGGACGTGATGCCACCGATGAAATCCATCCCGGTGTGGAGTTCAGCTTTTAGGAAGCAAGCCGCACCGGCTCCAAGTCCTCCGGCAGCACCCGCGCCCGGAAAGTCAGTCGAAAAGTTAAATTGGCTCTTCAGAACCTTGGCAAAGTGCCTTGTTCCGAGCTCCAGAGTATCAACATCTGCAGGGGATGCACCTTTCTGTGGCGCAAACACCAAGGCAGACCCATTCTTCCCGGTGAGCGGATTTTTGACATCGCACAACACGATACACTTTGCCCACTTCACTGCAGGATGACACCCCGTGGGATCAATCATGTCAATTTCATGAAGTGAGGCTCCGCACGGACAACTTATTAATTTTTGTAACCTGGTAAAAAAACGAAATCCAATCGCAGCTGCCATGCCCGTACCAACGTCATGGGTGGCGCTTCCGCCAATGCCAAGAATGATTGTCTTAACTCTTTTGTCAAGAGCATGAAGGATGAGTTCACCTGTTCCGTACGTTGTTGTTACCAGTGGGTTGCACTCACTTTTGTTCAATAACTGAAGGCCGGAAGCTTTAGCCATTTCAATAAGCGCAGTTGAACCATCAGCTGAAACCCCATACGTTGCTTTGATGGCTCGCATCATTGGATCATGAACTACCACCTCCTGGCTAACGCCACCGTAATGCTTCTGAAGAATTTCAAACGTACCTTCTCCTCCATCAGCCAGTGGAAGTGAAGAGACGTTGCATCGGCTATTCACCAGGAACTCGCTTACTGCGTTGCAGACTTCGAGGGCAGTGAGCGAGCCTTTGAATTTATCGGGCGCTACCAGGACGTTTACCATAAGAAAAAGATCACGACTGCGGTAACGAGCCCGGTAAGTCCCTGGAAGAATGTGATTCGTGTAAAGTTACTCAGGGCTACGTCTGGCGGAATTCCTCCGAACTGAGACACAACCCAGAAGTAAGAGTCATTTGCATGCGAGACGCACATGCCACCACTACCGATGGCCAGCACAATAGTAGCGAGGTGAACGGGATTGTGGAAGCCAGCCGGGGCCAGCAGTGGTGCAATAAGGCTTGTAGTAATGATCATGGCAGACGTTGTGGAACCTTGTGCAGTTTTTAGTAACCCTGAGATCATAAATGCAAAACAGATAAACAACGAACCAAATACTTTGTAGTCTGAAAAAACTCCCTTCAGAATACTTTCCAATCCACTTTCACGAATGACGCTTCCAAAGGCGCCACCGGCTCCGGTTATCAGGAGAATGATACCGGCATCCATCAACGCGGAGTTGATCCAGTCTGGCCAATCCTTGTCACGTTTGCGGATCAAAGGAATGGTGAGCAGCAGACCAATCGCCAACGCAATAAAAGGCTGGCCAAGGATTGCCAGAACCTGCGCAACGATACCTGTAAACCCGATGATTTTCGGGAGTGTTGCCAGTGTGATCAACACGATTGGCGTGACCAGCGGGAGAAACGCTTTTGTTGAGGAGAGGTTTTCGTGTCCTCGTTCCGGGTGCACTTCCTTCAAATGCACGAAAAAGTTTTTACCGAGATTTTTTGAAAGCAGGTAGCCGGTGAATCCTACGGGGATTGAACCCAATATTCCAATCAGAATGACAGTGCCCATGTTTTCAGCCAGCCCGAGGTTGACTGCAGCCGCCAGCGGGCCTGGTGTCGGTGGAACAAGAGAGTGAGTGGTATAGAGGCCGCTGGATAACGCCAGTGCAAGTGACGACCCCGGCACACCGCTTTGAGCTGCAATGGTTGGAATCAGCCTGGAAAGAATAATAAAGCCCGAGTCGCAAAAGACAGGAATTCCCACGAGGAGTCCCAAGGCGCTCATGGCTTTGAGCGAACGTTTTTTTCCAAACGCTGCAAGGATTTTTTGTGCGATAATATGCATCGCCCCGGTCTTCTCCAGCATTACGCCAAGGCATGACCCGAGTGCCACAACAAATCCGATCTGCGCCAGTAACGATCCGAACCCGTTTTGCATGGCCGTCAAAATTTGTGCGAACGAAATGTTTGTGATAATGCCGAGAATCAACGAAGCGATCAGCAGGCAAAAGAAAGCATGGAGTTTTAAGTACCGGTTTAGAAGAACAAGGGTACTGATCGAAACAAGTAATCCTACCAGGAGTATGATCAGTTCCGCAGTTTTCATTTTTTGAGGTAGATTCTTTTCCCCTGTTTTGCTGACTGGCTTGCTGCATCCAGGATTTCCATCGCGATCATATTTAAGGGCAGTGATGAGAGATCATGATCGTCCATTGGAATGGTGCCCCGAATGACGCCAGCAAAAAAGGCAAATGGGTTATCGAAAGGTGCGGGCCGGGTTTCCACTTGCGTGAGCATCTCAGGTTCATCGCCCTTCCGGAAACGCAATGAATTTCGGTCGGCCTTCAGGTAGGCACTTACTCCGTACACCTCCATGTCCTTCCGGTTGTAAGGCCAATTCCACGAAGCCTGGATGATGCCCTGAACTTTTGGGTAAGTTACCACGATAGTTGCTTCATCATCAACCTTCGAATAAATATCAGGTTTGAAGGTTTGCGTGATCGCCATGACACTCTCGGGCCTCTCGTTGTTCATGAGCCACGCCAGCATGTTAGCCCCATAACACCCGAAGTCCATCAGCGCACCACCACCGTTTTGAACAGGGTCTGTAAGCCAGTCGAGAAATTCTTTGCTCACACCAATCTCTTTGGGTCCCGGATGGCCATCGTGAACAACGATCTTGCGGATCTGTCCAATCGCATTCTCTTTCGTGATCATGGAAAAAGCATCATGGTTGCTTTTGTACCAGGTTGTTTCGTAATTGGTGAGCAAGTGAATTCCATGTTTTTTCGCCAGCGCTTCCATCTGTTTTGCATGGTCGAGACTGACGGCTAGGGGCTTTTCAACCATCACATGAATTTTCTTCGGAGCACAAATCTTCACTACTTCAAGGTGCTGAAAGATGCTGTTGAACGCAGTCACCGCTTCTGGCTTCGTGCTTTCAATCATTTCCTCAAGCGTTCGGAAAAGTAATTTCTCGCTCAGGTTATATTGCTTGAGGTACCGAAGGGCGACCTCCCGATCTGGCTCTGCAATTCCCACGATCTCAAACTCGTCACGCTGATTGCTGCCGAGAAGCCAATGCACGTGGGTGTGTGTAAGCCCTGCAATACCTATGCGTAAGGGTTTTGTTTCCTGCGCCCGCAGACCCATTGCGATCAGAATCAAAAGGAGTGTATGTGTGAATTTCATTTTCGTTCGTATTTCCAATTTCGGCTTTTACCTTCACTCATCCATTCAATGGCCTGGTCCATTCGCCTGGCGCGCGTTTCTTCCGATTTTGCTTCGGTGATCCATTCGACATAATCTTTTCGGTGCGAATTGCTAAAGGTTTCAAAGGTGGCGAGCGCTTTCTTGTTCCGGGTAATAGCTTTCATAAAATAATCGGGCACCTTGACGGCTGCCGCTTTAATGGGCTTTTTTGGGGGAAGCTTGATGTCGTCATCGTTAAGCTTTGCGGCCTGCTTAATGTAGTCAAGCATTACTTTGTCGGATGGAAGATCATCCAGGGATGTTATTCGATCAAAATTTCCCATGGAAGTGCGGCCAACCACCGAGAGGATTCCTTTCGGATCTTTCATGATGGCGCCCTTCCAAAAACCGAAAGCGCAATGTTTCTTGAACGAAGCCATGCTGCACAGCAGGCCTTTGTATTCGAAATGAGGGAAGCTCCATTTCATTGTTTCTTCAACTTCGGGACAGGCTTTGTGCACAAGCTCACGAATGTGCTCCAGTACGGGTTGCGCGAACGGCTCCGCTTTTGCGATATAAGCGTCAACGCGTTTGTCGAAAGTAGCCATAAGGTAGGTTTCTATAAATGTACAATTGAATATTCTAATGTGAAACAGGCGATTGTCAATGAATCCATATAAATTAGTAGTTAGAGGAAATCGTAAACCTCTCCATTATGGCGGAACCGAAAACCAGAATGACTGAAGCTTCCGTTGGCAGGTTCATCGAAAGTTTTGATGATGAACGTAAACGTGATGATTGCTTTGCTATCATTGAAATGATGAAAAAGGCCTCAGGTGCCGAGGCAAAAATGTGGGGAACTGCTATTGTTGGTTTCGGAACACAGAAGCAGGTTTATGCGAATGGTAAGAAATTGGATTGGCCTGTCATAGCCTTTTCACCGCGAAAGCAAAACATCAGCTTGTATCTTTCGCCCCAGTTGCTGAAGAGCAGTCCCTTGCTGGATAAGTTGGGCAAGCACAAGACAAGTAAAGGATGCCTTTACATCAAATCGCTTGACGATGTTGACAGGGGCATCCTTCAAAAGATAGTTGACGCTTCCGTAAAGGGCTGACCCGGCTCACGCGGGCAGAGGTTGCTTTTGGAGCGCCTTCATTAGCTCATTTTCGTTTGTCAGGTCTAACCTCAATGGTGTAATGGACACATATCCATTTTCAACTGCCCATCGATCAGTGCCTTCGTCAGCGGGTTCCAGTGGCATGACGGTAAACCAATAATGTTTCCTTCCCATTGGGTCTGTTCCGGGGACAACTTTGCCATCATATTGCCGTACAGACTGACGCGTCCACTGCATGCCTTTCGGCTCAGGTGGAAAATTCACGTTAACCAATGACAGGTCAGGGTTCTCCAATAATGCCGACAGTGCCTGCTCTACCCACGTTTCAAGTTTTTTGAAATCGGGCTCAGTGTTACCTGCCGGGGTGCTGAGCGCTATGCCTTTCATTCCAAGTAGCACTGCCTGCTTTGCTCCGGCTAGAGTGCCCGAATGCCACATGGAGTTTCCGAGATTCAGACCCATATTTATTCCGGACAATACGACATCGACTTTGGACCAAAGGTGTGAGCCAAGAGCAACACAATCGGCCGGTGTTCCATTCACGCGATATGCCTCAAGGCCATCAAAGGTGATTGGAGATTTTTTGTAGTGCAAAGGTCGGGATGCGGTAATTGCATGGCCCATCGAAGATTGTTCAACATCGGGAGCAACTACGCGAACTTCGCCAAACTTTGTTGCTACCTGTGCCAGAGCGGCAATGCCCGGGCTATAGATTCCATCATCATTTGTTACTAAGATTCTCATGCACCAAACGCTAATATTTTCGTTCCAGAGCCAAGCAGGTATGATATTCTTATAGGCGTTTAGTGAGACTTTATAAGAATGAAAGTTGCAAAACTCTTACATAATCCGAAGGCAGGGGAGGCTGAATACACACATAAAAAGCTGGCGCGCCTGATCAATCGGGCGGGCTACGACTGTAGTTATTCATCTACAAAAAAAGAAGGCTGGGAGAATATCAAACCGGCTGAGTCGGACATGATTGTGATTGCGGGAGGCGATGGAACCGTGCGTAAGGTGGCGCGTGTGGTGCTTGATAAAAATATGCCTCTCGCCTTGTTACCATTGGGCACAGCGAACAATATTGCGCGTACTTTAGGAATACGCGGCACTCCTGAGGAAGTCATCGATGGATGGGAAGGCGGAGTTTTAAAGCCGTTTGATGTGGGAAGAATCTATGGGCTGAAGAAGCAACCGGGCTTTTTCCTGGAGGGAATTGGTTATGGCGTTTTTCCACGACTGATGAAGGAGATGAAAAAGAAGAAAGATGAGCTGCCAGCGGCTCCGGAGGAAAACCTGAAAGTCGCGCTCGAAACGCTTCACGATATTATCTTATCGAGCAAAGCGCGATACTGCAAGATCTCGTTGGATGGAGCCGATTATTCCGGAAAGTTTCTGTTGGTGGAAGTCATGAACACACAATCCATCGGGCCAAACCTTAACCTCACACCGGTGGGCGATCCGGGTGACGGGGAGTTTGAAGTAATCCTCGTTTCAGAACGTCAGCGTGATGAGTTTGCGGCCTATGTTCACAATAAACTTCATGGAATCGAACAACCACCCATTTTTAACATCCTCAAAGCAAAAAACCTGGAAATGTATTGGGAGGGAAAACTGCTCCATGTAGACGATGAAATTGTGCAGTTGAAAAAATCCAAAGACATCCGGATTAAATTACAGGAAGGACTTTTAAAGTTCCTGGTGAAACAAGAAGAGCTACAGGATGCGCAGCCAACGCCAGAAAAGGAAAAAGTCACTGTGAAGGAAAACGCCACTAGTCATTAGTCACTCGGAGAAAAGAGTAAAAAGCAAAAAAGGAAATAGGAGGTCATTTATGCCACACTTCCCTATTCCCTTTTTTTTTCAATCCTACGACTAATGCCTAGTGACTAATGCCTAATGCCTAATGCCTAATGCCTAATGCCTAATTGCCTAATGCCTAATGCCTAATGCCTAATGCCTAATGACTAATGCCTATTTGTATCCCCACTTGTTCATGATTTCAAGGTCTTCTTTTATGGACGCAAGGGGAGTCTTACCCTGGTAGGATTCCTGTTCGATAATGTAGTGGAAGGTGCCTCCGGATTTTTTGCACAAATCAATTACTTCTTTCACGTTCACAATGCCTTTGCCCAACACCGTGCTTTCGTACTTTTCATGACCGCCTTCGGCTTTGATTTCGTCTTTGACATGGAGTGATTCAAAGCGTCCTGGGTATTGTTTTACAACTTCTGCAGCATTGGCGCCCCCGTTGTAAAGGTTTCCGATGTCGAGTTGTTGCATCACCAGGTCTGGATCTGTGTTCTTTAACATGATGTCATAGACAGTCTCGTTATCGAACTTCTGGCTGAATTCGAAATCATGGTTGTGGTATCCGAACTTCATGCCTGATTTTTTACACAATTCTCCACTTTTATTAAATACCTCCATGTACCGTTTAAGATCATCTTTCGTCTGGCGCAGGCTCTGGTCAAGCCACGGGCTGATCACATAGTTTTGCCCAAGTGTAGCCGCATCTTCAACGGTATATTTCCACGCATCCGTAAAGTCTTTCTTTGTTGCGTCCCAGTGCTTTGGTCCCATCACGGTGTGGCCGCTTGGCATACTTAGTCCGAGATCGTTCAGGATCTTTTTGAATTCCGTTGCGGCATATCCGTAGAACTTGCGGTCTACGTAGTTTGCATGTTCAACGTGCTTGTAACCCATTTGAGCAACTTGTTTCAACGTTCCAAGCGGATCGGCCTTCATCTCGTCACGCACCGAGTACAATTGAATACCGACAAGCGTGGAGGGCTTTGAAGCGGCAAAAACAGATCGCGTTAAGAGTGTGGTTCCGGCAAGAGTAATTGCGCTTTGCTTTAAGAAAGTTCTTCGTGAAGAATACATGGTGTTATGTTAAGGGTGAATAGTAATTTTAAGTTAGCGATCCACGTTTTGAAAAACAAGACACACACCACACATGGCAATTTCCTTATGTGACCGGCTGTCATGCAACAAAAAAGCCCTGGTGGTTGCCAGGGCTTTCATTCATGAACTCTGTTTTCTTAGTCTTTGAGGATTTCAATCTCTACGCGGTCGTTGAGGCGCGCATTCGGATCATTTTCTTTTACAAGCATTTCAGAACCGCCCCAGCCATACATTTTCACGCGCTCTTCGCTGATGCCTTTTAGCTTGAGGTACGATCTGATCGCCTCTGCTCTGAGGTTGGTGAGCTGCTTTGCTGTCATTCTTACTTGTGTTGATCCGGTGGTTTCAAAGAAGTTGTTCTCCTCGTTGAGGAGCATCACCTCGCGACCTGACTTGCCATTGCAGTGTGCGTGAACCTTTACAACGTAATTTGGATTTTCCATCATCATGGAAACAAGCTCATCAAGGTCTTTCTTCGATGGAGGTGTCATAGCAACAGCATCTTTGTAGAAGCCGACATTGTACATTACGGACACATCGCCACGCTCAAGTCTTTCCAGTTTGTAAGGAATTACCCAGGCACCATGTTCATCCTGGTAAGCGCCCTCGGTTTCTGCCGGATTGGCGAAATCGATATACTTATCAACTTCTTTGTAGCCAAATACTCCGCACACCACCGTCATCGGTTCTGATGGTCCCGGCTTCATCATATCGATATACAAGTCTGTCGAAAAGCTGCCCAGCTCTTTTTGGGCAAACCGGTCAACATGATGAACCTCTCCAGGCAACATGCTGCCATCTTCAGAAGCAATGGTAAATTTGAAATACTTTCCTTTTGGCTTCATTGGAACACCACCTCCTGCAGGCACTCCATCGGAGGATTTGTTGGAGCCCGTTGCTGACAAAGACTCATAGTTTGCGTCATCAACAGCGGTCGCTTCAGTTTTTGCGCCAATGGGCTGAGGTGTAACAAGAACTCCCTCCGGTGCTTTAAGACCTGACACACCTTCCGTAAGTGTTGCACCTTTTGCAAGGGCAACTTCCTTGCTTGATGTTTTCATGATATACAAATGCAGTGAATTGTTATTCGACTGGATTGTATAAGCCGTGTCGAACTGAGTGCTGGGAAGGTAGCTCGTAAATTCTTTGACATTATCACTCTCCGATGAGAATGCTCCGATCACTAAATAATAGTTTTGACTAAGCGCAGGCGTGCAAAACGCGCTGAATACAACTGCAGCGCAGGCAGTTTTTACTCCTCTCCAATTCATACCCCGTAAAAATTTTGAATAACTACAACTAAGAAATGTTTCCGCGATCAGAAAGAATAATTCTCATGCCAAGGCGGCTATTTTGTGCGCATGAACTTAAATTAATTTTTTACAGATTTGCTTCGCAGCATCATGGCCACTGACTAACGCTGCTTCAACTGTGCTTCGGTGCGGTCCTTTGTAGATTGCCTCTCCTGCAAAGTACAGTGTGTCTTCCAATGGAGTTTGCAAGATGTTTATTGCCTCAGTTGTCCCAAGCATCGCATACGAGTAGGCGCCACAAGAGAATTCTTCATTCGTCCATCGGTCTACATGCCATGCCTTTAGCTCTTGGCGGATTTGTTCCGCTGGGTAATGCAAGGCGTTGGCAAGCGATTCGATCGCAGCGTTAACGACTACAGTATCGTCTTCGCTTAATTTCGTGGAGGGAGGGCCGCCCACCCATCCGGTAAGCAAAGGTGTTCGGTTCGGGAATTGAGACCACCAGGTGGGAATTTTTTCATCTGAGAAAATGAATTGAACATTCTTGAATTTTTTGGATGGTTTAGTCTCCCAGAACAGTGACTTGAATTCGAGCGTGACTTTTACAACCCCTCCAAATCCGATCTTTGATGCTGCAGCCTGGATGTGAGGTACTGCCGGTTGAAACCGGATGGCGTTTGTTGAAAGAAGTGAAACGGGGATGGTGATCAGGCATTTCTTTGCTTTGAAACTTTCGACTTGTGTTCTCACTTCAACTTCACCGCGCTTCCATACAATCTCCGACACTTCATTTTTCAGTCGCATTACGCCCCCGCTATACGCAATTTCACGCTCGAGATGTTCATATAGCTTCGCATATCCACCGTTGATCCTGTATTGCGCGGGGTCTTCATCTTCGCTCCACTCTTCGCGCAACGCGAGGGAGCTTACACGTGTGATGTCGGCCGCGTTGTACCCCTCAACAAACTTTGTAATCTTCTCTCGAAGTGTTTCGTATGCCGCGCCATCGAAGTGCTCGCTCAGAAAATCAGCGAAGGTCATGTCTGTTGTGAGCGTTTCGAGTTTTTCGAGAATAAGGCTCCAGTCGTTGTCGAAGAAATCTGTCTCTTCAATCGTGTCATTGTGCGCCTGGTACGTGTTGCCTTCAATTCGGACCCATTCACCTTTTGCTTCTTGCAGGAGCTGGAAAGTATGGGAGGCTTCGCCATGAATGAATTCTGCACCACGTTCAATTGGGACAGTGAAATTGTGTGGAATATTTGTATACATTCTTCCACCAATCCGGTGACGCGCTTCGAGGAGTAAAATCTTCATTTTTACCCGGGTTAACTCACGTGCTGCACAGAGCCCTGCGGCCCCGGCTCCGATGACGATCACGTCAAAATGTTCTGTGACTTGCATATACTGCTGTTAAACGTAGTCGGCCGCTTGATACGGCTGGTTAATTTACTGCTTAACTTCGTTGTACAAAACCGTTGCCCCAAGCTTCCAAATGGCTAACTAATTGAGGAATAGCCGATACGGGCATATGTTTTGTGCTTATCGGTCGGACAAATTTTATGTAATCCTTTAATAGTAGTTTATGGCAGATCAAGAGAGGAAAAGTGGAGGAACTGCTAACCGTGGTTTTGCTTCAATGGATCGTGAAAGACAACGTGAAATCGCAAGAAAAGGCGGGGCAGCCGTGAGCCAGAATCGTGCACACATGGCGGAGATTGGCAGGAAGGGTGGAGAGGCTAGTGGCACAAGCCGCAGCCAACGTGCAAACCAGAATAAGCAGGCAGCTGAGTCTGGCAATGTTGTAGAAAACCCTTAATTATTAAGCGCGAGTTTAAAGAGAAGTCTCGGTGTTACGGCCGGGACTTTTCTTTTTTTGTAGAGACGTGTAAACGTTGATCCGTTGATTCGTTAATCCGTGCGGCATTTCATAGCGTATTTTATATTGGTTTAAAGCGACTGCCTTGTAGTTCATGTGGAAACGTTAATCTGCTGCTTGGTTTATACGTTTGGGATTTCATCGTTAATCCTGAGATTAGTTTGAACACCCGCAATTGATCACCCTGTTACCATTTGTAGATCCCGAAACGGATCAACTAATCAACTAATCAACGGATCAACGTTAACCTTGGCACAATAATTATTCTATACTAACCTGAGATATCCTTCGTTGTAAGGTGAACGGTTACTCAAACGATTGAACTATGGAAAAACCAAAAGGTAAAAGCACCAGAGGATTCGGATCCATGGATGAGAACAGACAACGTGAGATAGCACGACAGGGTGGAAGGGCCTCTGCACAGAGTAATACCTCCAACCGTGGTTTTGCTTCCATGGACAAGCAAAAACAACGGGAAATTTCAAGCCAGGGTGGCAAGGCTTCCCAGGGTGGCACGGGCAAGACCAGTCGCGGTGCTACCGGACGGAATGAACAAAGTCCTTCCGCACTGAGCGAGCAAAATGAGAAGGTTCAACGTGATATTGAATATTCACAACGAGACTTGAATTCATTGGAGGAAGAAAAAGAAGTTGCTAACAATTTGGGGCAAGCTTCCGTCAGTGAAACTGATGAGGACGAAGATGAGGGGTTAGGCGATGGAAACATGGGTCGCAGCAAGAGAAGCCGCGGCTTTGACGAAGAAAGCTAAATTCGATCCTCGGAGGGAAAGTATAGGCAGCCCAATTTTGTAAGGGGTTGCCTATATTTTTTTACACCGTTTTGGGGGATTTTGCAGTTGAACTCAAAATAAAATTCATCCCTTGTAACCTTTTCGGAAAAAGCGGGTCTACTTTAATGGACCAACCTTTGCCGATATGATCCGTAACCTTTTCCTCACCGCTTTTCGAAGCCTCAAAAAGAACAAATTCTTCTCCTTCCTGAATATTCTTGGCTTGTCGATAGGGATGGGAGTCTTCCTCATCATAGCGCTTTATGTGCAGTTTGAAAAAAGTTACGAGCAATGCATAGCCGATAACGAGAACATTTACCGCGTTACCCTCACCAGTTATATCAATAATGAATTATCGATTGCAAGCGCAGAGAACTATCCTGGTGTTGGTCCAGCGCTGACCAGCGAACTTCCAGAGGTAGTTGGATACGCCCGCCTTTATAATATGGGCTATAAGAACAACGTAATCATCACCAATGAGGAAGCGAAGCCCGATCCGATCGCAATCAAGCAACGCAGGTTTCTCTATGCTGACTCTTCATTTTTACCCCTCATGGGCTACCCAATGATCTCAGGCGATCCAAGGACAGCTCTTGCCGAACCGTTACAGGCAGTGATATCGGAAAGCTATGCGAAACTGTATTTTGGAAATGAAGACCCGATCGGAAAAAATTTGCGTTTGCAAGATGATGACTACAACAATGAGCTAGTGAAGATTACGGGCGTGTTCAAAGACCTGCCACGCAATACACACTTGAAGTTTGATGTGCTTTTTTCATATGAGACTCTCTATTCGCGTTTCGAACGTGCCCGCGATCGATATCATCTAAGCTGGCAGCGCAAAGACATGTATACCTTCATAAAGGTGCGGCCCGGAACTGATCCAAAAATTCTCGAATCAAAGTTTGCGGGAGTTGTCGAGAAGTATTCCCCTGGACTGAAAGAGAGAAATCAACGCGATGTACTGGCGCTCCAGCGAATTGCGGATATCCACCTTACTTCAAACCTCGCTGAAGAGGTGGAGCCGAACGGTGATGCAAAAATTGTTTTCTTCCTCGGCCTGATTGGCGTGTTTGTATTGGTAATTGCCTGGATCAATTATATAAACCTTTCAACAGCCAAGGCGATGGAACGCGCAAAAGAGGTTGGTGTTCGAAAAGTGATGGGCGCATTCAAATTTCAGCTTATCCGGCAATTTATGGTTGAGTCAGCGGTTGTTAACCTGTTGTCCATCGTCATCGCGGTTCTGATCGTTGCGCTGGCGCTGCCGTTTTTTAACACACTTTCCGGTTTGTCGCTTCAGCTTGGCGATCTGCTTCAACCGTGGTTTGTGGTGTTATTGTTCGTTTTGTGGGCAACCGGCACCGTGTTGTCAGGATCCTACCCGGCCTTAGTCCTCTCATCGTTCAAACCCGTATCCGTTTTGAAAGGTAAACTGAAAAACAGCACACGCGGAATTCTGCTGCGCAAAGGATTGGTTGTCGTGCAATTCATGGCTTCGGTAGCCCTCATCGCAGGAACGTTGATCGTTTACCGTCAACTTAATTTTATGATGAACCAGGACATCGGGATGAACATTGACCAGGTGCTTGTCGTGGAGCGTCCCGGTATTTCACCTCGTGACAGAACGGCCTTTAGCTCTGCCATCGAAACCTTTAAGAACGAGCTGAAGAACATTCCTTCCGTGCAAGCGGTGACGAGTTCGGTTACAATTCCGGGCAAGCAACGTGAATACAAAGCTCCGGTTAAACGTTATGGGGCGCCTGATGATCAGCTGGTGACCCTGCGTGCCAATAGCATGGACTATAATTTTCTCGATGTGTTTAAAATGAAACTCATTGCTGGAAGAACCTTTGCGCAGGAGTATACAAAAGACCAGGATACATCTGTGGTACTTACCGAATCTGCCGTGAAAGCACTCGGCTTTAAAACTCCGGAAGAGGCGTTGGGCCAAACCATAACCGCTGTGCAATGGCAATGGAGCCCCATTATCGTTGGTGTGGTGAACGATTATCACCAGGTTTCATTGAAGAAATCCATCGATCCGATGATCTTCTATTGTTCTCCCTACTATGGTGAGTACTACAGTATCCGCATCAGCACAAATGAGCTTTCCACCACCGTTGACCAGGTGCGCCAAAGTTTTCAAAAAGCTTTTCCAGGAAACCCGTTCGACTATTTCTTCCTGGATGATTATTTCAATCGACAGTACGAAAATGAAAAGAAGTTTGGAGAACTGTTTACCGTGTTTGCTGCCCTCGCGATGATCGTTGGCTGTCTCGGCTTATTCGGATTATCAGCCTACACAGCAACGCAACGTACCAAGGAGATTGGAATTCGTAAGGCGCTCGGTTCGACCGACCAGGGGATCTTTGTGTTGCTATCGACTGAATATGTAAAGCTTGTCTTGCTTGCAATCGTGCTTGCTGTTCCGGTGATCTGGTTAGTCATGAATCAGTGGATCGAATCGTTTCCGTATCGCACCACGATCTCACCGCTTGTTTTTCTGATCGCGGGTGTTACAGTCCTGGCGGTATCTATACTCACTGTCAGTTTCCAGACCATCCGTGCAGCACGGACTAACCCGGTAGACTCGTTGCGCTACGAGTAATTATCGGCAATGACAAACGCGGAGGAGTTTTGTAAGCGCCTGCTTCAGTTCAGCTTTTGGACGGTTGACATTCAGGCCCTTGTTAACGCCAATATTGTCGTCAACATTTTCGCCCACGATCAAGCTTGAATTCCGAACTTGAACGTCTGATCGCAAAACAGTGGTTTTCGTTTTGATGTGATGGATTGTGAAACGAAACGCGATCCACGGATCCGGATTTGTTTCACTGACGGAGTTTCCGTTTTTTTGGGAGAAGGTCAGTAACGAATTGTCGCCATTGGCGGATACGATCTGCGCGTCAACGAGATAACCTGAAATACCAAGACGTTCTAATTGCTCGAACGATTCGCGCTTTGTGAGATCAAGCTCGGGCATGCCTGCTTTTGACATCAACATCCCCTGATATGCGTAAGTATTAATGACAGCACTTACGTTACATCTCGAAAAAGCATCTTCCATTTCAACATTGGCAATATCAACGAAACCAGTGGAAGGTCGACTTAGTCCAGCGATAATGATCGTGTCCTGGGCAGAAAAATAGAGATTTTTCGGGCTCGATGTTATTTTCACTTGGGTACATGACAGCGTGCGTCCAATTGCAAAAGCAGCAAAGCCTGTGGTAAATCGGGTCTTGATCATGGGAGTTTTTTCAGGGGCTAAAATACCAAATCCAACTTTCAATTCAACCGGACCGCGCGGTGAGCGATTAGGTGTTGCCCTACGCTCAACTCGAACCGTTTTCTTACTTTTGCTGGATGTCGTATCCGGTAGAAGACAGCATTTCGTCCCTGCAAGCATCTCTCGCTGCCAATAAGATCGTGATCTTACAGGCACCTCCTGGTGCAGGTAAATCGACAATCGTGCCGCTACGCCTCAAGGATGAGCCATGGCTGCAGCAGAAAAAAATTATTATGCTGGAGCCGCGAAGACTTGCTGCCCGGTCTGTCGCCATGCGCATGAGTGAGCTCCATGGCGATAAAGTTGGGGAGACGATCGGCTACCGCGTTCGGTTCGAAACAAAAGTAAGCGCCAGCACACAAATCGAAGTTGTTACCGAGGGTATTCTCACACGAATGATTCAGCATGACAACGCGCTCGAGGAGGCCGGCCTGGTTATCTTTGATGAATTTCATGAACGCAATCTGCAAGGTGACCTGGCGCTGGTGCTTTGCCTGCAAATGCAACAACTTTTGCGTGACGATCTGCGCATCCTTATCATGTCGGCAACCCTCGACAGTGAGAAACTCTCGCAGCTCTTGAAAGCTCCCGTAGTTACCAGTCAGGGGCGGCAATTTCCGGTTGTGGTGAACTACCTACCGCAGCCAGACGATTCACAACTTCACGTTCAGATGGCGCGGGCGGTGAAAAAAGCCCTGCGTGAAAACAATGGTGACATCCTGGCTTTTTTGCCAGGGGCAGGGGAGATTGCACGGACCGCGGAGATTTTGGAAAGTGACATCCCGGGCGCAATCATCCTGCCGCTCTTTGGCGATTTATCATTTGCAAAACAACAGGAAGCTATCTTGCCCAATCCTTCCGGGATCCGAAAAGTTGTGCTGACAACGTCAATTGCGGAGACGTCACTCACCATCGAGGGAGTTAAAGTTGTTATCGACAGTGGTCTTTCCCGGGTGCCGCGATTTGATCCGCGCTCCGGACTCTCGCGACTCGAAACGGTCCGCGTTACACTCGATGCCGCAGACCAGCGCGCGGGCCGCGCGGGCCGTCTTGGTCCGGGAGTATGTTACAGACTTTGGACTCAAGGTAGCCATGCGAGCCTTGTACCAAATCGTAAGCCTGAGATCCTGGAAGCTGATCTTGCTCCGTTGCTACTCGAGCTTTACCAGTGGGGAATCAAGAACATTCGTGAGCTCACATGGCTAACACTTCCTCCTGATGGATCAGTCAGCCAGGCGCGTGAGTTATTAGCGCAGCTCGAAGCGATCAAGGATAATGCGATCACGCAGAAGGGACGGGCGATGCTGGATCTTCCAACACACCCGCGTATAGCGCACATGTTGTTGGAAGCTAAAGGAGGTCAGCAGGTAGCGCTTGCCGCAGATGTAGCGGCACTCCTGGAAGAACGTGATCCGCTTCCGCGCGACTCGGGAGCAGACATGGGTTTACGGATTTCCGCGTTACGAAAATGGCGGGCCGGAGAAAAAATAAACGCTGAAAGATCTGTTCTTGAGCGTATTGAAAAACTCGCCCAGCAATGGAGAAGGTTGTTAAAGGTGCAGGTAGATAATTCAACGGTAGATGACGCTATGATTGGCAAGCTGGTCATGCTCGCCTATCCTGAACGAATCGCGCGGCAGGTCGAAAAAGATAGCGAGCGGTACAAGCTTGTGAACGGAAGAAATGCACGCCTTCCATCGCATGACGCACTTTCGCGTGAAAGCTGGATCGCGATTTCCTCGCTGGATGCTGGCGTTGGCGAAGCTAAAATATTTTCAGCTGCGCCTCTGAATTACCGCGATCTTTTTGAACAGGCTGTGGAGGAACAGGTGCTGCGTTGGGATGAGGAGAGGGGCATGGTTGCCGGAACGATCGAAAAGAAAATTGGGGCGCTGGTGCTCGAGTCAAAGCCAGTGCAAAAAGTGGACGAACAAAAAAGACTTGATGTGATTTGCTCCATGATACGCGAGAAAGGTATTCGCATTCTCGGTTGGGGCGATACGCTCGAAGTTTTTCAATCAAGAGTATTGAGTTTGCGACTTTGGCGGCCGGAAGAAGCTTGGCCGGATGTGACTGAAGAAGGGCTTTTAGGAAGCCTCGAACGTTGGTTCGCTCCGTTCCTCACGGGACTCGGAAAACTGAGCGAAATTCAAAAATTGAACGCGTCCGAAATATTGAATTCTATTCTCACATGGGAGCAGCAAAACAAGCTTGATGTTCTTGCGCCATCGCGGATTCAGGTTCCCAGCGATTCATGGATCAAAGTGAATTATTTTGCTGACGGGTCGTCACCTACCATGGAGGTAAGGCTGCAGGAAGTTTTTGGGATGCTGGAAACACCGAACGTGAACGAAGGCAAAATCAAGGTTGTGATGCACCTGCTTTCGCCCGGCTTCAAACCAGTTCAGGTCACCCAGGATTTGAGAAGCTTTTGGCAAAATACATATGCGGAAGTAAGGAAAGAGCTGCGCACACGTTATCCCAAGCATTCATGGCCGGATGATCCATGGACTGCGAAGGCAGTGCGCGGAGCCAGGAGAAGAGTTTCCGGAGGCTAAAGCCTCCGGAAACTCAATGTTGAATCGAGTAAGGCTCACCATTTCTGACCTGGCTCATCAATTGCCGGTGGCTTCAGCCACCGGCAATGAAAGAAAATCTATGGAGCGCGCGACTACACATTAATTTAAATCCTGCAAATTTATTTCCGCGCGCAGAGGCATGGGCTGAGCGAATCCTGATCTGTTGAGTCTGTGCTCCTGTTTAGCTCAGTTTTCGAAGATAATCCCCGATATAATGGTCAATCTGCTTTCGCTTGTATTGCATGATAAACCTTGGATGAGCAAGCGGTATGATTTGCTTGAAGAAATTCTGCTGATTGTTGAGGTTGGTCAGGTATTTGAAGTTATCGCCTTCACCTAGACAAAAAGCCACATCGGTATCTACACCCATATCAATGATCTGTTTGATAGACTTGAGAATAAATTTTTCAAGCGCTTTCATTAGCTCAGGGGTGTCGTAATAATTTAAATTTTTGCCATCCTGCGTGAAGCCAAGTGGTGACACGGAACTAAAAAAATATCTGCCATAAAATTTCTGAGGCCCGCCAAATGCCTCGATCATTCTATAGATGTAGTCAGCGGACAGCTCTGCTTTTTTCGTCATATCGTTTTCGATACCACAAATGCTTTCGAGTTTTATAGGATCGGTAAATGGAATTCCAGTGATGCCACCACCGAATCGACCGGGATTGATTCCGAGAATGACCTTGCGAGGATTCTTGTCCTGATAGAATTGGCGGTAGAACGCTGCGCAAAGCGCGAAAGCCTTTTCGTCCTGGTAAGGGTTGAGCACCTCAACACCCTTGGGAAGCCGTGTGCCGATTGCCAGTTGCCTGTAAAACACCAATAGCTTTTCCGCAAACGTCATGTCTTATTTGATGATCTCAAAAGCACTTTTGTAAAAATTTTCCTGCTGTACATAATCCAGCAGCTTGACGTAAAAAGCGTGCGAACCCAATGTTGCACTGTCACCGATCATAATCAGTTTTTTTCGCGCGCGGGTCATCGCCACGTTCGTTCTGCGAATGTCGCCCAGGAACCCAACCTCACCCCGGTCGTTGCTGCGTACAAAGGAAATAGCGATGACATCACGTTCCTGGCCTTGAAAGGCATCAACGGTGTTGATCGCAATCAAGCTTGATAACGGCTCGAGCACGGGTGAAGCCTCCGCAAGCTTGTGTAAGTAGTCGACTTGCGCGCGGTATGGTGTGATTATCGCCAGCGAGATTTGTTCCTCCAGCCACGCTGCAACGCTAATATCTTCCGCAAGGGCTTCAAGTTGCTGAATCAGAAGTTGGGCTTCTTCTTCGTTGGAGCGACTGAGGGTCTCGGGGTCCTGTTTTTCCGAGTAGCCGCACCCCGCTGTGTCAATGAATTCAATTGGTGGCTGGTGAGGTCGGAGCAATCCATGCTTTACCGATTCGTGTGCCACCAGCTTCCCTTCGTAAAATACATCGGATGAAAATCGCATAATGTATTCGTTCATCCTGTACTGCACTTCCAGCATCGAGACGCAATGTGGTTGCCGGGCAATTCCTTTTTCAAAGAGTGTTTTCGACAAGCCTTTTTGTGCGGCTTCGTTTGATTTTATAGTTGGAGGAAGCTGCTGATGATCGCCAGCAAAGATTATTCGTTCCGAACGCAGCACGGGAATCCAGCAGGCGGGTTCGAGTGCCTGACCGGCTTCGTCAATAAATGCTGTTTTGAATTTTTTTCCGCGCAAAATCGGGTGCGAACTACCTACGAGTGTACAGCAAATCGCCTCGCTATTCTGGAGCAAATCGTTGGTGATGTAGAACTCCAGCATGTCAGCATCTGCCTTCAGCGCTTTGGCTTCCTGCATCAGCAATCTTCGTTCTTGCTTTTGCTCGTAGCCAAAGTTTCGTTTGTACTTTAGGGCGGTAGCGCGCACTTGTTCCATCTTCTTTCGAAGCGATCGTAGCTCGTGATAATTCGGGTGACTTGCAATGCGGGCATCAAGCGTCTTACTTAACGACTGTTCCGTGACCCGCGCAGGGTGACCAATCCGCAAAACATTCAATCCCTGCTCACTCAATTTGTCTACCAGAAGATCGATCGCTGCGTTGCTCGGTGCGCACACCAGAACCTGCTTCTGCTCCTTGATTGTGTACTTGATAACCTGCACCAGTGTTGTGGTCTTCCCTGTCCCTGGCGGCCCGTGTATGAATGCAACATCCTGGGCTTTCAACATTCTGTTAAGCGCTTCAAGCTGGCTATCATTAAGAATGTTCAGTCCCTCGATTGAGAATTTCTTTTCATTCAATCCTGCCTTGTCCGTACCGAGCAGGATCTGTTTCAACTGGTCCACGCGGTTCCCTTCGGCCTTGATTACTTCCCGAAGCGCAAATTCCATTTCACGGTAGGTCATCTCGTCAAACATTACGTCAACTCCGAGCATACCGTCTTCAATCCAGTCCGGGCTTTCGTCACCGTTTAACGTGATCACCATCGTGTTGTCACGCACGTAGTTAATTACTCCATTGATATGTTCTTTTTCAGATTTGCCCGAGGCATTTGAAAAAACGCTGACCAGCTTTCCGCTTTGGAAACTGTGCGGCTGATCCAGGTGATTGGTGCGCTCTAACTCAATGACAGGACGTTCACCGGTACCAATGTAATCGCGCTTAAGGGTAACAGGATACCATGTCGATCCCTCTTTTGTTCTGTCGGTTAACGACCGCAGCAGAACTTTCTGACGGTACTGCTCCAGGTCCGCATTGCGCTCGAGCTTTAGGAGGTCAAGGGTTTGGTTCAGTTGCGCGTTTACATTCATACAAGGCAAAAGTACGGTTATCGCGCGTATCCAAAATTTTTTTTTCGGGGCAGATTGCTGAAATTAAGGGACCTAATCCGAATACCATGAAGTATCTGCCGCTATTCTTCCTCGTTGCCGCTACACCGGTGGCCCTTTCACAGGATTTTGATGTTTTAATCTTGAATGGTAAAGTAATTGATGGCACCGGTAATTCATGGCGTTATGCCGACATTGGCGTGAAGGAAGGGAAAATTGCCTTGATCGGAAACCTAAAGGTATTCTCCGCACATCATATTATCGATGCTTCCAACCGTGTTGTTGCCCCGGGATTTATTGACGTTCACACCCACATTGAAGGCAACGATCTCAAATTCCCAGGCGCTACGAATTTCATCATGGATGGTGTCACCACCGTTGTTACTGGCAACTGCGGTTCGTCTAACACCGACATGGCAAAATACAGGTCGCGCCTCGACAGCGTTAAGACTTCGGTGAACGTTGCCTCCTTAATCGGACACAACAGTGTAAGGCGTGCCGTGATGGGTGACACGCAGCGCGACCCAACTGCAGAGGAACAAACGCGGATGGAGGCACTGGTTGAACAAGCTATGTTGAATGGAGCGGTGGGCCTGTCAACCGGCCTCATTTATATTCCGGGGACGTATTCAAAGACGCCCGAAGTGATTGGGCTCGCGAAGGCTGCGTCCAGATACAATGGTGTCTATGCGTCACACATTCGTGATGAAGGTGATGAGGTGAAAGAAGCAATCGAAGAGGCAATTAACATTGGCAGGCAAGCAGCAATTCCTGTCGAGATCTCTCATTTTAAAGTGACGTACAAACCGAATTGGGGAAAGTCGGTAAACACACTCGCCCAGGTAGATGAGGCACGCAAAAATGGAATCGATGTTACGATTGATCAATACCCTTACGTTGCCAGCAGCACAACGTTAAGCACAACTGTTCCAAGCTGGGCCTTTTCGGGAGGAAATGACTCGTTGTTGATGAGGCTGTCGAATGCAGGTACACGGGCAAAAATCAAAAATGAGATGGTGTCCATTTTAAAAGGGAAACAATTGAAGACCTATAGCTATGCCGTAGTAGCGCGGTTTGGTGCTGATACAACACTGAACGGAAAAAATATATCTGAGATCAACAAGCTCAAAGGCCGGAAGTCAAAGCCAGCGGAGGAAGCTGAAACCATTCTTGAGATGGTAGAGCAGGGCAGCGCCCAGATGGTGTTCTTTAGTATGGAGGAAGGCGACTTGCGGAGGATCATGCAGTACCCTTACAACATGTTTGCATCCGATGCCGGGATCGCGCGCTTTGGCTCGGGGGTGCCGCATCCGCGTTCGTACGGTACGAATGCCCGTGTGCTGGGAACCTACGTCCGCGATCTGAAAATCATCGGCCTGGAAGAGGCGGTCCGGAGGATGACCTCGTTACCCGCGCAAAAATTCAACATCAAAGACCGTGGATTGCTGAAGGAGGGAATGGCCGCTGATATTGTTGTTTTTGACGCAGCTACGGTTGCGGATAAGTCAACATTTACACAACCGCATGCCTATTCGCAGGGATTCGACTACGTGCTGGTGAATGGAAAAATAACAGTCGATCGCGGGAGGCACACCGGAATTCGAAATGGAGTTTTTGTAAAGGGTCCTGGATGGTCTAATTGGGTCGTAAAAGCTCCCGTAGTCGCTGAATAGCCAGCTTATTCTTCGTGGTGCTGATATTGTCAACGATACTTTGCTTTTCGCGGGTGGTTAATCGCCAGCTCAGCGAAGCACGCGCATTCGTTTTGCGAAGGCTATCCATCTCCTGCAGGATCGGTACGTAATCCTGTGCTTCATATTCTATATCAATCCGCTCAATAGAGTTATTAAACCATGAGTGAGAGTATCCGATCAGCAAATCGCTTGTAATGTCCTGGAAATTTTCGAAGTTATTATAGACACTGCTGATGGGCTGGGTGAATGCGTCTACAATCGTCTGGCCTTCGCTGGCGGCAATGTTTCCCAGCTTAGGTGAATCGCGGATCGATACAAAGACCACGCCTGATGTATTCTCGGAAATCCATTCGCGATAAGCATACAAAAAGCGGACAGCATCATTCAAACCAAAATTGTCGGAAATACCGGCATCCATAATGTGAATGGCCGGGTTTGTCGGAAGCGTTGTGTTGGGTGTGATGTACGGGAATGTTGCGCACATTCTTAAGGCTGACAGGAACCGGAGACTATCCGCACCATGCGCTTTGAAAAAACGCTGGAAGTCAATGCCGCTGTATTTTTGTGTGGTGTACTCCGGGAAATTGACAATCTCTGCGTTCAGAAACGATACAGGTCGCGAAGCGATATAAAGTTTGCGGCCGTCATTCACAATGGTTGGTGTGAGGATGGTCATGGGGATTATGGCTTTCATCTCCGCTGAATCATAACGCGTGATGGGTTTGTCCATCAGGCCACCCGTAATTTGATTGAGCTGCTGTTCAAAAGTGTAGCCGCGATCCTGCAGGTAAAGATTACCGGCATATTCGAACCGCGTTAAACCCACAAACAAATCGTTGGCAAGCAGGCTGAAGATCATCGGGTTTAGATTGTCCGTTGAGATCTGCTGGCGATGAAGTGGAGAATACGGATTTACGTTTTCACCATTTGAATTCCGAAGCTTGAGCTCGCGAAAAAAGCTTGCACCAATCAATCCCCCGGATGCTCCGGTGATCAGAATTGCATTTTTCATCATGGTGCCATGCGTCAGGCTGTCAGCAGTTTGCAATGCAGTAAACGACCACAGTGCAGCGCGTTTACCGCCACCACTTACGCAAAGGAAAACCATTTTTGGTTTGGTGCCTTCCGGGAATTTTTTCTTCCAGTTGATAAGCATCGGAAAGGTAGCCTGCCGATCTTGTTCGATGGCCGTGCTGTCGTTGAATTGACGGAGCGTATTCACGGAATATTCAGCGGGCTGACGAACATAATCGAGGCCAAAGGCTTCGTATCGTTTGGTGAAAAAGTTTTCGCCTGCCAGGTAGTTCAAAAAAAGAAAGAGGATCAATGCTGCCGTGGCCGACCAGTTTCCGAACCAGTATGAGAATGCCCCGGCAAGCATGACGAAGATCGTAAGGAAGATCATAAAGCTTGATGCAGCCGGCAACTGGAACGTTGGGTAGTCTTTGAACAGCCCGAGAACCATTACGACAAAGAAAATGAACAGCTCAATCACGACCAGGTTGAAGTGATTTTGATCGAACACCTGGAGGATCGTGGCTTTATCGTAAAAGTGGTTGTCCTCCACCTTCCTGAGCTTGAGGTTGTAGTCGAGGTAGTAGTTTACCTGCACCTGCTTTTTGCGCGCGATGTCGAGCTTTTTCATGGCGCTCGCACGCGTCACCTTCACGTTCGATTTGATCTTTTCATCAATGCGACACACAACATACTTGAAAATGTCTTTGTTGGTGAACCAGAAGTACACGAAGAAGATCAATGTCATGGCAAGGTAGCCGGCAATCAATCCTGCCAGGTTCCACGCCAGTTCGAACCCGGTGGTATACTCGTTGTTCTTTTGGAACGCAATGATCTGGTAGATGTACGAAGCGAGAAAAAGGATGGGAAGGATGCTGTTGTTGATCGCAAACTTTGTAAAGGGTCGCGATAACGACCCTACAAACGAAAACCGGTGACCATCGTTGATGTAACAGGTGATGTGAAATGCCGTGGTGAAGCCTGCAGTACAAAGTCCGATGATGAAAAACGACCTGAAGTCAACTTCATTCAGGTATTCCGGATCCAAAAACAAGTATGGGATACCCAGGTACTTCCCGAAGCTCCCGGTAATCATGGCAAACAGAACGACCCAGCACAATACCAACACATGATTGCGCTTGAGGTTATTCAGCAACAATTGAATGGGGAATGAGTACGCGATCTTAAGGGATAAGAAGTAAAGCCTCCGCATGCACAATAATATCTATAAGTTACCTTTTTTCTCTCATTATGCGAAATTCTATTTCCGCTAGGCGCGGAGCTTGTGCAACTCGGTTGCGAGCTTTCGGTCATTCGAGAGTCGAGGAACTTTATTTTGGCCACCGAGCTTTCCAAGCGATTTCATGTAGTCGATAAATGCGTTTCGTTGCAGCGGTGTGATCTGAAGCGTGCGAAGAATATTGCCAGTTATCAGGTCGTCATAATAAACATTCAGGTCGCGCATTTGTTTGTCCAGCTCCAGCGAAAAAGCAAGAAGGTCAGCAGGTTGTTTTGAAAACTCGATCAGCCATTCGTGGTACGGCAAACCTTCAGCAGGGGTGACCTGTGGCGCAACGGTGAATTCAATGATTTCTGCTTCAGGGAATTTCGCGAGCGTGTGCTTCATGGCTTTTTCCACCTCTTCACCGATCACGTGCTCGCCAAAAGCGGAAATGAAGTGCTTGATCCTTCCCGTAACAACGATGCGATAGGGCTTCTTTGAAACAAATTTCACCGTATCACCGATCGAATAGCCCCATAGCCCGGCATTGCTATTAATGATGACCGCGTAATTTTTGCCGAGCTCAACCTCCTCAATGTTTAGGCGGGTAGGGTTGTCGTTAAAATACTCCTCCGTTGGAACGAACTCAAAAAAGATTCCGGCATTTAACAGCAGCAGCAGGCCGGGTTCGGTTTGCGTATCCTGGTAGGCGATGAATCCTTCCGATGCCGGATATGTCTCGATTGAATCAATTTTCTTCCCGATGGTGTCGAACAGCTTGGCGCGATAGGGTTCAAAATTTACGCCTCCATACACGAACATCGAGAAATTTGGAAATACGTCTTTGATCTTCTTACCGGTTCGTGCCAGGATCCGGTCAAAATACATTTGTGCCCAGGGCGGAATTCCGGAGATGAGTGTCATGTCAGAATGCAGCGTTTCGTCAATGATCTTCTCAAGTTTCTCTTCCCAATCCTCAATGGTGTTGGTGGCATAAGTCGGCTTCTGGTTTGAACGCAGGTATGCCGGAACGTGATGGTTTACAATTCCGGAAAGCCGACCGGTCTTGATCCCGGCTTTTTCGTCCAGCTCGGGGCTCCCCGAAAGGAAAATCAATCCACCATCGAGGAATTGCGCCTTGCCAGTTTCATGTACATAACTGAGCAGCGCGTTGCGGGCTCCGTTGATGTGGTTTGAAATCGACTCCTTCGAAATCGGAATATACTTAGTTCCCGAAGTAGTGCCGGAAGTTTTTGCGAAATAAGCTGGCTTACCTTTCCATAATATATCGGCCTTGCCGTTGACAACCTCTTCCACATAGGGTTTAAGTTGTTCATAATCGCGGATGGGGACGAGTCGTTTGAAGTCTGCGTGATTTTTGATTGAACTAAAACTGTGGTCGCGCCCGAACTTTGTTGCGCCAGCTTCCCGCACCAGGTGTGTCAATGTATTGTGTTGGTACAGGGCCGGGTTCATTGCCCATTTGCGAGTTTGCGAGGCAACGTAGGCTGCAAAAGGTTTTGCGAGAATTGAACGGAATCCCATAAGGCGCAAGATAATTTGATTTCCGGATTCGCAATAATTAAAGCGTGACGTCAACCGTTGTTATGAACCCCGAAAACCAAATTTCCGTTTTCTTGATAAATTTCAGCGGTTTTTCAACTTTTAAGCCGTTTCAACCATCCAGAATCGTAACTAAACTTATGAATAGCACAGTTAAGACCATTGTAATAGGATTTATTGCCGGTTTGGCCGGAACAGGGGCGGGATACCAGTATATCATCAAACCGAACCTTCCCAAAGATGAGGTTGCCACTTTTGATAACGTGAAGTTTGATTCACCTGGCATGAACCGCGCGTCAGACATTCCCAATACAACCACTACATCAAACCTGACGCCTGTCGATTTTAGCGCAGCTGCCTCTAAAGCCACACCAAGTGTTGTCTTTATTAATAGCATTTCGGAAGCCGGTGGCTCAACGTACTGGGATTGGTTTTTCGGTGAGGGG
Organism: Chryseosolibacter sp.; assembly: GCA_036402075.1. GTDB lineage: Bacteria > Bacteroidota > Bacteroidia > Cytophagales > Cyclobacteriaceae > Chryseosolibacter. The sequence continues at coordinate 15,668 of DASWTP010000106.1, read as the reverse complement.
AGTAATCGGCAAACCCAGGTGAGCAGTGGGTCGGGTGTAATATTCTCCGCAGACGGATATATCGTGACCAACAATCACGTGGTTAGTTCCGCGCAACGCATCGAGGTGAACTACAATAAAAGAGTTTATACTGCCGAGCTTGTTGGAACGGATCCCAGTACCGATCTGGCCGTCATAAAAATCGAAGAATCAAATCTTCCGGCCATCACGCTCGGTAGTTCGAAAAACCTCCAGGTTGGCGAATGGGTTGTTGCTGTGGGGAACCCCTTTACGCTGGCCTCCACTGTAACGGCAGGAATTGTGAGCGCAAAAGGAAGGCGTATCGGAATCCTCGAAGACAAGTTTCCAATTGAATCCTTCATCCAAACAGACGCGGCAATCAATCCTGGTAATAGTGGTGGAGCACTGGTGAATAAGAATGGTGACCTTGTGGGAATCAACACGGCAATTCTGTCGCGAACCGGATCGTACACAGGCTACGCATTTGCAGTGCCGGTGGATATCGCTAAGAAAGTTTTTGACGACCTGGTAAAGTATGGAATTGTACAGAAGGCAGTTTTGGGGGCAAACGTATCAGACTATGACTATGCCACTGCGGTAAAGTATGACCTCGACACAAAAGTAAAGACCTATAACGGTGTGCTGCTGGAGCGTCTTGACAAAGAAGGGCCTGCAGCTGACGCGGGGTTGAAGCTGGGTGATGTGATTACCAAAGTGAATGGTATCGATATCAATTCTCAAAGCGAATTTGAAGAAGCGCTGAGCTATCGCTATCCTGGAGATAAAATCTCAATCACCTACCTGCGTGACAATAGATCCGGCACGGTAAACGTGACTTTAGTGAACAGAAAAGGCGACACAGGGATTATCAAACGCAAAATTGTTTCTGCGCCTGCGCTCGGTGCGCAACTGGAAGCCACCGACTACGGTGTGAAGGTCTTCAAGATCGCAGATAACAGCTTGTTCAAACGACTGGGCGTAAATGAGAACTTCACGATTGAGCGCTTGAACAACGAAAGCGTTAGCGAGCCCGAGGAAGTGATCCGGTTTTTCGATGAGTTCCGTGGCAGGGGCTACATTATAGGAATTAACAACGCACGTCAGCGGGTGCAGATTCCGTTCATTAAGCGATGATGGCGAAGTGCAAAAAATCAGGTTTCAGGTTCCAGGTCTGAAGTTTCAAGTTTTAGGTTCCAGGGTTCAGGTCAGACAAGAGCAAAGGGAGCTGTTCAATACGAACGGCTCTTTTTTTGTTACGCCCTCCATCCAAAAAACAGGTTATTGTTTGATGTCGAATGGCGCTACTCTTCGGATTTTTGTCTTTGGATTTTGGCTCTTGGACCTTGGTCTTTGGACCTTAGATCTTCTTACTCAAATCGAGGTTTTATCTGACATCCGGCAGGTCGACAAATAAAAAGAGCCATCCATGTCGGACGGCTCTTCACTAATGCCTTACTCGCAATCAGTCTCTCACCTGTATTCGTCTTGAAATGATTCCTTTCTCGGATACAACCCTGAGGACGTAAACGCCCTGCGCAAAGTTGCTGGTGTTGATGGAATGCTCTTTTGAATTCGGGTTCGATACATAAACGGTTCTACCAAAAGCATCGGTGAGTGACACCGACTGCATACTATACGTTCCGGTCGACACAATCAAATAGCCTTTTGCGGGAACAGGATATGCCTGAACGTGGGCGTTGAGTGCATCGTCAACGGACAACACAGGGTCCTGCGCAATGGTGAAAGTTCTCGTGACTGCTGCCGCGGCATTGTAGTTAGCAGTTCCGGCTTGTGTTGCCTCGATCGCTGCGTCACCGATTTCACCGGTAAGCGTCACGGTGCTGCCCGCTACAGTGATCGGCCCAGTTATTCGCGTTAATGTTACCGGCAATCCTGCGCTCGATGTAGCGGTGATGCTTATCGGTCCGTTGCTATTCAACACGTTGGCAATCGCATCAAAGGTAATGGTTTGTTCAGCCTTATTGATGGTCAACGTGCCGGTATAAACCCCTTCGTAATTGTTGTCGTTCACCGTTGCTGTTACTTCATATACGCCTGCGTTTGTTGGTGTCGGCACAGCAACTCCATTCAGCTTGTATACAATAGTCGTTGAAAGGTTCGCTGGGGTTGTCGTCAGTGTGAGCGACTTTGCGGTGCCGTCAAAGGTTGTTACAGTGTTCTGCGCAGCAAATACTGCGCTTGCTTTGTTGATCGTTACGGTAAACGTATGGCTGGCAACACCTCCGATTCCGTCATCGGCTGTCAGGGTGATCGTGGTTGCTCCTACGCTTCCTTCCGTAATCGTAATGATGCCGTTCTGAATAACTGCGTTGGCAACTGTGGGATTGGAGCTCGCTATTGTCAGTGCGATTACATCTTGCGTGTCATTGTCTGCGAATACGCTCGATGCTTCAATGGTGACCATTCCGAAGCCTCTTATTCTCACAACATCCTCAACAGGTGTTACTACGCTTGGCACGTCATTAACCCGGATGTTAAAGTCTTCGAATGTTATGTTGTGATTTGTGTCTTCGGCACGCAGCGAAACGATGGAGGTTCCTGTACCGCGTTCCGTGAGCGTGAGAGTCGTTCCCGCGATTGTGCCCGCAACGACTTGAAGGTTTGATCCTACCGCATAGCTGAGGCTGTTGCCGTTTCCGTCCGTGAACACCTGCGAAAAGTCGATCGTGCGTGAACCAAACCCTTCGTTCACCAGGATATCGTCCACATCGTTGCTGACCAGGATCGTGCCTTTGTTAATTCGTACTGGGATCGTCACGATGCTTTCGTCCGGGTCGTTGCTGCCGATGAGGATGTTATGTGCATATTCGGCATCAGGAAGGGTGGTGAGGTCTGCTGTGTAATGAATGGTTTGTGTCGCTCCAGGGGCTACCGTTCCATTTACTGCATCGAGCGACAGCCAGTTTGTGAGTGCACCCGTTGCGTTGCCAGTAATCACCCGGAGGAATTTATCCATAATTGACTTGGTGGTGGCGTTGTCCACATAGAACGCAGAGGTTGTTCTCGCAGCGAAAAGCAAATAGTAAACGCGCTTTACGTTGGCGAGGTTTGCGATTTTGTGATGCCCATCGTTTGTGTTGGTTGCAAATTCGTGTGTTACAGATGCGTCACTTTCAATAATGATCAACTGGTTGATTGATGGGTCAGAGTTATTAAACACACGTTTTACATAACCGGTGTATTCCGTTCCATTCAGCACGGTCGTCAGTACCGCACCGTCAGCAGTTCCTCCGCCATCGGCACCGTTATTTCCTTCGATAGCAAAATGGGCTGCGCCATTCACATCTGCTACCATCACAAACAGGCCATCAAGGTGGCGCGTGAAGTATTTCGTGTTCGTACCGAACGCAGATTCACCGGATATAATCACGTTGTCGCTGTATTCAATTTGCGACTGGCGGTCCGTGTCTAACATGTTTCCGCCATCATACATGTCGTGACCACCGTCTGATATTTGCGTGTTGTTCCCATCGTAGGCAAACGTATACTTTGATGGAATCAGGTTGGTGATCTCCGTAAAGTTACCGTTCAATGTTTCAAGGATGTGCGTCAATGGATAGGAGGACGCTTTTCCTGCTGCCCAATGCAGTGGCTCAAGTCCGGTGTTCTTGATGTCAATGTTTCCAGTGAACAACGTTTCCGCTGTAGTGCGATACGTAATGTCGCCCGGGGTGACAGCGATATCCGGAACCAAAATGCCAGCACCTGACAGATTAATTGACAACGCGCTTTCGTTTTCAGCGTTGCTGGTGAACTGCAGCGTTCCCGTATACGGGCCGACAGCGGTTGGCTTGAATTTTACATTCAACACGGCCTCGCCATCAACCGGAATGACCAGGTTGCTCGTACTCACAGTGAAGGCAGGGTTGCTGCTCTGAATCGAACTGATGTCCAATGGTATGGTTCCATTGTTCTTAACCTTTACCGCGATGGTCTTGGTCAGGTTCAGACCGTAGTTTCCGAAAGCGACTTCGTCAGTCAGTACGTCAATTTCCGCAATACCTTCAATCGTTAGTTGAATTGGTATTTCTGTGGAGGTCTCGTTTGGATCATCGCTTTCGATGACCAATATTTCATTGAACTGTCGGGGCAGGTAGTCGCCCGGGTCGTAGGTAACGGTCAGAATAACTGATTCGCCAGATGCAAGCGTGCCTTCGGTGTCATCCAGTTTCAGCCACCCTATGGCTTTCTGTCGTTCGTAGGAGAAGCCTCCGCTTGTTTCAGTTGTTGTCCAGCTGTTGAATTTTACGTCATAATATTCGCGACCGGTGTGCAGAGAGAAGGTGTGACCACCTACCCATTCTGGCCAACCGTCAACAACATAGTCCCAGCGGTTGTAATCATCCAGATCGCTGTCAAGCGTGGTGCCATAATTCCATTGAGTGCCTGCTGGCGATTTCTCCCAGTTGTACACTTTCTCCACTGCAGCGTTGAGAAGTCCCTGCCCATCATGGGTAGTAAGCCAGACAGATGGCGTGATGCGGTCCTGGTTAGCGGGAGCAGTCCAGTCTGCATCGGGAGCTTTGGTAAATTGAACAGCAGGGTTATTGTTTGCAAGCTTCGCTTTCCAGTGAAGCGGGCCCGCGCCTGAGTTCTCAATGGTGAACGATTTTGTTTCCAGACTTCCGGTCGATACAACTGCGTTCATCTCTTCTGCTATTACTGTAATCTCGCCAGGGCTGATACCATGCGCAGTGTAAGGAACCTGCAGGGTTGGATGGTTCACATCACTGGTTGTGATCGTAATACTTCCAGTTAGTGTTTCCACGGCTGACGGTGTGAAACTGATCGTGATCAGTCCTGACGAAAATGGAGCGATCGTTCCGTTTACCTCATGCGGCAAAAATTCGTTATCGGTAAAAGTTACACCGGTCACATTCAGAAAATCAGGGCCGTTGTTAAGAACACGGACCTTTTGATATGAAACATTTCCGACAGCCGTGCTTCCAAAATCGACTGACGTTTCGTGAAGCGTTGCGTGTGCTGCACCGGTAACATGAAGCGTAACAGGAACGGTGCGCATGGGGTTGTGCGGGTCGTTGCTGCGGATGGTGATAGTTCCATTATACGTTCCAACGGCATAGCCCCGAGTGTTGATGTTCAGGGCAATGGTTGCATTCTCGCCACTTGCCACGGTTCCTTCGGCTGGGTCAACAGTCAGCCAGTTGTAGATCTCTTTTCTCACGTACGTGAATCCACCGCCACTACAACATGCCCAGTTTGTAAACATTACGTCAAAGTACCGTCCCTGCGCAGGAATGTGCATCGACATCCACTTGTTCAGAAAGTTTTCATCCTCAAAGTCAATTGCGTTATTCCATGTGGTGTAAGATGTCGCTTCCGCTGTGCTCGTGCTTGCCCAGGTGGTTCCAAGAGGCGACTGTTCCCAATTGTGAAAGGTCTCTGTGGCTGCGTTAAAAATCCCAAAATCCTCATCGCTTGTGATCCGGATGTCAGGTGTGATGCAATCCTGATTTTCCGGAAACGAAGGATTTCCGTAATCGGCCTTTGTGAACGTAACGGAAGGGGCCGCGGGGAAACTGATCTCAATCGAGTAATTCAGATGGGAAGAACCGGTATTTGCCAACACGAGGTTCTGCACGTTAGTCGTTCCACTTGGAACAGTCACGTTGTAGGTGGTTTGATTAACGGAAGAAGAAGGAGCAATTTCTGCCGTTGCCGTCAGCGTAATGGGGAACGTGGCTTCGTCAGCATCATTTGTAGTGAGTGTTAACGTAGCGGTTTTTGTACCTGGCGATGCCGGCATGAACATCACTGGTAAGTCAAAGGCGCGACCCGGTGCGACCGTGAAAACAATCGCCTCTGGGACAAACGCGGTCTGCGATGATGTTACGTTTGTGATTGTTAGGGGACCTGTACCTGTATTGTTGATCGTGATGATTCGCTGGGTCGCAAAGTTTACAAAACCAGTTCCGAATTCTTTCGCGGTGGGTGCAGCGATTTCAGGTGCTCCGTTTCCGCCTTGCACGTCCAGTGTTAATCCCACAAGTTTCGTGGTGTTAACTGGATCATTCGAAAAAATGGCGACATTACCTGTATAAAAACCGGCAAGTAAGTTGGCAGCATCAAACGTGACGGTGATTGTCTTCGATTGACCGGGAATCAATGTTCCTGATGTGAAATCGGCTTCGGCCCATTTCAACCCATGCTCGATGCGCGTGTAGGAGAAACCGCCTGTGTTGTTCGTTGGGAAGGAACTGAATGTAATGTCAAAATAACGGTCTTCGGTTATAGCATGCATAGAGAGCACGTTTCCTATCATATCCTGCGGATTATAGTCAATGGCGTCAAGCCAGGTTGAATAATCCTCAGGGCTCAGATCAGCGGATTTTCCGAACGCCCATTCTGTGTCTGCGGGCGCGTCATCGTTCCATTCCGATTCCAGAAATGCATTGAAGATTCCTTCTGATGAATTCCGGCTTAGCCAAACCTTAGGTGTTATCCTGTCGTGGCCCCGTGCCTGTGAGCTTTCAACGTAATTTGATTTCGTAAACATAACGGGTGCACCTGTAAATTTCAGGCTCCAGGTAAGATCTCGATTTCCTGTGTTCGTAATGGTAAACGTTTGTGATGTTGTTTCTCCAGCGGTGACGGACGCGTTGATTGCTCCCCGACTTACGGAGAGTTGCGGGGTTTGAGCAAAAATGGTCACGGTCACCATCGACAAGATGGTTAGTAAAAGTATTCTCATTAAAGTAATTGTGTTAAAGAATTAGAATAGACAGTTGATTATTGTGCTTCAAGAGACAGTTGATACGTGCCCAGTACAGCCTTCGCTCTGCCGGCTGCATTGACATGGTCTTCATCCATGACAAATTCAATTCGAAGGGTAGATTTCGTTAGTTCAATGATGGTGACGGGGAGGTCTCCGTCAATTGTAATTTGATTCGTGTCTGTGCCGACCCAACTCCAGGATCCTGATGGGAAGAATAACTTCTTTGCGTTTGAAGTTTGGTACGTGCCGTCATTGTTTAGTGTAATGACGAGATTGATGTACTCCGAGGTAACGTTAGCTCCGTCTTTCTTCACGAATCCTGCAGCACCGATGCGCCAGGTCTTCTTGATTTGTTCTTGGGGATTTGCAGGTTTGTCGTCATCGTCACAAGCGGAAGTCCACGCCAGAAGCCAAACCAGCGCGATCAAACTTGCCGCTCTGTAAAAAACTTTTTTCATCTAAATGGTGGTTTAATAAAGAACTATTTCAAAAGTGAATGAGTGCATGATCATGGCCGAGATCAATGCTGTGCATTCTTTTGAAACAACTTCGAGGCTACACGCAAAATCACCTGAAGAGTTGCACACTTGCTGAAAAAAACTGAGTTTAATTTTATTTCGAGATGCTTTACGGTAGTTCCCGTAGGCGTGTTTGAAACTTTGTGCCCAGGTCTGCGTATGGAGGCACCATTTGAGAAAGGAGGAATAATCGATAATCAAAGACCAAAAGCCAAAAAATCAATAACCAAATTTTTCAAATGGGATATCGAGGACGGGACGATGGGAATCGGCCAATGGAAAGTATGTTGATCCGGATTTTGGAGATGGCTTTACGCCACTCTTAGCTTGAGTTTCTTTCCAAGCTCATCCACGGAAACTTTGAAGTTCGAATCAGTCTTCATCATGTCTTCGACTGACTCGAGCGCGTGAATCACGGTGCTGTGATCTCGGCCGCCAAAATTTTCACCGATCAGCGCGAGGGTAAGTTGGGTGTAACGCTTGCAGAAGTACATGGCAACCTGACGTGGAATAACAATCTCACGCTTCTTTACTTTGCCTTTCATAGCATCGAGGTCTACCTTGAAGTATTCAGCAACGGTCTTCTGAATAAAATCCACACTGACGTCTGACTGAATTTCCTTGATGATATTTTTCAATACTTCTTTGGCCAGCTCAAGGTCGATTTCCTTCTTAAGCAACGTAGCGTGGAAGATCATCGAGTTCAGAACGCCTTCCATATCGCGAAGATTGGTGTCTACACTATAGGCGAGATACTCGGATACTTCGGTTGGAATTTGAATACCATCCGCTTGCATCTTACGGTTGATGATTGCAAGCTTGGTTTCAAAATCAGGTTCCTGCAGATCAGCGGTCAGGCCCCATTTGAATCGTGAAAGTAATCTTTCCTGGAAGCCTTTCAGATCACGGGGAGGACAATCGCTTGTCATAATGATCTGCTTGCCGGACTGGTGGAGCTGGTTGAATATATGAAAGAACATTTCCTGCGTTTTCTCGCGACCGGCAAGGAATTGCACGTCATCGAGGATCAGCAAGTCAACCTGTAAATAAAAATTCTGGAAATCCTGGAGCTTGTGGTTTTGCAGTGCATTCAGGAACTGATTGGTGAAATCGTTCTGATCAACATATAACACAACCTTGTTTGGCATGTTATTCTTGATTTCATTTCCGATCGCCTGCACCAGGTGTGTTTTGCCTACGCCAACCCCTCCGTAAAGCATCAATGGGTTAAAGGACGTGACGCCCGGCTTTTTTACAACCGCAACTCCGGCTGAGCGCGCAAGTCGGTTACAATCGCCTTCAACAAAATTATCGAATGTATATGCAGGATTTAATCTGCTATTAACTGTCTGTGGATTGAGCGCTTTAAATGTAAAAGGAGAATATTCATCATTGCTGAATCCTGTTCCATTTACGGCACTTCTCCTGTTGCCAGCTCCGTTTGCCGGATAATTCACCGCAACAGGCGGAGCTACCTGGTTTCCGCTGTCAACAACAACAGAGTACTCAAGTCTGCCTGTGGCACCAAGAACTGTGTGGATGGCCTTCTTTAAAACAGGCACATAATTGTCTTCAAGCCACTCGTAGAAAAATTGTGATGGAACCTGGATGGTAAGTACGTCCCCGTCAACACGTAAGGGCTGAATCGGTCTAAACCATGTATTGAAGTTGTCTTCCTCAACATTCTCCCGAATCACTTCAAGACAATCATTCCATACCGTACCGCAGCTTATTTCCATTGAGACTCTGAATTCGTTGGGGTTGTTGATCCCTTCAAGGGAAAGGGAGACAAAGATGTAAAAAAAGAGGCAATGAAAACAAGCGGATGACCTCTTGATTTTTAAGAAAAAAATTTGCTTATGAAATTTTCGATTCGAAAGACAAGCAGGAGTTGAAATCTTAGTAAAATTGAGCCTAATTACGTAAGGGATGCCTCAAAACTCAATTCAGTCACTGCTTCGTGAAACATTTTTGTCACCGGACAAAGAGGTTTGGAAACAATTTGCATCTCAGGAGCTTGAAGGAAAAAATCCAGATGAAGTGTTGTCGTGGAACACGGAAAGTGGAGTCAGCTTTCAGGCGTACTATGACTCATCTGACGAAAAAAGAAATCCGTTGTCGAACAAGTTTCGAGTAACGGTCGCTGATGATCCGTTCTTCGGCCCCGCGAAGTGGTTGAATGCGCCATTTGTAAGCGTTACTTCCGAAACGGTTGCCAACGAAACTGCTCTTCAACACCTTACCAATGGCGCTGACGCAATTTTCTTCAGTTGTCCGCAACAAGTTAATCTCGAATACCTACTTAATGGTATCGACTGGCGCTATTGCTCGCTTTTTTTTGAAATCGGTGAACAGCGGAATTTTGTCCATGAACTGAAAAGCTTTATCTTAAAAAATTTCGCCCCTGATGATTCACTGTCCGGTGGACTTTTTTGGGAAACGGTTCCCAAAATTGAGAACTCAGAAGATTCAAACCTTTCCGGATTGAAAAATTTTCTGACCGTAAAGTCATCAACTTCAGTACACGAAATTTCCGAAGCCTTGCTCGCAGGCGTTCGACTTGTTGAACAGGCGAACACACCTACTCTCGCTGTATTTAAATCGATCGGATTCTCGGTTTCTGCAGGTACTTCGTTTTTGGAGACCATTGCTAAAATCAGAGCGTTACGTTTTTTGTGGTTTCAGGTTGCTCATGCCTATGGTCATTCCGCGTTTGCGCCTGGTGATCTTCATATTCACGCACGGTCAGAAAAATGGATCAATGAGAAATTTCAACCACATGGCAATCTCTTGAAAAGCACGCTTGCCTCCATGGCTGCAGTGATCGGGGGTGCCAACGCGATTACGATTTTTCCGGAAGATCCGTCACACACAATGATGAATCGCATAGCGCGAAACGTTTCGAATTTACTTCGCGAAGAATCGCATCTCGACAAAGTTGCCGATCCGTCAGCGGGTGCGTATGCGATCGATGCGATGACTGAAGAATTTGCAAAACATGCCTGGAAAACTTTCCAGGAGAAACAAGCCAAATGAAACCCGATTTCTTAAAAATAACATACGATCAGTTTCAGCCACTGGAGGAGGTTAACTCCGCCAAATCGTGGCGAAGCGCGGAAGGTATTGATGTAAAGCCAAAATATACCCGTATCGATCGGGGCGACCTGGCTTCCTATCACTCCGGTATTGCTCCGTTTTTGCGCGGACCCTATGCCACAATGTATGCTACCAAGCCGTGGACGATCAGACAATATGCTGGTTTTTCGACAGCAAAAGATTCGAACGCATTTTATCGGAGGAATCTTGCTGCCGGCCAACGCGGGCTCTCTGTTGCCTTTGACCTGGCCACGCACCGGGGATACGACTCTGACCATCCGCGTGTAACTGGCGATGTCGGCAAAGCTGGCGTGGCCATCGACTCTGTGCTCGATATGAAAATCTTGTTCGACCAGATTCCGCTCGATAAAATGTCTGTGTCGATGACGATGAACGGGGCAGTAATTCCTATTATGGCGTTCTACATTGTAGCTGCAGAAGAGCAAGGGGTGAAACCCGCACAGCTCAGCGGAACAATTCAGAACGATATTCTCAAAGAGTTCATGGTTCGCAATACCTACATCTATCCACCAAACCCATCGATGCGGATTGTGGCCGATATTTTTCGATACACTTCGCAGCATATGCCGAAGTTCAATTCCATCAGCATTAGCGGCTACCATATGCACGAGGCGGGAGCGCCTGCACATCTTGAGCTGGCTTACACCCTTGCGGATGGCCTCGAATACATTCGCACGGGAATAAATGCGGGCATCAATATCGATGACTTCGCACCACGGCTTTCGTTCTTCTGGGGAATTGGAATGAACTTCTTCATGGAAGTTGCCAAGATGCGAGCCGCACGTGTTCTCTGGGCGAAAATTGTGAAGGACTTTCATCCAAAGAAAGAAAAATCAATGGCGTTGCGAACGCACTGCCAGACTTCCGGATGGAGTCTCACGGAACAGGATCCTTACAATAATGTTGCGCGAACTTGTATCGAAGCGATGGCTGCGGTCTGTGGCGGCACACAATCTCTTCATACAAATTCGCTTGATGAGGCCATCGCGCTGCCGACAGACTTTTCTGCACGAATTGCGCGGAACACCCAGTTGTACATTGAAAAAGAAACTGGCATCACCAAAGTAGTCGATCCGTTTGGAGGCTCGTATTACGTTGAAGCGCTTACTTCGGAGCTTGTAACGAAAGCCTGGGAATTGATCGAAGAAGTTGAAAAACTTGGTGGAATGACGAAGGCGATCGAAAGCGGTGTTCCGAAAATGCGCATCGAGCAGGCTGCAGCTGCCAAGCAGGCACGTATCGATTCAGGGCGGGACGTAATTGTTGGAGTAAACAAATACCGGACGGACGAACAACCTGATTTTGAAATTCTTGAAGTTGACAACACACAGGTACGAAAAGAGCAGGTTGAGCGCCTGAAGGAGTTAAAGGCTTCGCGCGACACGCTTCGTGTTGGTCGCGCACTTGAAGCACTGACGTCCGCGGCAATGACGGGCGAAGGAAATCTTCTCGAGCTCGCCATTGTTGCAGCCCGGGAGCGCGCAACATTGGGGGAAATTTCTTCAGCGATGGAGACGGCTTTCGGAAGGTATAAAGCCACCGTGAAATCAATTTCAGGCGTATATTCAGGTGAAATGAAAAATGACAGCGCATTCGATGAAGTCCGTAAGCTCGCTGATCGTTTTGCCGGGCTCGATGGAAGGAGGCCGCGTATTCTCGTGGCAAAAATGGGCCAGGATGGTCACGATCGAGGCGCAAAGGTGATCGCAACTAGCTTTGCCGATCTGGGGTTCGATGTCGATATCGGGCCGCTGTTTCAAACTCCCGATGAAGTGGCGATGCAGGCAGCGGAAAATGATGTTCACATTGTTGGCGCCTCGAGTCTCGCGGGGGGTCACAAAACGCTGATTCCCGAGCTCGTTGCCGCGTTGAAAAAAATTGGCAGGGACGACATCATGATTGTGGCTGGGGGTGTGATTCCGCAACAGGACTATGATTATCTGTATAAAAACGGAGCGTCATTTATTTTTGGGCCAGGAACCGTGATTACCGATGCCGCAAAAGAAATTTTGAACAAATTGATCAAAGAATAGTTTAGTATCTTGTATTATGATTCCGAATGCGTTCCAAAGTGCCATTATTTCCAAGCTTAAGGAATTGCGTCCAAAAAAAATTGGCGTATTTGGCTCGTACGCGAGGAATGAGAATCGACCATCAAGCGATCTTGATATACTGATCTACCTTGAGCCAAACGCCAAAGTTAGTTTGTTGAAGTTAATTGCAGCAGAACAGGAATTGACGGACTGCCTCAGAGTACAAGTCGATTTGATAACGGAACGATCTTTAAATCCGCTGATCAGGCCGTCTGTTGAGAAAGATCTGAAGATCATATTCGGATGAGGGACCAGAATTTCATCAAACATATTTTGGGCGCAGTCCAACGGATAGAAGAGTATACAAAGGATTGCTCTGAAGAGGACTTCATTGTTAATTTTATGGTTCAGGATGCGGTAATGCGAAACCTGGAGATAATTGGAGAGGCATCGAAACGAATCTCTGTTGAGACAAAGAATTCCATTCCAGGTGTTCCGTGCAAGCAGATTGCGGGGATGCGCGATAAGTTAATTCATGATTATTTCGGGGTAGATCTATTATCAGTATGGTCCGTTGTCGAAACTGATCTGCAAGACTTGAAAAGTCAACTATTAAAACACCTAATTTGATTGAGTCAGCAAGATATAAAAAAACGCATCGCCATTCTCGGTTCCACCGGGTCAATCGGAACACAAGCCCTGGAGGTCATAGCATCCCATCCCAATGCATTCGAGGTTGAAGTGCTCACAGCACAAAACAACGTTGATCTGCTGATCCAGCAAGCTCTCCGTTTTAAACCCAACGCAGTTGTCATAAGCAATGAATCGTATTACGAAAAACTGAAGCATGCGCTGGAAAATGAAGATGTAAAAGTATACGCTGGCGAAAACGCACTTGCTTCAGTTGTGCAGATGGATACAATCGATCTCGTGTTGACGGCTCTTGTTGGGTATGCAGGACTGAGGCCAACAATAAAAGCAATCGAATCAGGCAAAACGATCGCGCTCGCCAACAAAGAAACACTTGTTGTGGCAGGTGAGCTGGTTACACGACTCGCACGCGAAAAAGGTGTCAATATTTATCCGATCGATTCAGAGCATTCGGCCATCTTCCAATGTCTGGTAGGCGAGTTTCATAATAAGATCGAGAAAATAATTCTCACCGCATCGGGCGGTCCGTTCCGCGGAAAAAAGAGGACTGAGATTAGTAACGTTAGAAAAGAACAGGCCTTAAAGCATCCCAACTGGTCGATGGGAGCAAAAATCACCATTGACTCTGCATCTTTGATGAATAAAGGGCTCGAGGTTATTGAAGCAAAGTGGCTTTTTGGCGTCAAAACAGAACAGGTAGAAGTGGTTGTGCACCCACAGTCAATTATCCATTCTCTTGTTCAGTTTGAAGATGGATCAATTAAAGCGCAACTCGGTCTGCCCGATATGCGTTTACCGATTCAGTTTGCACTAACCTACCCTGAGCGTTTTCCATCGAAATTTCCGCGTTTTGATTTCATGGGCTATCCCAACCTGACATTCGAAAAGCCTGATACGGAAACTTTTCGTAATCTTGCGCTCGCGTATGAAGCCCTGAACCGGGGCGGAAATATGCCCTGCGTGCTGAACGCAGCCAACGAAGTTGCGGTGGCAGAGTTTTTGAAGGATAATGTGGGATTTTTAGAAATGTCGGATATTGTGGAACAATGCCTGGCAAAAATCGATTATATTAAAAGCCCTTCTTACGAGGACTACGTCTTCACTGACAAAAAAACACGTTTGAAAGCATTAGAATTAGTGAAATAGAAATAAACGAATACGATGGATTGGATGATTATGCTCGCTCAGCTGCTGCTGAGTCTCTCTTTTTTAGTTGCTGTGCATGAGATGGGGCACCTCATTGCCGCTAAATACTTCGGGATGCGTGTTGAACAATTCTCGATCGGCTTCCCGCCAAAAATCTGGTCATTCAAAAAGGGTGAAACCGAATACGCCATCAGCGCCATTCCATTAGGCGGTTACGTGAAGATTTCCGGCATGATCGATGAATCACTCGATACTGAGACAATGAAGCAGGAGCCACAACCCTGGGAATTCAGGTCCAAACCAGCCTGGCAGCGGTTGATAGTAATGCTCGGTGGTATTTTCGTCAATGTAGTTGTAGGCGTGCTCATCTTCATCGGGATCACATTCGTTTTTGGTGATACCTACATGCTAAAGGATGAGATTAACAAGGCTGGAGGAGTTTATGTGGGAAGTGTCGGTAAGGATATTGGACTCCAGACTGGAGATAAGATCGTCAAGATCAACGGCAAAGATTTCAAGTACCTCGAAGACGTGATTAAGCCTGAGACACTGCTCGGTACTGACGCTTATTACACGGTAGAACGCGATGGCAAACTCGTAGACATCCACATCCCAGCGAATTTCATCCAAAACTTCAATAAGAAAGAGACCGCCCAAAAATTTGTGCTGTTCCGCTTTCCTCCAAAAGTGGGCGAAGTACAGGAAAAGAGCCTGGCTGACCGAATCGGTTTGCAAAAAGGTGATTTGTTCACTGAGTTAAATGGAAAGCCCGTTACATATTTCGATGAAGTACTTGAGACGACAAAAGCTTTCAAAGGAGATACGATTTCCTTTGCGATTTCAAGAGGCGGTGAAATTCTGCGGTTTAAAGAAAGTTTTAAAGATGCCAATAATCAGATTGGATTCCGCCCAATGGTGGATGAAGACTACCTGGAAAGTGCAAAGGTCGATATCAAATACGGTTTCATAGAATCCATTCCGCTGGGAACTGAACGTGCATTTACCACACTAAAAACACAGATCACCGCATTCGGTAAAATCATTTCAGGTGTTCTTTCACCGCGCGAATCATTATCGGGACCGATCGGCATCATGCAGGCTTTCGGTGCCACTTGGGATTGGGAAAAATTCTGGCAACTCACAGGTGTTCTCTCTCTCGTGCTGGCCTTTATGAACCTCCTGCCGATCCCGGCACTCGATGGCGGCCACGTCATGTTCCTGAGCTACGAAATCATATCAAGAAGAAAACCTTCAGATAAATTCCTTGAGAATGCACAGAAGGTTGGTATGGTGTTCCTGCTCGCCCTGATGGTGTTCATCTTTGCCAACGACATCATTAAGATATTCAACATTTGACAAGACAGAGAATCAAACCAAAGGTCGATCACTCAATGGTCGACCTTTTTTTATTCGCAGGAAGTGCTCGACTCCTCTTCAGCTCGATTA
>DASWTP010000105.1:0-8372 GCA_036402075.1 Chryseosolibacter sp. | reverse complement strand
TATAGAATCAAATGGAACGCACACGGTAGCGATTTGTCAATGCGATAATGGCTTCTTTTTGTACGGATTTAAGTTTCCTGACCTACCAACAAAATAATTAATAATCTTTTTAGTCAGTTTTAAAAAGAAGGCTGCGACTAGCCAAAGTTAATAAGGTGACTGCCAAACATTGTAAACACTCATACAGAGCGAATTCCAGTTGCCTGAAGAAGGCAAAAAAATTGGCACGAGCACCTCTAATGACTGAAACTGTGTAAGGAAGTCATTACTCTCAATCCAAAGCCCCCCACAAATACCCCAACATTTTAAATGATCGGTCGTTTACAATTCAGAATCCCGACTATCTTTGGGCGGAATGACATTTCTTTATCCTTCGTTTCTATGGGCCCTGGGGGTGCTGGCTATTCCAGTCATCATTCACCTGTTCAATTTCCGCAGGACCAGCCGGGTATACTTCTCAAACACGAGGTTTTTAAAGCTTGTCAAGGAAGTGACCACTGCCAAACGCAGGCTTAAACACTACCTCATTCTCGCTTCCCGCATTCTCATGCTCACGTTCCTGGTGTTAGCTTTTGCCCAGCCCATTATCCCCGCGGAGGAACAAATGGGCAACGGCCGCAGCATCAGCCTGTATATCGACAACTCACAAAGTATGTCGGCACAGATGCCCGACCGCACGCGCGGCCTGGATGCCGGTCTCAGCTTCGCTCAAAAGATCGTAGAGCTCTTCCCGCAAGACACGCGATACAAGATCCTCACCAACGACTTTGCACCGTTTTCAAACGCCTACAAAACGAGAACCGAAGCACTCGACATTCTCGCACAAATCCGGATTTCCCCTGTTAGCCGCTCCGTTGAAGAGATCAAACAGCGCCTCGAGCAGGAAACTTCAAACCGCTCCCGCGAATTCTTCTGGATCTCAGATCTTCAAAAATCCACTGCCGGAACAATCCCCACGCGGTGGGACAGTGCGTCACGCTGGCACCTGGTGCCCATCGCATTTTCAAATCAGCCTAATGTATTTCTCGATACCGCTTACCTGGATAATCCTTTTGCTGCAGGGGGTGAGAAGAATATCCTCACCGTCAAAGTTCGCAACGATGGTGAGTCTGATGTTGATCAGCTCAACCTCAAGCTCACCCTCAATAATGTGCAGGCCGGTACTGCTACTGTAAGCATTCCAAAGAAGGGTGTTGCAGAAACCAGCTTTGAACTTTCCAACGGCATCTCTGGCATGACGAAGGCCATAATCTCTTTCAATGATTTTCCCATCAGCTTTGACAACACGTTTTATATCGGGTTGAACTTTACGGACAAGATCAACATCATCGAGATCCGGCCAGGTGCAGACATCACTCCGGTTCAGCGCGTATTTGCGAATAAACAGGTCTTCAACTTGCAGAGTTTTCCTGTGTCGAATTTCAATTACAGCCTTCTCAACCAGGCAGACCTGGTGGTGGTGAATGGCCTGGATCGCATTGATCAGTCGCTCGGTCTGAGCCTGCGAAATTATATTAACGAGTCGGGTACTGTTCTGTTGATCCC
This sequence comes from Chryseosolibacter sp., assembly GCA_036402075.1. Taxonomy (GTDB): domain Bacteria; phylum Bacteroidota; class Bacteroidia; order Cytophagales; family Cyclobacteriaceae; genus Chryseosolibacter. Next base: position 6,827 of record DASWTP010000105.1, on the reverse strand, counting down.
TGGCACGAACGCAGATGCACAAAGTTACCAGCAGCTCACAGCAAACGGACTTGCCCGCATTGCTGCAGCGAAGCCCGAGGCGCAGGAGCTTGACAAACCGGATTTCAATAATCCGTTTTTTGCCAATGTGTTCGAGGAGAAATCGGTGGCCATTGCGATGCCGAAAGCAAGCCGTGTATTTGAATGGGGTGCAGACCAGTCTGCTATCCTTCGCTTCAAGAACGATGCGCCTTTCCTTTCGAGACTGGATCAGCGCGGCACACTTTATCTGATGGCGAGTCCGCTAAAGAGCGGTTTCTCCGATTTTCAGAACCACGCGTTGTTTGTTCCTGTTATGTACCGGATTGCCGGTGGAAGCAAGAAAAATGACGCCAGACTTTACCATACGCTGGCGGAAGATTTTATAACCCTGCGTGTGGACAGCGTTGCTCCCGACCAGAGCTTGCGGCTCGTGGGCGCTCAGGAAGTGGTGCCTTCTCAGCGAAGGGTTGGAGACATCAGCTTTCTTGAAATTCCGAAATTCTCTATGAATCAGGGCTTTTACCAGGTTGTTTCCAATCGCGATACGGTTAGTTTGCTGGCCTTTAACCTCGATAAGGCGGAGTCGTTGCTTGATCAGTTTAAGGGCGATGAGATGAAATCGTTAATGGGCAACGGAAAAAATGTAAGTATTTTCGAGGCGGAGTCGGCTGAGGCTTTCAGCAACGAAATAAAAGCAAGATATTTGGGGAAACCTTTGTGGAAGTACGCGATCATGCTAGCCTTGCTGTTCTTGTTGACGGAGGTGTTGCTGATCCGGTTTCTAAAATAGGTTTCGAATGCAGTTTCTTGCTGCCGCGCCCTGCTAATCCGAAGACACCAGTTTCAATAGATGAAATGCTCACGAGCCCAGCGCAAACCCAACGCGACAACCAAGCATGGGATCGTCATTGCTACGGTTGGGCAAATGGGCAAAAACCTGATTTCGTTTATCCTAAGTCGAACCAGCTGATACGATATTTGACCAGATGAAAATTCTTATCCAATCACCCCAGATCCTCGACCCGAATTCTCCCTTTCATCAAAAAGAAAAAAACGTATTAATCAACAACGGGAGGATTGAACAGATCGGGGATAAGAATTTCTCTGCTGATAAGGTGATCAAGGCAGAAGGAATGCTGCTATCGGTGGGATGGTTCGACCTCGGCACCTTCATTGGTGATCCCGGTTTGGAACACCGCGAAGATTTAAATAGTGCTGCTAAAGCTGCTGTTGCAGGAGGTTTCACCGAACTGGCCATGCTTCCCAATACCTCGCCATCAGTGCAAAGCAAGAACGAGGTAAGTTATATTACCCGGCTGAATGAGAATCGCCTGCTTCAGGTTCACGCCATGGCTTCGGTCACGAAAAATAACAAAGGAGAAGAGCTTACCGAGATGATCGATTTGCACGAAGCGGGTGCAGTGGCCTTCACCGATGGACTGAAACCGATCTGGCATACCGACATCGTTCTCAAGGCGCTTCAGTACCTTCAAAAGTTCAACGGGGTATTGATTGACCATCCCGAAGACACCTGGCTCAACCTGTTCGGGCAAATGCATGAAGGCGTTAACAGCACGCGCCTCGGACTGAAAGGGATGCCGCGCATTGCAGAAGAAATTGTGATCGGTAAGCATATCGAGTTGCTCAACTATGCAGGAGGTAAGCTTCATTTATCGAAGATCTCTACTGCGAAGTCGGTAGAGCTCGTAAGAGCAGCAAAGAAAAAGCTAAGGCTGAGTTGCGACATCACCGCTTACCAGCCGCTCTTTGACGACTCCCTGCTTGCAGACTTTGATACGAATTATAAAGTGAGCCCACCGTTGCGTGAAAAAGCAGACAACGATGCGTTGATCAGGGGTTTGAAAGATGGAACGATCGATGTGATCTGTTCGGGACATTTGCCGCACGATGACGAAAGCAAAAACCTTGAATTTGACCTGGCGGAATTTGGCATTATCAACCTTCAAACCTTTGGTTCGCACCTGACGTCATTGTCAAAAGTTGTGGATTGGCCAACGCTGATCGAAAAAGTAACAAGCGGACCCCGCGAGGTTTTGAACCTTGAGGTACCGAGAATTGAAGAAGGAGTAAAGGCTAACCTGACGCTCTTTGATCCTGACAAGACCTGGACGCTGGATGAAAAAACCAACCAATCCAAGTCAAAGAATTCTCCGTGGCTTGGGAAAGAACTGAAGGGGAAGGCTGTCGCTGTTTTAAATAATACACGTCACTGGTTCGATTAATAATCTATGAGACCTATTGTTAAGGTGCCTCTCAAGTATGGCGCCATTGCTGGGATACTGGGAGCGATTCTCGTTGTCGGACTTTACTATATGGGGACGCACCCGTTTCTCATCGCTGTGTACCTTGATTTCCGGATTTTCATTTTCGGTATTTTTGTGTTTTTTGTGCTTCGCGAACTCCGCGATTTCTATTACGGTGGGGTGCTTTACTTCTGGCAGGGATTGATTGCTTCATTCTTGTTTACACTCATATTTGCCTTGATCGCATCACTTCTGATCGGGATTTTCGGTACCGTGATGGAGTCGTTTGTGCGGGATTTTATTATCCAATCGACCGAAAAACTCGCCCAGGTTAAAGACGAACTGATCGAGCGGATTGGAAAAGATGCTTATGACAGTAATTTAAGGAACCTTCCCGCGACTAATGCGATGGATCTTGCCATTCACTATTACCTTCAATGTTTTGTGATTGGAACGTTTATCGGGATTCTTTTATCAGTAATTTTAAGACGACAACCTAAACCTTAAAGTCATGGAACAACAAAATTCTACTACGCTCGAACCGGTATCAACACGATCAGCAGGAGTCCGTTACGGCTTGATTGCAGCAGTGATTGGTATTGTGTATTTCTTAGTTTTGAATGCAGCCGGCATCGACATGCAGGAAGGTGCATGGAGATGGTTTGGCTATGTAATCACCATTGTCCTTGTAGTGCTTGCGCACAAGTATTTTAAAGATAACAATGGCGGATTTATGGCGTATGGTCAGGGCGTGGGTATCGCATTCTGGCTGAGCCTTGTTTCATCGGTCATTAACAGCATCTTCACGTACGTTTATGTCAAGTTTATCGACACTGCCTTTATCGATGCCATGAAGGAAAAGCAGATGGCACAAATGCAGGAGCGCGGAATGTCAGACGAACAAATAGATCAAGCGATGCAGATTTCGTCCATGTTCATGAGCCCGGAAGCGATATTTATCTTCGCCCTGGTCTTTGGAATCCTGGGAACAGTTATTATTGGTTTAATCGTGAGTATCTTTACGCAGAAAAAAGCTGCGGAGCAGGCGTATTAATAAATGTTAAATCCAGAAATTTCTGTTGTAATACCGGCACAGGATGAAGAGGAATCTCTTCCCGAATTGTGTCAGTGGATAAGCCGTGTGATGCAAGCGCACGGCTTTTCCTATGAAGTTATCATTATTGATGATGGAAGCACGGATAGCACCTGGGAGAAAATCCAGGAGATCCATGTTGCGAATGCCAATGTAAAGGGCATTAGGTTCAATAGGAATTTCGGAAAATCGGCTGCTCTTCAAACCGGCTTCAGAGCGTCTAAAGGGAAGGTGGTAATTACTATGGATGCTGACCTGCAAGACAGCCCGGATGAAATTCCAGCACTTTACCAGATGATCAAAGAGCAAGGCTTTCACCTCGTCTCCGGCTGGAAGAAAAAACGCCACGATCCTTTGTCAAAAACCATCCCTTCAAAATTTTTCAACTACATCACCCGAAAGCTTTCGGGCATTCACCTGCACGATTTTAATTGCGGGTTGAAAGCCTACAATTCGAAGGTTGTAAAAAATATCAGCGTTTACGGTGAGATGCACCGCTACATTCCGTTGGTCGCAAAGTGGGCTGGCTTCAACAGGATCACCGAGAAAGTTGTAACACACTACGAACGAAAGTATGGTCGCACAAAATTCGGCTGGACCCGCATTACCGGTCTGCTGGATGTGCTCTCAATCATGTTCATGGGTAAATTCAGCCGCAAACCCATGCACTTCTTTGGTTCCCTCGGCCTGATGTCGTTCATCGTGGGATTCCTCTTTACACTCAAGTTGTTCTGGAACAAGATCGACTCTCTTTATATCTCCAGGACATTGCTCAAGCGCGACATTACAGAACAACCGCTGTTTTACCTGGCCCTGGTTGCCGTGATTATTGGTGTGCAGTTGTTTGTCACCGGGTTTCTTGCTGAAATGCTCGCGATGCAGTCTCATTCAAAACGTGATTACCTGGTAATCGATATGGTTGGCCTGCAGGATGATCTCACCAAGAAGGTAAACGTCCTTAATTAAAGACAGAATATTGGATAAGGAATGTAGAATGTCGAAGTGGGGCTATACTCATTTCGTAAACGACACTACTTCGAGATTAGACATTCAGTGTTGAAATTCATCTTGGGTCTATTTGGGAAGATATTTCCCAGGAATCGGAGCTTCGTCAGTTTCTGAACTCCAAAAAATATTCATCACGTAGTAGCGATCGTTGGATTTAAGTAGCTGAATGCTGTTGATTCCGCGCATGGTAACTTTTCCGGCTTTTTCATCTCGCGTTTCATATGTGCTGAATACATGCACAATGTTCCCATACGCTTCAGTGATGTTTGAAATTTCAGTTTCGAAGAAGCCACGATTGGGGATCATCTTCGTGAAAGAGGTTTCGTACTCGGCAGGGGTAATCGCCCGGTAAGCCACTTTACCTTCTTTATTGATAAAGGTTGGAATTAGCTTGGCATCAGCGGTGAACAGATTTCTAAACCTCTCCCAGTCGCGTGCCTCACCTTTCTCACCCGATATTACCTCGTATAATGCTTTAATGGTTGATTCGACCGTTTTCACATCAGCTGAATAGTCCTTGGATTGACAAAAGGCAGGAATAGCAACAAACGCAAAAAGTATCGCAAGCAGAGTTTTCATAACGGTATTTTTTTCTAATCTATTCTTCCTGACTTGCATTTAAAAACCGTTAATCCTCGGGCGGAAAATCACCGCTCCCAGCGGATCCCGAAAGCCTTCTGGCACCTAAATCTAAAGGCTAAAATCTAAAATCTTAAATTTGAAACCCTTACTTTGCCGTATGGGCACGCCAAGATTTTCAGTAGTAGTTCCGGTTTATAACCGTCCCGATGAACTCAGGGAGTTGCTCGCCAGTCTCACCCGGCAAACGATCACCGATTTTGAAGTTGTCGTTGTGGAGGATGGCTCATCGGTGCCGTCAAAGCAGGTTGTTGATGAATTTTCCCGCAAGCTTCAAATCAACTACTTCTTTAAGCCAAACTCCGGTCCCGGTCCAAGCAGGAACGCAGGCTTCCAGCAAGCTCGTGGCGATTATTTCGTGATATTCGATTCAGATTGCATTCTGCCGGAGAACTATTTTCACTCGGTCGTTGATTTCCTTTCTCGCACTCCGCTAGACGCATGGGGAGGGCCAGACAGGGCTCATGAAAATTTCACGATCCTTCAGCGCGCTATGGGCTATACCATGTCTTCTCCGCTTACGACCGGGGGGATCCGAGGAGGAAAAAAGCATGTTGGTTGGTTTCAACCCAGGAGTTTCAATATGGGTATATCCCGCAACGTGTTTCAGAAGACAGGTGGATTTCATTTCGACCGGTATGCGGAGGACATTGAATTCAGTATCCGCATGAAGCAAATGGGTTTTCGTGTAGGTTTAATTCCGGACGCATTTGTGTATCACAAAAGAAGGACTACGCTCGGACAATTTTTTCGGCAGGTATCGAACTTCGGAAAAGGGCGAGCTTTGATCGGTAGAAAATATCCGTCTGAAGTAAAGCTAACACATTGGTTCCCGACCATTTTCCTGGTTGGCTTAGTGGCACTGGCACTGCTTCCCCTGGTTTCGATAACTTTATTTTGGATCGGTTTCACTGGCTTAGTTGTGTATCTCCTTGCTATTTTCTTGCACTCGTTTGCAGAAAACCGCAGTTTCCTGGTTGCCTTGCTTTCCGTGCCTTCAGTTTTAATTCAATTTTGCGGATATGGCATTGGTTTCTTACAAGAAACACTGAAAACATACTCTGGTAAATAACCGCCTTTTTCGGGCAAGATGGCCATTTCGGTTGCTAAAAGGGATTTTTTTTGCAATATTTGGTTTGGAGTTACCCCCTAACCTTACATGAAAACCTGTATTGCCCCACTCGCGTTTTTCATCGCGTTTTGCTCAACGTTTCATGCGCATGCCCAACAACCGAAAGAACTAGTTCCTGGCTATTATGTGGTGGTCGGTGCCTATGCGCCAACCCGCGAAAACGTGGCGAAGAATTATACGGAGGTCCTCATGCGCAGAGGTCTTGAAGCATCCTACGGTTTTAATTCATCCCGAAATCATTATTACGTTTATCTGCACTACTACGACAACCTGAAATCGTCTCTCACAGACATGGTGAAGACGCGTAAGGAGGCTGAGGAGTTTTCCCAGGCATGGGTTCGGGTAATCCCGGGGGATATCGTGACATCTGCAGCTCCGACCCCGAAAAAAATACAACAGGAATCGAGTACGGTGAAACCTCGCTCATTGCCTGCAAATAAAGTCGATGTCGTGGAGACGCAAGCTGAGCCAGCGAAAAGTCAGCAGAAAGCCGCTGCCGACAGGCCTGCAGAAACTCCGAAATCACTTGTAGCGCAGCCAGAGGTAGCGAAAGAAAAAAATGCTGTGAGTGAACCCGTCCTGTATGCATCTGCAAAACCAGACAACATCGAGGTCACGGATAATCAACCGATCAAGCAATTTGAGAAAATGACGCTAGGCAACACCGAGG
>DASWTP010000104.1:0-34674 GCA_036402075.1 Chryseosolibacter sp. | reverse complement strand
AGCTTCCGAGGCAGACTTTGGCTGGATCAATCAGGTGATATCGCTATTGCACGTGGTGTTCCAGGCCCTTGCGCTACGACTCTACTTTGCAATTGAACATCGGCTCAAAGACGAATATTCCGGTGATGAAGCGATCCGCATACACTGGCTGAAAGAATTTCTGATCGGAATTTTTGCCGTCACCGTTATCGCAGTCCTCTCGTTCTTTGCGAGGAACTTCCACATCCCCGTGCTTTCAGAACTGTACCGATTCCACTTTCTCGGTCTCGTAGTCCTTTTTTATTGGGTTTCCTATAAAGCCCTAACCTACCCTGCGGTGTTCGGCCTTTTGTCACCGCCAGTATCGATCGCAATGAACGAGGAGCAGGCATTGCCAGCAGAACCCGATCGTGCGGAGGGCGAAGCACCGGATGCGAAGCTCGAAAAAGCTTTTATTTCGATCAAAAACGTGCTCGTGGACGAAAAACTTTTTCTTAACGCCACGCTAACGCTAACGGAACTGGCAACTCGTGCGCGCGTGAACCGCAGCCTGGCGTCCGAAGCGATCAACTCGCAGTCAGGAGGTAATTTTTTTGACCTGGTAAATCGGTTTCGGGTTGAGGAGTTTATCCGGATCGCGGCCGATCCTGCTAAAAAAAACTTAAGCATCCTGGGCATGGCGCAGGAGTCAGGCTTCAATTCGAAGGGCACGTTTTACGCTACGTTTAGGAAGATCACGGGTAAAACCCCCTCCGAATTCCTCAAATCTCAGGTCTGAATGCGTCTAACTAGTCCGAATGGATCGTTTTAGACTCCATTCTAAAATGACCACGCAACTCAACGCGCGCAAACCAGTTCTTATGCTGAAAACAAATTTCAATGAAGAGAATTACACTCATTTTACTTCTTGCGCCATTCTCGCTGGCGGCTCAAGAAGACTCCCGACCGTGGATGGCTCGCGAAAATCGCATCGGACTTTCAATCGGTATCGGCACACATAGGTTTCTGGACCAGAACACTTCCCCGCTCATCTACCAGTCAAAGCCAAAAAACGTCAGGTTATTCTATCAGCTTGAGTCAAAGGATCTTGTTGTGACGTTCGATGTTGACGTAAAAATGGGAGGCTTGCAACCCAAGAACAACCCAAATCGCATGCTGGTCTTTGAGGAAGAGGATTACAAGGGTAAGAAGGAAACAAAAAAATTCCCGGCAGGCGGCTCCTTCCTGGGAGCAAAGGTTTCGCTCGGAGCTTTTTATAAGATCCGGTCGACACAAGAGTCTACCTTTAAAGTCGCAGCAGGGTTAAGCGTTACCAACGAACTTTTGTATCCGCAGGGCTGGACCTCAAGCGGAATGATGAACGCGCTGAGCTTCGCTCCGAAAGCACTTGTTCAGCACCGCATCAATAACAGCAACAAAGTAACGGCATCCATGCGGCTCCCTGTCGTGGCGCGCGTAACGCGTTTGCCCTATCACAACAGCGTCTCTCATCCAGAATCCGGACAGGTGTCTGGGTTTTTTAAGAATTCCCAATGGACTAGTCTTGGACATTTTCTTGCACCCGACCTCTCCATTGGTTATGAATATTTGTTCAGCAGTCGTTGGGGCACAGGCCTGACGTATGACCTCAATTGGCACAACGTAACCACTGAGAATCAATTCAAAGCACTGTCGCACTATGTTCGCGCAAACATTTATCATCAATTCTAATAGCATGAAATCCCTGATAAAAATATTCTTACTTTCATCCGTTATCGTTCTGGCAAGTTGTTCAGACGAACTTATTGGAACAGAAAAACCAAACACCCCTGTTGAAAATTTTGAGTACTTCTGGAAAACCCTCGACAGTCGATATGGATTATTTGAAGTAAAAAAGATCGATTGGCAACACGTTTACGATAGCTACCGTCCACTCGTAACGGAGGCAACTACCGATGCCGAACTTTACGAGATTTTCAAACAGATGGTCAACCTCCTGAACGATAACCATGTCAATTTATATCCAACCAACGGAGCTTTGCCCGCTTATCCCGGAGGCTTGCTTCGAACGCGAAATGGAATTACCGAGATCACAAAGGTGCAGGAAGATTATGATGCTGAAGTAGTAAAAAAATATTTAGGAAACTACAAGCAACGCACGTGGAATCTCGCAACAGGCATGCTCAGCGATGACGTGGGCTACTTATCCGTAAAGGGAACTGATTCCCGGAAGGAAGTAAGCGAGCGAATGAATGATATTATAGATGAGTTCGCCAATGCAAAAGCGGTGGTTGTAGACATTCGTGGATTTTACGGTGGCAGTGATGCGGTTTCACAACTCCTTGCCGGACATTTCGCCAACACCACGAAATTATACATGACCACACGTAAACGAAATGGCCCAAAACACAGCGACTTCACCGAACCTGAGTCATGGTATGTGTCCCCACAAGGGAAATCACAGTTTACAAAACCGGTGATCGTTCTTACCTCACGTTTTTCTCAAAGCGCTGCCGAGACCTTTGCACTCGCCATGAATGAACTAGAAAACGTAACACTTCTTGGCGACACCACGGCAGGCGGATATTCTGACAATCCCACAACAGAAATGTATAACGGCTGGATGTTCTCTTTTTCGGTTGGCGATTTCCGGGCCGCTGACGGAAAAAGCTATGAAGGAATCGGCACAGCACCTGATGTGCGGATGGTAAATCGAAAAGAAGATCTGCTGAGCGGGAGAGATCCTGTGCTTGAAAAGGCGATCGAGCTGTTAACCAAATAATCCAGACTGAACATTGTTGAAAAATAGCTACTTGGTAAAATAAAAGAAGCACCAGATCATATTCATACAAGATCTGATGCTTCTCTATTCCCTGTGCCGGGCGAAAGAAATTACGAAATACTGCTTTCTGCTTTTAGCTTTACGCTTTCCGCTCTCTTCGGCTTCAGCCCAAACAACATGCGCGTCAGATTGAACGGTCGTATCACCAGGAAATAAAACGCAACGCAACTCACAAGCGTAAGAATGCTCACCGTCCAGAATTTTGCAAAAATGCTCCACGGCAGTTGGCAGATGTAGTAACCAATGGCAATGATCACCGTCTGGTGTAGAATATAGAATGGATATAATCCTTCGTTGAAATGCTTCAGCCACGGATGCGGTCTGTTTAAATAATATTGACCGTAAGCAATGACCGTTATCACGGTAAACCAGCTCATAAAAATAGCAGACACGTCAAACATGGTTTCCACCGTGTCCATGTCCCAGGGGAGGATGACTATCTCGCGGAAATGAAAGTAGGTGACATAAAATGGCACAAGGGAAAAAACAGATGCTGCGAGCAGGTACTTCCGATTTTGTCCGATGGAGAGCCACAGGGCATTATTTGAATAACAGAGCATGCCGAACAAAAAGAATGAAAAATAGAACGCGAAGAACCCCCAGTCATGGATAAGGTCGTGGGTTTCGTCAGGAAAGTAGGGACGAAGGATAATTTGCGTGATCAAAATAAATATCGAAGGAACAAACAAAATGCCGGCAGGGCTAGAGAAAATTCTCGTCACCTGATTTCTGAAATTCATCGATTTTTCAGAACGCAGGAAAAGCAGGAACGGCAACGCAATCAGGGAGAATACAAATAAGTAAGCAATGAACCAGAGATGATGCCAGCTAAAGCTTCCTTGCGGATAAGGAATAAAGTCAAAAACGGTCTTGTAAAAACCGAGGTAACCGTTGTATTCGTTAATGTGTTCAAAGTAAATCTGAGGCGGCACGATGACGAACATTCCAAACGTAAGCGGAATCAACAATCGTTTAGCACGTTCGCCAATATATTGACCGGCCGTCCGTTTTGACAACGCCATATACGTACCCGCTCCGGAAATAAACAGCAATAGTGGCATTCGCCAGAAATGCAGCCAGATCATCCAGTATCGGAAAGTTTCGCTGGTTTCAGCATTTTTTATGTGCCATTCCCAAGGGTTGAAAAGCATACCCGTGTGAAAGAATAATAGAATAACAATGGCGATCAGTCTGAGCCAGTCAAGATCGTTTCTGCGTTCGAAAGTTGTCGTGTTCATTTGTTAAAATTTTATACAAACGTAGTTGCGGTGCCGCGCTCAAAACGACCGATTTGATAAGGCAGATGTACGTTCTTATAAACTTGAACGCCTAAAATACCATTTAAACCCGCATCCGAACCGGAAAAAAACTGCCTGAGTAGATTTTGTCAATTTTTGCGACTTTAGCCATTCAATAACGTCCATTAACCTTATGAAACGATTTATCATTTTTTTTCTGAGTATTCTCAGCCTGGCCGGATACGCGCAACCTGCGGCCGACCTTCCTGAAGATTTCCTGACGAAGGAATTTCACCTTGACCGGAGAGCGAAACTGCGTCAGAGCCTGCCGGCAAACTCGGTTGCAGTGTTCTTTGCTAACCCTGTGCGAAACAGAGCAAACGATGTTGACTATATCTACCACCAGGACCCCGACTTCTACTACCTGACTGGTTACAAAGAACCCAATGCAGTGCTTTTCATTTTTAAGGATAAGCAAACTGCGGCCAATGGTACTTCTTATGACGAGATCATTTTCGTGCAACCCCGAAACGAACTGCGTGAACAATGGACCGGCCGCAGACTTGGAGACCAGGGGGTAAAAACCAGGCTTGGACTCAACCAGGCATTCAACAACACAGAGTTTAAGAAATTCAACGTAGACTTTAAGAAATTCGATCAGGTGTTGTTCTTTGACTTCGAAAATGACGTTCGGGACGAGAAATATGACTCTGCCGACCTGTATGACATCATCGAGCAGTTCAAGGCAAAAGTAAATTACCCCACAAAGGAATCAGTGAGCGTAAACCGCGAGCCGCAGAAAAACAACCTGAACACCAAAGATCTTAGCAAGCTGATGGCCGGCCTTCGTGGTGTTAAGACCGCGGAAGAAATGGAGATGATCAAGATGGCCGTAAAAATTTCATGCGCTGGCCAGGTGGAAGTAATGAAGGCAATGAAACCCGGTATGTCTGAGCGGGAAATCCAGGGTATTCATGAATACGTTTTTAAAAAATACCAGGCCGAAGACCTTGGATATCCATCAATTGTGGGCGCTGGCCACAACGGCTGTATACTCCACTACATTGACAACTATAAGCCAAATGTCTCTTCGAAGGAATTGATCCTGATGGACCTTGGTGCCGAATATCGCGGCTACACTGCGGACATTACCCGCACCATCCCGGTGAACGGAAAATTCTCCCCTGAGCAAAAGCAGATCTATGAACTTGTGTTAAAGGCCCAGGAAGAGGCTATGAAAGTTTGCAAACCAGGCGTCACCATGAGCCAGCTTACGGATGTTACCCGCGCGGTGATCAACAAAGGTTTGAAAGACCTTGGTATAATCAAGAGCGAAGATGAAAAGCACCGCTACTATCCGCATGGATGTTGCCACCATATCGGACTCGATGTGCATGACCGTGGTGAACGCACATTGCAGGAGAACATGGTTATTACCATCGAGCCGGGAATCTACATCCCTGAAAACGCGAACTGCGATAAAAAATGGTGGGGAATTGCCGTTCGTATTGAAGACGATTACCGCATTACCAAAGATGGAAACGAGCACCTTTCATCGCTCGCGCCAAGAACTGTTGAAGACATCGAAAGTATGATGAAACTTCCGAGCCCGCTCGATGATTTCATACTTCCAGACCTGAAGAAAGGCAAATAGGATTTCAAAAACCCGGTAAGCACGACCGGGTTTTTTATTGATCTGCTAAAGAACCGCAAAGCGAATAAAAAAATCCCTTGCAGACGATAGAAATAACTTCGGTTTTTTTATCTTTATAGGAACCCCAAGTCTCCCTTCCCTATGAACTTTACCGATATCTTAAGCCTTTTCAAGCAAGGAAAAGGAACGGCCAGAAGCCACATGAAAAACCTCATCGAGATGGCTGCAGCGGATGGCAATTTTGACCTGGTTGAAAATGACCTCTTGCGAAAAATTGCAAAACGCAACAACATCAGCGAGAGTCATCTGAAAGAGATTCATAAAAATCCTGAAAAAGTGGAATTTATGGTTCCCGAAGACAAGAAGGAAAAATTTCACCAGTTCTACGACCTGGTTCACATGATGTCTATAGACAAGACAATTCATGAAGAAGAAATGAAGCTCTGCAATCTTTTTGCCGTGAAATTTGGCTACCCGCGCGAGAAATCAGGTGAAATGATCAAGAGCATCCAGATGAATATCCAAAATTCCCAAAGCCATGACGAAACGTTCAAGCGAATGGAGTGGCTCCTTAATTAAACCTTTAGACTGACTTTTTAGCGCTTCTTCAAAAATCCTTCAAATACCGGTTTAACTTTGGTGTTATGAAGGTGCTGATCATTGAAGACAATCGCCAACTTGCGGAAAGCATTCACGGCTACCTTGTTCGTGAGTCTTATGTCTGCGAACACGGCTTTACCTACCACGAGGCGCTTGACAAGATTGTATCCTTTACCTACGACAGTATCATTCTTGATATTATGCTGCCCGATGGCGATGGCATTGAGCTGCTCAAGCAAATCAAACAAAAAAAGATTCAGAGCAGCATTCTGATCATCTCTGCCAAGAACGCCCTCGATGACAAAATCAACGGCCTTGAACTCGGAGCCGATGATTACCTGACCAAGCCCTTTCACCTTTCTGAACTGCATGCCCGACTCAAGGCCATTCACCGGAGAAAAAATTTAGACAATGATCCGGTGTTGCGGTTCAACGAGATCGTGCTGAATACACTGACCCTCGAAGCCCGTGTAGGCGGATCGCAGCTTGACCTGACAAAAAAAGAATTCGACCTGCTGCTGTATTTCCTCACTAACAAGAACCGAATCCTCAGTCGCCAATCCATTGCCGAGCATCTATGGGGCGACTACGTTGATAACCTGGATAATTTTGATTTCGTCTACCAGCACGTAAAAAACCTGCGAAAGAAGATCACGCAGGCAAACGGGAAAGACTACATTGGTACGGTCTATGGCGTTGGTTATAAATTCAATTCTAACCTCGAATGAACCTTATCAACCGACTTACTCTCTGGTACCTTGCAATTACGGCCGTTGTGTTGCTGGCTGGAAGCGTGATTGTTTTCACCAGTGTGCAACACGAAAATGATGAAGAGGAAGTAAGACGTCTTCACGGGCTGATTAACGATGAAATCCTGATCCTCCAGGGAAAGCTCCAGCGCAAGAATCATTTGGCCGGGGTTCGTGTAACCGAAATACCTTTTGCCGAACCAGAAAGAAAATTTTTGATGCGCGACACGATGGACTGGCATTCTGAATTCCAGGAGACGGAACGTCAGGTGGTCGCAACGCAGTCAGCAAAAGTTAATGGCAAACATTACCTCATCACCGCGTATGCGTTTGCGCCCGAACCGGAAGAAACCCTGGCCGGAACGATCCGATCGCTCACAGTAATTTTTCTCTTGCTCCTCGTTTTTGTTGGCATTGCCAGCGTCATGATATCAAAGCGAATCCTCTCACCATTTTATAAAAGTCTGGAAGCGATCCGAGGTTTTAATCTTAAGCAGCGTGAAAACCTCAAGTTGCCGGAAACGCGCACGAACGAATTCAGGCTCCTCAATAGTTTCGTGTCGAAAATGACAGCAAAAGCGCTGGACGATTACCGCACACTGAAAGAATTTTCGGAAAATGCATCACATGAACTGCAGACACCACTGGCGGTGATTCGTGGCAAGCTTGAGTTGTTGATGCAGTCTGAAGTTTCTGACGAACAGTTTAAACTCATCGCTTCGGCCAATGAGGCCGTGGATAAACTCGCCCGGACAAATCAGTCGCTGATCCTGCTCACTAAACTCGATAACCAGGAATATCCTGCGCAGGCCATTGACTTCAGCAAAGCTACATGTCAAGCCATTGAGCTCCTTCGCGAGCTCATCGAAATGAAATCGATCTCCCTGGAGCAGTCGATTGATGAGGGAGTGATGATTTCAATCCACCCGGCTCTGGCCGACATCCTGCTGGTGAACTTGTTGAGCAACGCTATCCGACACAACATTGAAAACGGCTCAATAAAAATCCGCCTCAACACGCGCCACCTGACCATTGAAAACACAGGGCACGCGCTTCAAACTCCGTCCGACCAGCTCTTCGTGAGATTCAAAAAAAACGCACAGAGCAGCGATTCAGCCGGCCTTGGCCTCTCTATCGTCAAGCGAATCTGTGAGTTAAATGCATTCACTATTAACTACTATTCTTCGCACAATCTTCACCGGCTGGAAGTCGGCTTTCGTTAACATCCTGTTAACATGCTACTTCAAAATTGCTTCAAAGTTTTGGGCGATTTTCGCAATTCATAAGGTGCTTCCGATATGCGTGCATGCTTTACGTTATTTTTAACATTTAGACTTTTTCTTTCCGCATTCGCCCAGGAAAATGAGCTTACGATATCGGGTCGGATAGCCGATGAAAAAGATAACCCGATCCCTTACGCAAGCATCGCCCTGCTCACACAAGGCGATTCAACCATGGCTGGCGGTGTAGTGAC
The DNA here is from genome assembly GCA_036402075.1 of Chryseosolibacter sp. GTDB lineage: Bacteria > Bacteroidota > Bacteroidia > Cytophagales > Cyclobacteriaceae > Chryseosolibacter. Next base: position 26,159 of record DASWTP010000104.1, on the reverse strand, counting down.
CGATGAAGCCGGTACATTCCAGCTGCAGGCGAGGAAAGGCAAATACATTTTGAAAATCACATTTCTTTCATTCAAAGAAAAAACGATAAAGCTCACGGAAACCAGTGGCGTGCTTGACCTCGGACTGATCAGGCTTGAAGCTACCGCAAGAGAGCTTGAAGAAGTTGTTATCACGGGGGAAAAGTCGCAGATGGAGCTGCAACTTGACAAACGTGTTTTCAATGTTGGTAAGGACCTTGCTAACACCGGGGGCAATGCAGCGGATATCCTGGACAACGTTCCATCCGTAAGCGTTGGTGTTGACGGAACAGTTAGTTTACGGGGAAGCGAAAATGTGAGAATCCTGATCAACGGCAAACCATCAGGACTCACACTTCGCGATCCGGACGCCCTGCGGCAACTTCAGGCAAATATAGTTGAACGTGTTGAAGTGATCACAAATCCGTCCTCACGCTATGATGCCGAAGGAGAAGTGGGAATCATTAACATTGTGCTGAAGGAAAACAAGCAGAACGGAGTTAACGGGACCTTCACGGCTACAGCTGGCTATCCTGAATTTTACGGAGGCTCGTACGCACTCAACATTCGCAGGAAAAAGGTGAATTTCTTTTCCAGTTACGGCTCTGACTATCGAAACAGTCCCGGGTATAATAACACCTTTCAGCGCTTCCACCGAACCGATGGGATTTTTTCGTCACAACGCAACAGTAAACAGCGCAGCACTGAACTGTCGCATAACCTGCGAGGCGGCTTCGACTATTTCATGACTGATAAAAGTTCGCTTAGCGGATCGGTGATGTACAACCTTGAGGACGGTCTTAACAAGACAACACTTAACGTTGCAAACGCGCTTAATAACCAGCTTCAAACTTCATCTGTCCGGATCGATAACGAGCATGAAGATGAGAAAAATATTGAGGGCGCGTTCAATTTCAAAAAAGTGTTTTCAAGCGAAGAACATACGTTCTCTGCCGATGTTCAGTATATTCGAAGCCGCGATGGCGAGGCCTCTGATTACACCCAATCTTCCGACAGCGAAATTGTAATTCAACGTGCCGACAACATTGCCCGTGAAGAAAACTTCTTGGTGCAGGCCGACTACGTTCACCCGATTCGCGATGGCAAAGCCGAAACGGGATTCCGAAGCACGAACAGAAAAGTTGACAACGATTACGGCCTTGAACAGCAGGGTGCAAGTGGTAACTGGATTCCCTTCCCTGCTTTCAATGACAACCTCGTTTACACTGAACACGTGCATGCTGCTTACGTGATGGCTGGCAGAAAATTCAATCGGCTTTCATTTCAAGCAGGACTGCGCGGTGAATATTCCGACATCATCACCGAACTCACCGAGACACGTGTTGTGAATCCAAGAGATTACCTTAATCTTTTCCCTAGCATTAACCTCGGCTTTGACGTAACGAAAAATAAAACGTGGCAATTGAGTTACAGCAAGCGTATCAACCGCCCCCGCTTCCGGGATCTCCTTCCATTCTCAAATTTTGCAGATACCGCTGTGCTCTTCATGGGTAATCCAAATCTAAATCCTGAATACACGCATTCCTTTGAAACTGGCTACCTCTTCAATTGGGAAAACGGCTCGATTCTATCGAGCGCTTACTATCGCTACCGCTTGGGCGTGATTGAACGAATCACACAAGTTGATGAAGACGGACGAACTCGGATCATACCAGTCAACCTCTCAACGCAAAACGCCTATGGCCTTGAGTTTAACGTTTCGTTGTCAGCAAAACGGTGGTGGCAATTTAACACGAGTGCAAATTTTTATCGGGCCGTAACCGAAGGCCGCTATGAAGATGATGATTTCTTCAGCGATACCTACACGTTTAATTCACGCACCACGTCCAAGCTCACGCTATTTGGCAACGTTAACTTTCAATCGTCCTTTAATTACCGTGCCCCGAGAATCACGCCACAAGGCAAGCAACTTTCCTCGTATAACCTGGACTTTGCACTTGCGAAGGATATTCTAAAGGGGAATGCGACCATCACCGCGAATGTGCGTGACGTTCTCAACACCAGGAAAAACCGCTCCATCACAGAAATCCTGCCGGTTGAACCTGAGGATCAATATTTTTACTCCGAGACTAATGGTCAGGGACGCCCGCGGCAATTCAGGCTGACATTCACTTATCGGCTGAACCAAAACAAGGAACGAAAAGAAAGGCGTGATGACCGCGAGAATGAGCAGGAAGATAATGGTGGGGATTTTATGCCATGAGAAAGACATTCCAAACTGAATTCAACCAGAACCGGCTACACGTCTGGCTATTGTTGCTCCGGATATTGGTGGCGGCATTTATGCTCACACACGGATTACCAAAATTTTATCGGCTAATGACCGGAAATTTTGAGTTTGCCGACCCCATCGGAATTGGTGAACCCGCAACACTATTCCTTGCGGTTTTTGCCGAAGTCATTTGCTCCACCTTTATTTTTGTCGGGCTCGGAACCCGGCTGGCCACCGTTCCGTTGATAGCGACAATGCTCGTAGCAGCATTCATTTCGAACTGGAATGATCTGTTCGGAAAAAAAGAATTGCCGCTGCTATACTTATTTATTTATGTGACGTTATTGGTTTTGGGAAGCGGAAAATACTCTCTTGATTTTTTGCTCTCCAGCCGACTAACGCAAGCGAAAACGGGAAATGGCCGCAGGTAAAAAGCAACAATTCGTTTTTAAAGGAGAAACCAGGGATGATTCAATCCTTATAGGAAGTCATGGAGACGCGACTGTTGTAATTGATGGAAATTTTGATCTTTCCGGTATCGTTTACTGCCCAAAATACACGTTGACGGTTTCGGTTTCAGGAACGGGGATCGTTGCCTTTCGAGGCATTGCGAATCGGGTCGTTATCAAAAAGATGTCAGGAGATTGCACACTTGACTTGCGCGACCTTACCTGCAAAGAATTGCGTTGCGAGTCAGCGCGAAAAAAATCGAGAATTCTGTCGGGAAAAACCCGCGTAGTATCCAAGGCAACACTCTACGATGAAGCGATTCTGCAATTCTCAGATCGGCCTCTCATTACCAGCTCACTAGTTTCGGGAAATGCGCAGATCATTCAAGGCAGCTCTGATGTGATCCTCTCACAACGCTAAGTCCGTACGCAGAAGAACTCAATTAGTTTCCCGCTTTTGACTTTATTTTTACCTCAGGTTACCCACCTGGTAGAATGCGTATTGATCGCAAAATAAATTCCTAACAAAGAGAATGTAGAATCTCATTTCGGCCCTCTGTGCATCGCAAGTTCATTGCGAATTTGCATCACCCGTTTTTTCTAATACTTATTTTCAACAAACCCATTTTAAAACCTATGTTGGCTGTAGCTAGCTTTATTGGCGTAGTGCTGATCCTTATTGTATTGGCTGGTTTTGTAATGCGAAACCGGTTTACAACGGCACCGCTAAACGTTTTCCACGACAATTCCAAAGTTGTCACGCTGTTGCTTGCGGGCATTTTCCTGGCATTGAGCAACTCGCTTTTCTTTTATTCACGCTTTGGTCACCAGTATTACCTGGTTTATCCGACTGGTGGATGGAGCACCGTTTTTTCATCGGGCTTCAAGTTCCGTTGGTTTGCTACCATCCAGGAATGGCAAAAGGAAATTGATATCAAAGTAGTTGGTGATGGCGATTCCATGGAAGGTATCGAAGGCGTGATCTCTGACAAGGTGACGTTCCAGATCAACGGTCAGAAAGAAATTATCCCGGGCATCGGCATTACATTTATTGACCGTGTGGGTGCCGCTGTCCAGATCTCGGTCCGCATGAAGATGCCGGAAGACCCGGAAACATTCCGCGGACTAGCCGAATCGTTTCGAAACCCGGGCAACCTGATCAACAACACCTTGATCCCAACGATTAAAGAACAAGTGAGCAATACGGGATACATGTTCGCAGCGCAGGATTATATTTCCGGGGCCGCTACCGATTTCCGTCAGGCGATTGACGACCAGTTAAAGTATGGTGGATTTTCAACCGAACGAAAAGAATACAATGATACTATCTATGCTTCGATTCAGATCGCGGGACCGCGAACGATCAAAGAGATTAACACGCGTTACCGAATTATTCGCAAGACGGATAAAGACGGAAAACTTATCCGTATTCCGCACGAAATCACCAAGAACAACATCACTGTAACGCAGGTTATCGTAGATGAAGTTTATCCTGAACCCGCGTTCAAGCAACGCCTGGAAGCGCAACGTGACATTTCAGCGCAGAAGCGAATCGAGATGGAAAAGATCGAGACGGCAAAGGCTGAACAGCAGCGAATTCTTGCTGAAGGTGAGCGTGACAAGGCGAAAGAGCGTATGGACCAGGAGAAGGAGCAGGTGAAGCAGTTGATTGCGATTGAAACTCAGTTAAAGCAGGAGACAACCAAAAAGCAACTGGCGGAGATCGCACTTCAAACTGCACGACTTGAGTCGGAGCAAAATCTTGTACGCGAACGTGCGCAGGCCGAAGCAAACCGATTGAAAGTTGCGGCCGGTCTTACACCACAGGAGCGTGCACAGATTCAAAAAGAAACTGCCATTGGTGTTGCCGAAAAACTGGCCGACCTGAAATTTCCGCAGGTGTTCATCGAAGGCGGAAGTGCAAAAGATGGAAAATCGAACCTTGGTTTGATTGAGTCACTGATCGGTGCTGAGATGGCAAAGACCATGATCCCGTCATTGAAAGAAGAAAAGTAAGCGCTTCTGGTTAAATGTAGAAAGCCGTCCTCGTGGACGGCTTTTTTTTATTGAAGGTCTACCGCGGGAGAAAGCGGGAAAGTAGATTCCGATTCTCTCGCACGCTTTATTTGTTGATAAGCAATAAAGCCAATGGCAAACAGGCCGAGCGCAACACCCAGCGTCTTGACAACCATTGGAACATTTTCAACAGCTGGCGGAATTGAAAGCAAGCCGTTTTCATTTGACAGCGCTGGCTCATTGACGTAGCGCCCGTGGTCTGGCACCGCCAGTTTGTCAAAGTGCCGCGACAAATGATTCAACTCCATTCTCATCTCCTCGCCCTGCATTGGTTTGCCATGCCCGGTCGCGACAATCTCCGGATCAAGCGCTGCGAGCTTCATTACGGAAACTTTTGCCTGGGCCCAATTTGGTGTTAAGTATTTTGGCGGACCCGACAGATTACTCATGCCGGATAAAGCACAAATAGCAGACTCGGCTTTGGTAGTAACAAAAGCATCTCCGGCAATCAATGCTTTCTCCTTTTCGTTATAGAGGCTGATATGCCCAGGCGAATGACCCGGAGTGTGAATGTATTTCCAGTCTGGGAAACCAGGAATACTGTTGTCATCAGGAAGCTTTTGAACGTACTCCGAAATATCGATCGGTCCGGTTGGATACAGAAACGAAAGCGAAGCCATGGCGCCACCACCTACGCTCGGATCGGCCGGGGCATAAGACGATTTTCCAGTCAGGTAGGGAAGTTCGAGCGGATGTGCATACACAGGAACATCCCATTCTTCCGCCAGGGCCTTCACCGAACCAACATGGTCGAAATGCCCATGGGTAAGAATAATGGCAGATGGCCTTCCGTTCTCACCGATTATTTCCCGCGCCATTTTTTTGATAGCTGCCGAAGACCACTTCAGTCCGGTATCAACGAGCGCATAGTCGCCCGAGGTTTCATCATGTATGATGTAAAAATTTACGAAGGTGTCTTTCCGACCCCATACACCACGAGCGACCGTAAACGAATTTTTGAATGTTTGATCAATAGATTGTAGTTCCATAGTAAGCTTTGTTTCGCGACACGATAGGTTTGTAACAAAAGCATGCCTCCCAAAGCTGCCATTCAATGAAACACGTTCGCATTTGATGGTTTACCAGGGCGGTGCACATGTTCCCACCCCTTACGAAGCAAGCATTTCAATTCTAAGAATACTTTCTTACCTTGATCATCTAAGCCACCGCCATGTATCAATACGAGAAAGTCAGTTCGCAGGAAGCGATAAAAATGCTTGGTCAATCCATTGTCGAAGCGGGTAAGATCAATAAGCACATTGCAATCGCGGTGTGTGGTCCCGAAGGGGAATTGATAGCATTTCTGCGCATGGATCAAGCGAGTCCGGCAGCTGCGGTCATCGCACAAAATAAAGCTTACACGGCCGCCCGCGATAGGAAGTCGACAAAACAGATGGGTGAATTCATGAACAGCAATTCGCGGCCACCGGCATTTTGGGGCGATCCCGGGATTACTGGCTTTGGTGGCGGAGTGCCTATCATACAAGAAGGAAAAGTGATAGGCGGGATTGGCATTAGCGGACTCTCTGAAGAGGAGGATGAGCGTATCGCCTACGCAGCGATCGAAACAGTTTATGGTCACGTAGGCAGCAATGGCCAGATTTAAGTTTGTCGTTCTTTCATTAATTGCTCTCCTGGCACTTGCTTCTTGTCAAAAAAAATCACAACAAGAAAAGGCGGTGTATTTTCTGTTTGAAGATTCAACTGCTACCATCACCGCGCAGCATGCCTGGGAAAATTTCAAACAACAAAAATTTCAACGGCAGCAGAAACAATCCTTTAACCCCGGTTTCACCACTTCCATCTTCTGGCTTGTTGTAGACGCTGGTGCGCTAAAGAATAATTCCACCCTGCTCGAAATTGGTCAGGCCCAGATCAATGAGATTCTGTTTCATGAAATTATAGACGACACACCGGTGCTTCGATTTACGACCGGAGATCACATGCCTTTTTCCGCACGACCGTTAAGCTCCCTGAATTTTACCTTCCCGCTGACCGATTCGGTGCGCCACTATCTTTTGAAGATTGACAAAAAAAATGAAGCGCTTCAACTCACATTCCTGACCAAGCCAGCAGATACATATTTCACCGAGCTTGGCGAGTCATCGCTGATCATTGGCATCATGACGGGTGCGATTGTATTGATGGTTATTTTTGGAGTGTTCCTTTTCCTGATCACGAAAGAGTACGTTTATCTTTTCTATGTGTTGTACATTTCCGCAGGATGGCTCTACGTTCTCGCCAATCAGGGTTACGTCTACAAATACCTCTGGCCGAATGATCCGTGGTTTGCAGCGCGAACGAGACCCGTGGCCGCATTACTTACGATCTCATTCTCCCTTCACTTTATAAAATATTATGCTGGAGAAGCGCCTTTCCGGTGGTTGAGTAAGACACTGGAATGTTTGGCGTACATCGCCTATTTTCTTGCCGCCCTTTTCCTCATCCCCACCCTCGAAACGAAAGCGAGCACGTTAGGATATTATGTTCAGGCCGCGTTGCCTGTTCTGGCCGCCATCTATATTCTGAGCCTGCTCGCCACGCTTGTTCACAAAATTTTGAACAAAAACCGAATGGCAATGTTCTTTCTATTGAGTGTTACACCCATTGTCTTGTTCAGCACACTCCAAATTTTCTACTACGCTGGTGGACTTGATTTTTCCGGATCGTATTTGCAAACTTACGGACAGGCTACTGGATATGTAGCAGAGGCGATCATTTTAACGTTCGGATTGGCCTATCGGTTTAACACGTACAAGCAAGACAAAGAGCAATTGCTGATAAACTTAAACAAGCAGCAGGTGCGCTACGCGAAGGCAATCATAACAACCCAGGAAAATGAAAGGCGCCAACTGGCGGATCAATTACACGATGTGGCCGGGTCGTTGCTTTCCGCAGCGCGACTAAACCTTTCGGCCGTGCGTGAAAAAAATTATCTCACAAATGAAGATGCCAAACGAAAGCTGGAATCCGCGGAACACGCGGTCTCGGATATTTCCAACATCTTGCGAAATATGAGCCATGCGATCAGTCCTGTGATGCTGGACAAAGTAGGATTTCGTCAGTCAATTGATAAAATCGTGAGTATTTTCAATGCGTCCGGCAAAATTCGGTTCGAATTGGAAATGCTGGGATTTGAAAATGAAGATAAGAGCATGTATGAAAAGTACTCTGTTTTGTATGGCATTCTATACGAACTGATGAATAATATTGTAAAGCATGCCCGCGCGTCCCATGCGCTGATCCAGGTGATCGAACATGATGATTCTGTGGTGCTTATCGTGGAAGATAACGGGATCGGGCTGGCCGAAAAAGACCCCGGCAGCACCGCAACGCACGGACTAGCGGCAATTCATTCGAAAGTTCATTATCTTAATGGGCACGTAATGATGGAAGATGCGCAACCGCAGGGATTGATAGTGACGATTGAAATACCAAAGGTGAACCATGACGAAAATAATATTGGCTGACGATCATCAGCTCTTTATTGAGGGAGTACGAACGGTATTAGCCGAACTCAACGATGTATCGGTGGTTGGCACCGTGAACGATGGGGAAGCGTTGATGAAGAAGGTACGCTCCGAGGACGTGGATGTCGTTCTGCTCGACCTAAACATGCCCAAGCTGGATGGATTAAAGTGCCTCAAGGAAATCAAGGCAACCAAGCCTGCCATCAAGGTGCTGATCCTGACAAACTACAATCAACCGGAGCTGGTGGATGAAGTACGAAAACTGGAAGCTGATGGGTTTATGGTTAAGAATTCATCAGCGTCTGAACTTCGGGATGCGGTGGTCCGATTAATTGCTGGCGAAAAGCTTTTCAGCGAAGGACAAAAATCACCTGTGCTGGACGAGACATCTTATTTCTTTGACGATTTTCTGAAAAAATTTAAGCTCACAAGGCGTGAAGTGGACATCATCCGCTTGGTATGCCGCGAGTTGAGCAGCAAGCAAATTGCCGCGGAGCTTCATCTTAGCGAATTCACCGTCAGCACACACCGGAAAAATATTCAACGGAAACTGAATATCAAGAACGTTGCCGGCCTGGTGGCATTCGCCAAAGAACATCAGCTGGTAGCCTGATCACTCCTTGCTCGTGCGATATTCGGATGGCGTTTTTCCTGTGATCTTTTTAAAAGCTGTGTTGAACGAAGATTTTGAATTGTAACCTACCTGCTCTGCAATTTCCTCCACCTTAATGTTTTGCTTTTCACGCAGCAATCGTTTTGCTTCCTCCACACGATACTCAGCGGTCATTTCAAAAAAGCTTTTGGACAACCCTTCATTGATCACCTGAGACAAGATGTGAACCGTTGTCCCTAATCGTTGTGCCAGATCAGGCAATGAAAATCCCGGCTGCAGAAACGGTTTTTCTTCCGTCATCACCTTGATCAATTTCTGCAAAAGAGCCTCATGCAATTCGGACGACAATGCAGACGACTTGTATTTTTCCGGCTCCGCCAGGGATGCCGATTTAAAAAATCCAGACTGATTAATCACCCGGAAGCTGGTAAGGTAAATAATAACACTTGTGTACGCAGCAAACCAATGATCGCCAGTATCGCTTTGATAAAACAGTTTAATGATTACGAGGATGGCTGTAGCGCCTGCAAGTTGCATCGCTCCCCCCCGCAACTTTTTCAACACCGGGTGCTGCGAACGAAAGAAAGACTCTTTCTTCGCTTGAAACGCCTTCACCACCTCCCCCAGGCAAAGTGCAGCATACACACCGAGGCTGATCATGGTAAGCATTGTGTGACGGTCCGTGATCCAAAAGATCCGCGGGTTTCTTTCGTATTCAAAATCGCGGAACGGCAGACCCGGCTTGTAAGAGTCGATCCAGGCGTTGTACTTCACATCTTCGGGCAGCAGAAAAAACGGGATCAAAAGCACCAGGTACACTGCCGCAAAAGCGAGATGCCAGTAGTGTTTTTTCTTCACATCCCCGTAAATAAGACTGATCACCATCAGGTAAAAGAGAGGCCCGATAGTAAACGCAACAGGCTCTGAAAAATCAACAAGGTAAAGGCAGTCTACAATGTAGCCAGTATACATCAAAAAGATCTCGAGCACACACAGTGTAATAGCTAAAAGCATTAGGCCATGGAAAACATTCGTCTTGACAGCGCGGTTTTCCTTCGAGAAAAAGAAGAAGCACAGGAAGACGGCTTGCACCATCCCTAAAAAAATGAAAACCGCAAAAAGGTCAATCCGATAGGGCATGATTTCGAACCTGGAGATGGATGGCAGCAATAGTCTTCAAATCACTCGCCACAGCAAGCGCGGGAACTTCGCTAAAGTGAAATGTCGACATAAATTTATCGATGAGCATTTACTTCAGGGTAAACGTTACCTGGACTGGCAGGTGGTCAGAAGGATAATTACTGCCGTCATTATCGGTGATCACCTTATAATCACTGACCTTCCAGTCAAGCGATGAAAAAATATAATCAATCGGGCGACAGTCTATTGAGTTTACCTGGAAGTTGCAGAACGTTCCGGGCGGGTTTGCCGGAGCGGGGTCCTGAAGCGCAATTGGCTTTTGCGACATGATTACCTGGTAGGGCTTGTCCTCGCGAGTGCAGTTAAAATCTCCGGTGATAATCAGGGGAGCGGATTTTGCAATGCTGTTAGCTTGGGTCAGGAGCAACTCAGCGCTTTTCGCTCGCGCTTCCTTTCCAATGTGGTCAAAGTGCGTATTGATCAAAATAAAGTCTTTGTTATTCTCCCGGTCGGTAAACACGGCCCAGGTGGCAACGCGGGTGATCGCAGCATCCCAGTTTTTACTCCCGGGAACGGAAGGTGTTTCCGAAAGCCAGAATGTATTTGATCGCTTGACGGTGAACCGTTCTTTCTTGAAAAAGATCGCTGAGTATTCGCCTTTTTGCTTGCCGTCATCGCGACCCACGCCCACGTAATCGTAAGCCGGCAAATTACTTTTTAAATCCTCGAGCTGATGATGCAACGCCTCCTGAACGCCAAATATTTCAGGATCATATTTTTGAATCAGGACATAAACTTTTTCTTTTCGCTTTCCCCATTGGTTGATTCCATCGCCCGGATTGTCGTAGCGAATATTGTAGGTCATCACATCAAACGACTGAGCCCCCGCGAAAACGGAGATCAAAAGCAAAGAAAAAATGATCAACTGGCGCATAGAAGTTTTTCAGCAATTTAAAATTAAAAGCCGAGCATTACCGGGAAATTGCGATCATTGTAAATGGATTTTTTCACAATCGACAATACGTTTTTCACAGCCTGGGGCTACCAGGTGAGCTACCTTGAATTTTTCGGCATGCTGTCGGGAATCGTGGCCGTTGTCTTGTCTTCGCTGGCAAATATCTGGAGCTGGCCCATCGGAATCATCAATGTAACGCTTTCATTTTTCCTGTTCTTCCAGGTACAGCTCTATCCGGACATGTTCCTTCAGATATTTTTCTTTGTCACGAACGTAATCGGATGGTGGCGCTGGGCAAATCCGAAGCCGCACGAAGAAGACCGGAAACATGAATTACGGGTAAGTTATATGAATCGCAAGGATATCATCCTGGTAACGCTCGTTGGAGGAGCTGGGACTTTCCTGCTTGGCCTTTTTGCGCAAAATCTCCATACCCTCCTCCCAAGCCTGTTCACAAAGCCCAGTGCTGCTCCTTATCTTGATTCGTTCATTACGATAATGAGCGTAATCACAACCTTTTATATGATCCAGAAAAAAATTGAATGCTGGGTTATCTGGCTGCTGGTCGATATTGTTGCAACCTACCTCTATTTTATGCGCGATATAAAACTTTACGGTCTGCTTTACCTGGCTTTCTGTTTCATCGCGGCATTCGCGCTTTGGAACTGGGTTCGTGAATACAGGAGTTACCGGCAGTCGCCAGCACAAAACTAGAACGTGAAGCGAGGACTTGTCATCGGAAAATTTATGCCGCCACACCTTGGCCATGTGGCACTTATAAATTTCGCAAAACAGCAATGCGATGAATTGATCGTGTCGATGAGCTATACCGATCAAGATGCGATCCCTCACACAAAAAGACTTGAGTGGCTGACATCGATTTTTGATGGGGACAAAAAAATAATCGTTCGTACACTGGTTGACGACTTCGATAACCCGCTCCTTCCGCTGGCAGAGCGCACCAAACGATGGGCCCAGATAATCAGCCACGTGTATCCAAAGATCGATGTAGTAGTTTCCTCCGAAGCCTACGGGGAACCGTTCGCCAATCACCTTCAGGCGAAGCATATTTCATTCGATGAAGGAAGAAGGCAAGTGCCAATCGCTGCATCCACGATAAGACAAAAACCGCTCTCGAACTGGCACTTCATTCCACAGGTTGTGAAACCCTATTTCGTCAAGAAAATTTGTTTCTACGGTGCCGAAAGCACAGGTAAATCGACCATGGCGAAGATAATGGCCGGGAAATACAATACGGTTTTTGTTCCCGAGGTTGCGCGCGAGATGATCACATCAAATGATTTTACGCTCGATGACATCATTACCATCGGCCATGCCCATTTCCAACGAATTATTGATGCCACGCAGACTGCCAATAAGATCCTCTTTTGCGACACAGACGTTCTAACAACGCAAATCTATTCGCAGCATTACCTCGACACTATTCCACCCATCCTATACGAGCTCGAGCGCAAAATGACCTACGACAAGTATTTTCTGTTTGACATTGACGTTCCATGGGTGGCAGATGGCTTGCGCGATCTTGGCCACCAGCGCGAGGCGATGCACGCTCGTTTTGTGCGCGAGCTGCAGCGAAGAAACATAAACTTTGTCCTGGTTTCCGGCACATGGCAGGAGCGGGAACAACTGATCACGGCTGAAATTGACAAACTACTTCGTGACGCGTGAGAGTTTCGTTTCGATCAACGCTTTTTCTGACTGAGAGGAAGTAACCGCCAGCGCATTTTTGTACGCAATAATTGCATCCACATCCATTCCCGCCCCTGCATAGAAATCACCGAGCGCTGTTTGATACAGGTGAGAGGTTTCCAAACCTGTAATCGCCAGAATTGCTTCCAGCCCTTTTTCGGCACCGAGCGCAAAGCCTACCGCAATCGCCTTGTTCAGTTGAATGATGGGATGTGGCTTAAATCGTTCCAGTGCCTCATACAATGAAACTATCTTTTTCCAGTCTGTGGTTTCAAACGAGGGCGCCATTACATGATAGCCGGCAATAGCTGCCTCCAGGTGATATTCGCTTACCGATTCGTCTGACGTGGCCTGATCCAGGTAATACAATCCGCGCTCAATAAGTGGTCTGTTCCATTTCGACCTGTCCTGATCGCGCAGCAAAACAATTCCATTTTCAGCCGTGAGGCGCGCATCTTCTCGAGCTGCCTGTAAGCACATTAAAGCGAGCAACGCATTCGTCTCTGACGTATTTGTTTGCGACTTGGTGGTCAGCAGCAACGCAAGACGGATCGCTTCTGCGCAAAGATCTTCGCGGATCAACTTGTCGGGGTGTGATGAGTTGTAGCCTTCATTAAACAATAAATACAAGGTGTGGTGGACCGCCTGCAGCCGCTGGCCAAGGTTGGTGTCAAAGGACACTTCGAGGTTGATCTGCCCCTGTCTTATCTTTTCGCGTGCGCGGAACAACCGTTTGGTAATCGTTTCTTCGTTCGTCAAAAAGCTTCGAGAGATTTCAGTCACACTCAGTCCGCATAAGGTTTTCAGCGTTAACGCGATCTGTGATTCATAAGGTATTGACGGATGACAAAGGGCGAAGATCATCCGAAGCTGGCTATCCTCAATTTCTTTCTCGAGAAAGTGATGCTCTACTGTAGGTGCCAGCGTGTATTCGGACGAAAGAAGTCGCGCGGCCTCTCCATCAAGCTTCTTCCGCACCTGTTGTTTTCGCAACACGTCAATGGCTTTCCGTTTTGCTACAGCATACAACCACGCAGCCGGATTTTCCGGTACGCCACCGAAAGGCCATGTCTTCATTGCCTGCAGCAGCGTGTCCTGAACGATGTCTTCGGCTGTCTGTAAATTTTCGAATCCCAGCAGCCGGGTCAACACGGAAGCCATTCTGCCCGATTCGGTGCGGAACAGACGAGTGAGCAGCGCATTGATTTGAGGGGTGTCCATCGCAAAAAAATTCCAAGAACCAAAATCCAAAGACCAATCCCAAAGTCAACCGCAACTCAAATTTGGAATTTGGATCTTGGTCTTTGGCTCTTGATCGGTTCTCTCATCCCGGCATGTCGATCTTCATCACCGTCCTTACCTCTACGCTTCCTCCCAACTCAAAATCCGGACTCTCTTTGGCGAACTGTACGGCTTCATCGTAATCTTTGGCTTCGACAATAAAAAATCCACCGATTACTTCTTTGCTTTCTGCAAATGGTCCATCAGTCACGGTTTTCTTTGGGCCTGAAACCGTCTTCCCGCCTGGGAGCAACGGCTCTCCCGCGAGGTATCGCCCTTGTTTGGTAAGTTTCTCTACCCAGGCGAGCCATTTGCCCATGTGTGCTTCCTGCTGTTGAGCCGAAAGGTGACTAACATCGCCACCGCGAAATAAGAACATGTACTTTTCCATACTGATGTGGTTTAAGATTGAACATTTGCTCTATGACGTGCACGTTCAGTGGATCTGGACACCAAGATCGGGAAAATTGGAAAGAATTTTTTCCGAGACCGCTTGTACCGGATAAAAAAGCAAAAGTCCAAAGGTTTGCCCTTGGACTATGAGATCTGGTTTTGGCTCCTGAGGTTATGCTTTGGCAGAAGTGACTTCCACCCTTCGACCAACCCTGTATCCTTTTGTGGCAAAATAAAGAATGAACAAGTAAGCCGGAATCATCAAGGCATAGGCTTCGCGGGTTCCAATGCTCAGTGAAAGCTTGCCATAGAGAAGCGGAAGTATTGCACCACCTGAAATGGCCATGATCAAAAGTGCTGAACCGGTTTTTGTAAATCTGCCGAGGCCATCAATCGAAAGCGGGAAGATCGCGGGCCACATCAGCGAGTTAGCTAATCCAAGCAAAGCAATAAACATAACTGAAACGGTGCCGTTCGTAACCACAGCTCCAGCTGTGAAGAGCACACCAAGGACAGCACTTATGGCAAGCGCTTTTGCCTGCGAGATAATTTTTGGGACAGTAAAAATTCCTATAACATATCCTACCAACATAAACGCCAAAGTGAATTGGGTGTAAAATCTTGCTTCGTTAAGTTCAATACCCAAAGATTTACCATAACTGATAATCGTGTCGCCAGCCATTACCTCAACGCCAACATAAAGAAACAACGCAAGCACACCGAGAAGCAAATGAGGGAACTCAAAGACGCTCGAGCGTCCAGCACTTTCGCTGGGTAAGGAATCCGCGCTTTCATCTTCGTCTTTAATGTCTGGTAATCCGGAAAACAAGATGGCGATAGCCAATACAACTAATACCGTGGCAATGATTATGTACGGAACAATAACACGGCTGGCCAGTTCATCGAGCTTTGCATCACGCGCCACGCTGTCCATTCCTGCAAGGCTTTTCTCAAGTACATCTGCATCCTTCAGCGCAATGTAACCGAAAATCAACCCCGCTATAATTCCAGCAACTTTGTTACAAATACCCATGATGCTGATTCGTTTCGCTGCGCTTTCAATTGGTCCTATAAGCGAAACATACGGATTGGATGCCGTTTGAAGCAGCGCAAGGCCAGATCCAATGATAAACAATCCCACAAGGAACATATTGAAGTTCCTGTCATTAGCGGCAGGCACAAACACAATTGCACCTACGGCCATCACAGCGAGCCCTATCGACATTCCTTTTTTATAGCCGGTTGCTTTTAACACCCACGAAGCGGGAATAGCCATTACAGTATAAGCGATGAAAAACGCTGTGGCCACCAGGTATGACTCAAGGTCGGTTTCAAGCTGACAGGCAATCTTCAAGTAAGGAATGAGCGTACCGTTGACCCAGGTTACAAATCCAAAAATGAAAAACAATGCTCCAATGATAATCATGGGAAGGGCATACGATTTTTGCTGCGAGGTCATGCTGGTTAGTTTAGGTTGGGAGATAAAAATTTCTATTTGTGTGCTTACTCACACGCCAAATCAATTTAAGCTTTATTTTTGTGGCCCTGATATTCAAAACCCGGGTAAATCTATCGTGTTTGCGCAAACACTAATCGAAAAATAAGGAAAAGACCATGGACACACCAAATAACACACAAAAAAAACTGACATTATTGGTACTAGCGGCAGGAATAGGAAGCCGGTATGGCGGAATCAAACAGATTGATGGTTTTGGACCCAATGGCGAAACCATTATGGATTACTCCCTGTTCGATGCCATTCGCGCTGGATTTACAAAAGTTGTGTTCATCGTACGGGAGGAGATCCTGGAAACAGTGAAGGAAAAATTTGGCAACAAATTGAAAGGCAAAATTGAGGTCGACTATGTTATACAGTCGCTCGATAAGCTGATTCCGGCTCAATATAAAAATGCAGAGCGCGTAAAACCATATGGCACCGGTCACGCAGTGTTGTGTGCACGTGAAGTGATCAACGAGCCTTTTGTGGTCATCAATGCCGATGACTTCTATGGAAAAGATTCCTTTGCCTCCATCGCAAAATTCTTCCGCGAAGAGAAAGACGGCTCCCACGCCATGGTAGGCTATACGCTGAAAAACGTTTTGTCGGAGCACGGAAGCGTTTCCCGCGGTGTTGGCGAAACAGATGACAAAGGATTTCTTAAATCTGTGGTTGAGCGCACCACCATTGTAGTGGAGAACGGTAAAATCATCGCCAAGGAAAAAGAAGGCGATCTCGTACTCAGCCCGGATGCACCTACCTCGATGAACTTCTGGGGATTCCAGCCTTCGATGTTTCAGCTGTCGGCCGACATGTTCAATGAATTCCTTAAGAACAATCATCAGAATATTAAGGCTGAATTTTACATTCCGCTTATTGCAAACGAGATGATCCACAAGAACAAAGGCAAAGTTAAAGTTCTTGGTGGCGGCACCATCTGGTTCGGTGTTACGTACAAAGAAGACAAGGAAGCGGTGTCAAACCGAATCAAAGAATTGATCCAGGCAGGTCAGTATCCAGAGAAATTGTGGGCGTGAGAATGCAACGTTGAATACTGGACACTCACTGTCGAATTTCGAACTGAAGATCGCCTCCTTCGATGTGCGACATTCTTATTTTGGATTTTCGGTGCCTTGGTAGCTAAACATTTCAATTGTAAATTCGAAGTCAAACAACTACCAATCATGAAAGGCCTTTTCACTTTTTTGCTGCTTGCCGGCTTCGGCACTGGTTCTCACGCGCAACTCTCAGATTTAGTTGGTGCGTGGAAATATGAAAGTGGTGACACAACAATTGCGCTCATCATTACCAATGGCCATTTTGCGGAGACTACGTACAGCCTGAAGAATAAAACTTTTATTTCCACCGCTGGAGGAAGCTGGTCAACTCAAAACGGGCACTTCAGAAAACTTTATGAATTCTCCTCGAACAAACCGGAACTCGTAGGACAAAAGGTGAGTTTCTACTACCACGAGGAAGTGAAAGGAAAACTTGGAATGGTGGAAGAATCTACGCAGAAAAAAAAGGAGTTCACGATAATAGACAACGGTGCACCGGGAAAACTGGCTGGTGCGTGGCTCATCACCGGACGAATGCAGGGAGGCAGTCTGCAGTCGATTACACCGGGAGCTCGGAGAACAATGAAAATTCTTTCAGGAACCAGATTCCAGTGGATTGCTTACAACACAGACACCAAAGAATTTCTCGGTACGGGTGGCGGAACCTATACGACCGAAAACGGAAAGTACACCGAGAATATTGAATTCTTCTCGCGCGACAATAGCCGCGTGGGTGCTAGTCTCACCTTCGATTTTTCTCTTGAGGATGGAAACTGGCGCCACAAGGGTTTAAGCAGCAAAGGTGATCCGATCGATGAAGTGTGGACGAAACGTGAAAAGATAGGGCTTTGATCGACCGGCAATCCCATACTCATTTCATTAAATCAAAAGCGCTTGAACTCGGTTTTTCGTTTTGCGGAATTTCCAAAGCCGAATTCTTAAAAGAAGAAGCCCCTCGCCTGGAGGAATGGCTTAAGCGCAACTACCAGGGCAAGATGTCGTATTTGGAGAATCATTTCGACAAACGGCTCGACCCAACATTGCTGGTGCCGGGTGCAAAGTCGGTGATCAGCTTACTGTACAACTACTATCCGGAAAAAGATCTGGCGAAAACGAGCGATCTCAAGATCGCAAAGTACGCCTATGGCGAAGACTACCATTTTGTCGTTAAGGATAAATTAAAATTGTTGTTCGACTCTATTCATCAGACCATTGGGGAAGTGAACGGCCGCGTCTTTGTTGACTCGGCTCCGGTGATGGAGCGGGCGTGGGCACAGAAGAGCGGCCTGGGGTGGATCGGAAAAAACAGTTTATTGTTGAATCGCAGCATGGGAAGCTTCTTTTTCCTGGCAGAGATCATCGTTGATCTTGAACTGAACTACGATGGTCCTGTAAAAGATTATTGCGGCACGTGCACAGCTTGCATGGACGCATGTCCGACAGAGGCGATTCCAGAACCGTTTGTCGTTGACGGAAGTAAATGCATCAGCTATTTCACCATTGAACTGAAGGAGGAAATTCCTGCTAACGTGCAGGGTAAGTTTGGCAACTGGATATTCGGCTGCGATATCTGCCAGGATGTTTGCCCGTGGAATAGTTTCGCAAAGCCGCATGCGGAAAAGCGATTTTCTCCATCCGAAGATCTTCAAAAACTAAAAACCAGCGACTGGAAGGAAATAACAGAAGATATTTTTGAAAAAGTATTCAAACATTCTCCGCTAAAGCGAGCTCGGCACGCTGGTCTTAAACGAAATATCGAATTTGTACTTAGGGGTGGCAGCTAAGCGCGCATCATAACCAATACTTCATTAGCGATTTTCTGATTCGCTTCAAACGCAAGTTTCTGATAATTTACCAGGTCAACGATTGTTCCGATTAAGCAAAGTCCGGCAGTAAAAAGATACAGGATGCCCATACCAATCTGTCCAAGAATAAAACGATGTACGCCAGCTACGGCAACAAAACCAACGAGTGCAGTAACCAGTATCAACATCGGCTCCTTTCTTCGTGCACGATAAATGTTGATGAACTGCTTCGCTTTTTCATCATCCATATCCTTGAGGATGTTCTGCAGATAAACCATTTCTTCGCCCGTTGCTTCAGGAAAAAGGTCGATAACTCTTGCCATGGGATTTAATGTGTTGTTTGAGGAGTTGGAATATTCGGTAAGATAAAATAATCACAGCAAAAAACCCGAGCGGATGCGATTGAAAAGATTGCAAAAATTCCCCGCGGAACAAAAACGCTATTGATCTTCCAAGTCCACAGCCCGGACAGAATTCAAAACCGAGGTTTGCAAAAGGACAAATGGTGATATGTGTTTCGGATTGCGGGTTAATTATCGCTAACAAGAATAATCCAGCGAGCCAGGCCATTGCCTCAATCGGTAAACGTTGCAAAAGTCTGCGCAGGTTGTGATTCATTACCAACAAGATCGGAAATTATCGAATGAATTGTCTGAGTTTTAGACCGCTGGCAAAAAAAATAAGGCTCTGTCTCCAGAGCCCTTCTAATTTTCCAATTTCAATTGTCATGCTGCCACGAAACAGCGATTGAGAATCGCTTCGTGTTCTGATCCAAACCTGGTGTAGCACCAGTTCCTAAGTTCACTGATTTCATCTGCTATCAGCATCTTGATAGCCTTGCGGAGCTCTTTTTCAAATAACAGAGCGTCAAAACTCACTTTGGTGAGCACAGTTTTGACATAATTCAACATTTTTATATCAGTATGGGTTAAAAAATTAAATAGCTAACGCACGTTAAGTTAAAAAATTGCCGAAATACAAAGAACAAATTACCGCTAATAATTTTTGGCAACCCGTAGCAAAATCTGTCGTTGGCTATTCCATGTAATTCTCCCAAATTTCAGCAATTTTTATTCCCCGAAATCGGTTGTTACTTAGGGGAGTATTTGTTGCAACATGATTCAAATGACACTGCTGTTTAAAAAATCCATCCTGCTTTTTGGGATAATGATCTCCATACTGTCGGTTCGCGCGCAAGGTGTTCAAATCGTTCTCGGCCCGGATGAGATTGGCGAAAATCAGGCATGGACGATATCCGTCACTGTTCAAAACGACCGCCTGAAGAGTTATGATAATTTCCCGGACATCGAAGGATTCCGGAAACGCGGCACGTCAACACAATCAACAACCAATATTGTCAACGGACAAGTCTCGTCATCGCAGAGTGTGATCATGACCTACCTGCCGCTTAAGCAAGGAACTGTAACGGTGCCCGCGTTTACCATGAAGGTCAACGACAAACCAATTAAAGTAGCGGGCAAAAAAGTAAAGGTCGGGTCACCCGTGCAGCAGTCGCGCGATCCGTTCAAGAGTTTGTTCGACAGGTCTCCCGCTGATGATTTCTTCGGAAGAAACGAAACCGAATTTGTGGACGTGAAAGATGATGCCTTCCTGGCGTTGTCAACAAGTAAAAACGAAGTGTATGCGGGCGAAGGCTTCAATGCCACCCTCTCATTTTATGTGTCTGAAGACAATCGTGCGCCACTTCAGTTCTATGAGCTGGGAAAACAATTGTCGGACATCCTGAAAAAGATCAAACCAAACAATTGCTGGGAAGAGAATTTCAACATCGAAAACATTGAAGGCGAAAATGTTCAGATCAATGGCCGCGGCTATACGCAATACAAAATTTATCAGGCGACCTATTATCCATTGAATGCCGAGGATATCGTTTTCCCGAAGGTTGGCCTGGAAATGATCAAATACAAAGTCGCCAAGAATCCTTCGTTCTTCGGACAGAACCGAAAAGAAGATTTCAAGACGTTTTATTCGCAACCCAAAACCGTGAAGGTAAAGGAACTTCCACCACACCCGCTGAAAGACATGGTAGCGGTTGGAAACTACCAGCTGTATGAACACATGCCAAGCACCGATATCGAGACGGGCAAAAGCACAAGCTACGTTTTTAATGTTTTTGGCGAAGGCAACATTTCGGCTATTGAAAAACCAATAGTAAAGAAAGACGACACGTTTGAGTTTTACGAGCCCAATGTTCGCCAGGATATCAACCGCGATGGAGGCAGGGTTTCCGGAACCAAGTCGTTTAATTACTTTCTTATCCCAAAAGAGCCCGGTCAATACGAACTGAAAAATTACTTCCAGTGGGTTTTCTTCAACACCAATAAGAACCGCTACGACACGCTTGCATCGAAGCTCACTGTTTATGTGACAGGAGAGAGCAAGAAAAACGAAGCGATTGAATCAAATGATGCGGGGGCTTTCTACGATAAGATTTCTTCTGCAGATAATGAGATCCAAATCCGTCAGGATAACGACTGGATAAAAACAGCCCTCGTTGTCTTTGCAATCGTTGTATTTGGTGCGTCATTATACCTTCTGGCTAGAAAGCAGCCAGCGTAGCCTGTTTACCACAAAGTCTGGCTCTGCGCGTTCCTGATATTTGACTTTGCCGTCATTCGGGATCTGTAATTTTCCTGCTATCTTCAAGCCCTCATGAGCAATTCATACGGCACACTTTTTAGAATCTCAACTTTTGGTGAATCACATGGTCCCGCCATTGGCGTTATCATTGACGGATGCCCCGCTGGTCTACCCATAGATGAAGAATTCATTCAAAAAGAACTAACGCGAAGAAAACCTGGCCAATCAAAAATCACAACCCAACGCAAAGAGGACGACACGTTTAAAGTGTTGAGCGGTGTGTTCGAAGGGAAGTCAACGGGAACACCGATCGCAATCGTGATTGAAAACCAGGATCAGCGAAGCAAAGACTATGGACACATTGCAGAATCGTTTCGGCCATCGCACGCTGACTATACGTATGAAGCAAAATATGGTAACCGCGATTACCGCGGTGGCGGACGAAGCTCCGCGCGAGAGACAGCGGCACGAGTCGCTGCCGGGGCGATCGCTAAATTGCTTTTGAAGAGGGCAGGAGTTGAGATCTTCGCTTACGTTTCAAAAGTTGGCGACATACAGGCTCCGCACTATAGTGAGCTCGACCTTTCTAAGACAGAAGACAACATTGTTCGATGCCCGGACGCAGCCACGGCTGAAAAAATGATTTCATTCATCGATCAGATCCGACTCGACCGCGATACGATTGGTGGCGTGGTGACTGGGATCATTAAGAATTCACCAGTGGGACTTGGAGAACCTGTGTTCGACAAGCTTCACGCAGAGCTCGGCAAAGCCATGCTCAGTATTAATGCCGTGAAAGGCTTTGAGTATGGCAGTGGGTTTGCGGGCGTTGAGCTGAAGGGTTCACAGCACAATGACGAGTTTTACAAAGACGGAGATCGCATTCGCACGAAAACAAACTTGTCGGGCGGTGTGCAAGGCGGAATCTCGAATGGTGAAGATATTTATTTCAACGTAGCATTTAAACCTGTTGCCACTATCATGCAGGACCAGGCCAGCGTAGACAAGACGGGAAACCCAGTGACCGTCTCCGGCAAAGGCAGACACGATCCATGTGTCGTTCCACGCGCGGTGCCAATTGTTGAGTCTATGGCAGCACTCGTTATGGCGGATTTTCTGCTCCGGGCGAGAGCCGCAAAAGTGTGAAGAACCAAATAACCAAAATCCAAAATACCAAAACGAAATTCCAAATGGTTCACGTCAAGGGGCGATGAGCGCGTCTTTGCGATCAATATGAGCCCTTGGTACAAGGATTCGAGATGGGATGCGCTCCGTTCGGAATTTGGCTATTGATTATTGGAATTTAACTCAATGTAGAACCGCTTCCCCACCCCTACCGGCATAGATTTTACCGGTCATCCGGTAGGTTCAAACAAACTATTTTATGAGAACGGTAGCCATTTTACTAATTGTCATTGGAGCAATCATGACAGTTTTCACCGGCTTTAATCTTGTTACAAAGAAAGAAGTCGCAGATGTCGGCCCAATCGAAATCAATAAAACTGAAAAAACACCGGTATACTGGTCGCCAGTAACGGGTGCCATCTTACTTGTTGCGGGTATCATCGTACTTGCAACCAGCAAAAGGCAATCAGCATAACGATTTCGAATTGAATCGAAAAAGGCGTTAAACGGAGTGGTTTAATGCCTTTTTTATTGGGAAAAACATCTTCGTTGAAAGGTAAATTAAGATGGCTATATTGCGCGATGTTTTTGGAGCCAATGCCGGGTAAAATGGCTCAACTGGCTTCTTAAATCCTAAACCGAATGGAAATCGCACAAACCCCGAAGAAAAGCAAACTCACGCTGTATATCATCATCGCGCTATTTGCTGGTATCTTACTTGGTTACATCCTGAACAAAAATTACCTCGACACTGACAATGAAACGCTCATCAGTCTGGACGGGCAAATTGAAAAGTTGAACCATTCGATTGCAACCACAACTGACACCGTTGCCCTTCCTCCCCTTGAAGCTAAAAAGTCTGCACTCTCAAAAGAGCGGAACGCACTGCTTGTTTCTCGCGATAAAAAAGTGGAACCCTTCTCCCTCATCGCAGATATCTTCCTGCGTCTTATCAAAATGATCGTTGCACCACTGGTCCTCACAACGCTTGTGGTTGGTGTTGCTAAACTTGGCGACATCAATTCGGTTGGCCGGATTGGAGGCAAAACGCTGTTGTGGTTTCTCGGGGCATCGTTCATGAGTTTGTTGCTTGGACTGCTCATGGTAAACCTTTTTGAACCCGGCATCGCCATGAAACTTCCTTTGCCGGAAGCCGAAGCTGCCACGGGGATAACGAAAGGTGCCGGCCTGTCATTGAAAGAATTTCTTTACCACATGTTCCCTGCCAGTGTTATCGATGCAATGGCAAAAAATGAAATTCTTCAGATCGTTGTGTTTGCGATCTTTTTTGGTGTCGCCACTGCGGCCATCGGCAAACCAGGCGAAATCATTGTGAAAGCTTTTGACGCTGCCGCCCACGTTATCCTCAAAGTGACTACCTATGTAATGAACTTTGCCCCGCTGGCGGTTTTTGGTGCCATGACGGCAATCATCGCCAAGCAAGGCCTCTCAATTCTAAAAACGTATTCATTGTTCATTGGCGAATTCTACTTCTCACTGGCGCTTTTGTGGTTGCTACTTATTCTTGCCGGACTGCTGGTGATCGGAAAGCGGGTTATCCGATTAATTCAACGCATCAAAGAGCCCACCCTTCTGGCATTCAGCACATCAAGTAGTGAGGCTGCATTTCCAAAGACCATGGAAGAGCTGCAACGCTTCGGCTGTAAAGATCGCATCGTGAGTTTTGTTCTTCCGCTTGGCTATTCCTTCAATCTTGACGGAAGCATGATGTATATGACATTTGCATCGTTGTTCATCGCGCAGTCGTATGGAATTGACCTCGCGATTGGCACCCAGTTAAGCATGCTCCTGGTCTTAATGGTGACCAGCAAAGGTATCGCGGGTGTTCCACGGGCGTCCCTGGTCGTAATTGCCGGAACATTGGTGTCATTTAATATTCCGGAGGCTGGCCTCGCGCTACTCCTCGGTATTGATCCTCTTCTTGACATGGGCCGAAGCGCGACAAACGTAGTTGGAAACAGTGTGGCCACCGCGGTCATCAGCAAGTGGGAAGGTGCCTTTGAAGCAGGGTCTGACAGCTAAGCGACCTTTCTTCCCTTGCCAGACCGGTTTTTTGAACTTAAATTCTGTAATTTTGTTCCTTTATAAACCTTGAAAAATCATGCTTCAGGCCGCCAAAAATATCCATATCTACCTGGAATCGAATCCCAACCCAAATTCACTGAAGTTTGTGGTAAATGAAATGCTTATTCCGGAGGGCATGAGCTTCGATTTTCCGGATGCTGAAAGTGCCGAAAACGCGCCTCTTGCAAAAGAGCTGTTCAGTTATCCCTTCGTGGATCGTGTTTTTTACATGAGCAACTTTATTACCGTTACAAAGAAAGGTGACGTGGAATGGCTGGAGATCCAGAGTAAGCTGAAAGATCATATTAAAAGTTTCCTTGAGTCGGGTCGGTATATTATTGAAGTCAGCGAACCTGACATGGCTCCCGCTGAAGAGGAGACCGAGACTATTAAGAAAATCAAGACGATCCTGGATGAATATATTCGTCCGGCAGTGGAGCAGGATGGTGGTGCAATTACCTATCATTCCTTCATGAATGGTATAGTAAAAGTTCGACTCCAGGGATCATGCAGCGGCTGCCCGTCTTCTATGATCACACTGAAGGCAGGGATTGAAAATCTCTTTAAGCGTATGATGCCCGATGAAGTGTATGGCGTTGAAGCGCTCGCATAGAAAAAATTGAAAACCGGTTCCAAAGCCGGTTTTTTTCTTTGGTAGATTTCGTACTTTTAATTGCTTTAATCTACCCCACATGAGTTCCCTAAACCAGACTGCCATGGTTGTCGCTGACGAACAACTCAAACCGTTTATTTCCAGGATCCATGAAAAAGCCGACCGGATCAACACGGGCTTCATGATTGGATTCTTTATACTCGGCATCCTGCTGTCCTTTTTCTATCAAACATTCGCGCTCGGCATTTTTATGGGCGGGCTTTCGCTGGCCGTTTTCCTTGTCATGCGATATTTTTATCCTGGCTCGTTTGCCTTGCGCCTGATTACCAGCTTTCTCTACTGGAATTTCGGCCTCCAGTTCCTCCTGCAGATGCACGGCATGTATGAGATGAAGTTCACCTTCTTTATCGCGCTGACGGTATTGTTGTTCTACGAGGACTGGAAAGTTGTCATCCCGGCTACAGTGTACGCGCTGATAACGCTAAGCTTCATCTTTCTTTTTCGTGACAACGGTATTGTCCAAACTTACTTTGCCGATAGCACAGACGTTTCGATCACTCATTTCCTGATCCATATTTTCTCGGTTGTGTTTTATGCGGGTCTTTGTATGTGGTGGGCGGTGTTACAGCATGAGCAAACAAGAGAGTCTGCAATTGCGGCAATCGAAAGCCGGAATCAGCTTAAGATGATGGATGTAAACATTTCGTTTGCAGACAACATCAGCCAGGGAAACCTGGTTGCAGAATACGGCTCAACGCATGCAGATACACTCGGGCAATCCCTGCTCAACATGCGTGAAAGTCTGATTCGTGCCAACGAACGCGAAGAAAGAGAAAAATTCACAGCCTTGGGCCTTGCGAAGATTGGAGAAATTCTTCGTCAGAACGCTGATAACCTCGAGGGGCTTTGCGACAAGGTTATTGAAGAGATTGTGAAGTACATGAAAGCCAACCAGGGATCGATGTTTGTGAAGGAAACGATCGGTGACGAGGAAAAGCTGGTGCTGATGGCTGCCCGGGCCTGGAGTCGGAAAAAA
>DASWTP010000103.1:0-15174 GCA_036402075.1 Chryseosolibacter sp. | reverse complement strand
GGCCCTCACGGTCTCATTAGGCTACAGTGCAAAAGAAATAGAAGACCTCATTTACAATACAAAGCTTCAGAAATTCAACGATGGCCGATTTTTCTTTATTGGAGGAATCGCGCGCCTCAACAAACACTATGGGTGGTATCGCGGCAAAGCATTTACAAAATGGCTGGAAAAGGTCATCGAACTGAAAACCGGCAACGCAGATATTACGTTTCGCGAACTTCATCAAAAAGGTTTCAAAGATCTTTACGTCACCGGATCAAGCCTTAACCACCAGCGGCTCCTTGTGTTTTCACACGAAAGGTATCCGACCATGAAAGTAAAAGACGCGGTGCGCATCAGCATGTCCATTCCTTTATATTTTGAAGCGATTATTATCGACTCGCTCGGTAACGTTCTGTCTAAACCACCGCGCTCTAATCATCACCACCTGGTGGTTGACGGAGGCTTTACAGGTAATTTCCCGATCACGATATTCGACAGCACGGGCATCCACAACGGGGAAACTACCCGCGTTGCTAATCCAAAGACGCTCGGGCTTCGTATCGACTCCCCCGAACAGATCCGGTACGACTCGCTTGGCCTGGGACTGGCGCCAATTCCCATTTCGAGGTTCCGTAATTATATGGGGGCGTTTTACAACTACGTTATCGAAAACCTGAACCGTAATTCACTTACACCCGCAGATTGGCAGCGAACCGTGTCCATTAGTTCGGGAACGATCGGACCAAAAATCAAGAAACTAAAACCAGAAGAAAAAAAGCTCCTGGTAACAAATGGCTATGCGGCAATGACTAAAAAGTTTAACTAGTTGATAGAGCTAAGCCAGTTGATCTCGTTCCTAAAAATTCTGTTATTTGTTTAATAAACCCTCTACCTATGTTTGGATTTAATAAAAGTCCGGAAGAAAAGATCATCAGCCAGATAAAAAAACGTCTAGCGAAGGCGGCTGCGAAAATTGCTGTTGATAATCTAACCCGCTGCATGCGTTTTCAGCAAGTGCCTGATGGGATTGTAGCCTGGGGCGATTCGAAAGCGGGAGGTCTGCCTCACCTCCCGGGAGGAATGAACCCACCCCTGTTCGAAGGCCGACATCTAAAATTCATTGTTCAAATCAACTGCAACGATCTTAAGGCACTGAACGATTTTCCTTCAAGTGGTATGCTTTATTTTTTTGTTGACATGCCCGAAGAGCGTGATCAGTTCCCGGACGGGATGGGACAAATTAAGGTGCTTTACGCCCCTGACTTGAATTCAAAACTCCAAGCACTCCCGGATGTCTCGATTGCCGACTTCCCGGAAGAAAAACTAACTCCAGCGCCTTCATTTACCATACCGGATTTCAATTCGCACGTATTTGCTGATATGGAATTATCAGACGAAGAAAAAGATCAGCTTATCGATCTTAAATTTGGTACGATACCGGAAATTATGGGCGAGGAAGGCCTATATGGCGTAGGAACGATACCAGATGCAAATGCCGTTTATGAATGGAGTTGCAAGCACCTCGGCATCACAGACACAGAAGGCCGGGTGGATTGGGATCGGGTAAATGACGGAGCAACTGGCGCAGAATTGAAAGCGAACGTTGAAAAGATCCTCGGGGAGTGGGTTACGCTAATGACGTATACGCTCGACTATGTAGGCTATCCTGATAGCTGGCTTCATGTAGGAATTCACAAGAACGATTTGAAAGCCAAGAACTTTGATCGCGCGGTCGGGGCTATTGTTACAACCTGACGTACGTATTCAACTCGTCTGAACATGCGACTTAAAACCTTAAGTGATTACACTGCTATGTATCTCCACCCGCAGAAGGTATTCGCTTGAAACCCTGGCAACTCTAGTTGTTTGCTGATTGTTTACGCATAAGCCTATAGGTAAAAACCACATCCCCATTCACCATCACGTGGAGTGGACCGCCAGGCTGGCGCGAAAATGAGCACTCGACCCTGTAATTGCCTGGCGATTCTTCAACAACAACTGCTGATTGTGGTGACCCGCTGTTAAGCATAAACGTGATCGAAGGATGCTCATTCCGTTTTGTGATAATCTTTATCACCACTTTTCTTTCTTGCGATTCAACCTGAAATCGATCCGGGCTCACCGGGAGGATTTGATGTCTGTAGGCTGGACTGTAAACAATTGGACGATTCAGAAAATCTTCCAGTGTCGGATTTTGATCAAGCAACGTCCACCGAAGATCAAGGGGATAATGATTCCGGATGAAAAACTCAGGATCGGAAAGAAAGTAAGCGTCATCGTATCGCTTCACGAAGATTTTGTGTGTAAAGTCAATCGCACCGCTCGCCCACGTGGCATCACACAAATACCACCTTCCCTCCAGCTGCACGGCAGTCCACGAATGATTGGCGATCCCTTTGCCCCCGATGTTTGACGCGATGGTCCGGCCGTAACCATCAACGATCTCCGCGGTGATCCCAGCAAAATGACTTAACTCTTTGATCAGGTAGGCATAGCCTGTACAAACCGTTTTGCGTTTCTTCAGCAAGTTGTCAAACATGCGCGTTTGGACTTTCGCATTCCATTCCTTCAGTTCTGCAGGATCGTTAAGTTTTTCCCGGTTGCGCTGGTTGTCAATAAAAAGCTGATAATCGTTTTCAATGTTTTCGCAAACCCATTTGTAGATCGCCCGGAACTTGTGAACATCGGTAGGAAGATCGCGGGTAAGTTTCTCGGCCAGTGCCGGAAGGTTGTGGAGCGAATGGCCTTTGTATTTCGCAGCCACACTGTCGCTCGCGGAAAAATCTTCTTCACGAATATTTGTCCTCTGCGCGAAGAGATTGAAGGAGGAGCAAAAAAGCAGGAGAATTAAAAAACCGTTTCTCATGCCCCAAAGAACGCTTTCAACCGTGACCAGAAACCGCGCCTCTCTTCAACATAAATCCCTTCGACCTGCACTCCCCCCATCACGTCCATATCCATACATAACTGCATCGGCACTTCAAGACCTGCATCCTTTTTTCCGTCAACCTTATACTCCTTGGTGGTAAGGCCAATAAATGAGAAAATCAGCACGTCATCTTTTCTTAAGGATTTCGGAAACTCAAAGCGCCCCTCGGCATCCGTCACCGTGCCGATCACGCTTCCTTTAAGAACGACATTAACACCAGGCAGCGGGCTTCCATCATCAGAGCTGGTAACAACACCTCGGAACGTGATAGAATCCTGGGTAATGCGATACGAAGAAGGCATCTCAGTTTTTTGTTTTGCTTTTGGTAGTTGAGCGCTGGAGGGCCTTGCGATGGCCAATAGCGAAAGGCTTATGAATCCAGCCTTGAGCAGCATCCATCCGGGACGAACGCGCGGAGACTCGTGGACCGTGAATGTTTTTAACTGGTGCGGCTGAAATCGCCCACATGTTTCACCGGTAACATTTTTGAAGTAGTCAATAATCTGTTTGTCGGTCATCCCGGTGAAGTCCACAACGACTTTGCTGCATGAGCTGCAAAATCCCCCGCCTTCAACTTGGGTGAATGAATTCCAGTTCTGGGTACAACGATTTGGAATGGAAAGGGTAAGGTCTCGGTTCATAACGGCAATTTAAGAAGAAGATGCACCAGTCATCCGGATTCCATAAACGGGCTGGTTTTTTTGCAGGATTCCGGATGTTATTAAGGACTCACATCGCGTGAAACATTTTGAGAGGCCGTGAAACGCGAACGTGTTTTCTTAACATAACCATAACATCAAATGCCAACCCGGCTTCTTCAAACTCGTTTATAACTATAGATGACACCAAAAGTCAAATAACACCGCAATCAGCCTTAAGCGCTGACATCTTTTCCTCTTCTTTTCCTCTTCTTTTCCTTCTTCTCTCCTTTTTCTCCCAACTAAAAAACCAGTATTAAATAATACTGCATGGAAGAACTATATACCAACAAATATGAACTATAAAGAACAAAAACTCTGGGATGAGATCTGCGAATTTGAGCTGGATGACGATGAAGCGGTTTACACCTTTAGCGACCGGCTTGCAAAAGAAAACCAGTGGACTAAAGGGTTTGCACTTCGTGCCATTGACGAATATAAAAAATTCATATTCCTGATCTGCACCACGCATCAACCACGAACGCCATCAGACGAAGTAGACAAAGTGTGGCATTTGCACCTGCTCTATACCAGGTCGTATTGGAATGACTTCTTCGCAGGAGTCCTGAAACGTGAAGTGCATCATGGGCCAACGCGTGGCGGGCCTGAAGAAAAGGAAAAATTTCAAAATGCTTACGCTCAAACGCTGCAGCACTATCGCATTACGTTCCAGTGCGAACCTCCTTCCGATCTCTGGCCTCGTGACCACCTCCGCCAATCCCCGCACAAGATAAATCTCGGGATCATCCGAACATTAAGAACAATATTATGAAACAATTATTACAAACGCTGACACCAGCAGAAAGTCTGCTGCTCAGAAATGGCGACAGCACGCCACAATACGTCATGCTGAAACTTACATTGATGGATCTTTTGTTGAAGAAAGTGCTCATGGTCAGCACGGTTGAACGCCAACCCAACAGTCGCGACCCGGTAAAAGCATATCAATACGTTTCTGCGGGAGAAAATTTCGGAAACTATGCAGCACTCAAACATGAGTTGACGTATTTGCATGACTTCCGGCAAAGCCGGGACCTACAGATGACGTTCAAGAATTGCGTGAAGGTGGCCTTCGAAAACTCCGGGTCTGAAAAGAAAATGAGGCAAACGGTGCGATCCACTCCTGCGCTGGCGGGCGCGTTCGCTGACACCTGGCTTTTGCGACTCACCGGAACATTCAATTATTCTGACCAAGGGTTTAAAAAGCGCCTGCAGCTTGAAGACGAAATCAGGGCAATGGAAGAAAAGATTTCAACCCTCCTTGAATCGGATCGCCAGGCCGCACTGGACGAACTGCGAAAAATTGGCGGTAACATTTTCCTGCTCACCGGGCTAAGCATCAAGCTGCTGACAGAGGTTGAAGAAGCCTTCCTGAAAAACGTCCCGGGACACAACAGCGCCTCGGGGTGCAGCGGTGGATGCTCAGCGCCCAGTTCCTACACCAACGATTTCGACAGCGCCTACCCTTCCGGGTCAGACTCGGCCGACAGCGGATGTTCTGGTGATGGCGGATGCAGCAGCGGATGCGGTGGGTGCGGAGACTAAAAAGTGTTGACGCGAACCGCTGCACCAATAAAATTATTACTTTTATGGTTCTGTAGTTAGAAATCCCACACATCAATGGCGGAACTAGAAGTAATCAAGCACACCAAAAAAGCATACAAGGTATTCAGAAGCGATAGCCCATTCGTTGAGAAAGTCATCGAATTCTTTGTGGAGATTTTCATTATCATTTTCGCAGTGAGCATAACCATTTGGCTACACGGAATCAGTGAACATCGCCATCAGCAACAAGATGTTAAAGAATTCCTCATCGGCCTGAAGGGCGACCTGGCGAACGACCTGGCCGAAATGAAGTCCGACCGCTCAGGATACCAGTACCAGCGAGCTGCATTTGATTTTTTCCGCAGCATGGATGCTGAAGCACCTGGCACAAAGGAAAGCCTGGCCAAATACACCAACGCTATTTTCAACAAAGTCGAACTCGTCCAGAACAATGGACGATTTGAGGGCTTCAAGTCATCCGGAAAGATTGGCAACATTGAAGACAAAAAATTGCAGAACGATATTCTCGATCTTTACACCGAGTCAATACCGTCCTTGCTTAATACAACGCAGCTTTACAACACGCAGAAAGACAGGCTGATTGTTTTCATCGAACAAAATGCGCGAATCGATGAAGAGAAAAAAATTCTCATACTTTCTGAAGCCATGAAAGCAAGTCAGGCAAAAATAATCTCGGGGACATTGCGCGGCTTCCCTGATCAGGTCATCCAGCGCTACGACTCGTGCATTTCGCGAATTGAAACGATTGTCAAGACGATTGACCAAACATATGGCCTGAACGGAAAATAACCCGGCACCTTCCTGCCCGGGTCCCTCAAATCGTTTAAGCGACTTAAATACCGATCAGCGAATAGATCGACTTCCATCGAATTTTCCTACCTTCAAGGTCCCACAAACTGCGAACGATGGATCTTTACTATACCTTCTCCATTCTGATTGTTCTCACGGCTTTCTTCTCGTATTTGAATGTGCGCTTCATCAAGTTGCCATCCACAATCGGAATCATGATCATTGCCATGCTTGCATCGATCAGCCTGGTGGGCCTGGGAAAATCGCAGCCTGAACTTCAGCTTCAGTTTTCCAACATCATTCGAAGTGTCGACTTTTCACAGGTGCTCATGGGCGCCATGCTTAACTTCCTCCTGTTTGCAGGCGCAATCCATATCAGCCTGCATGACCTGCGCAAGCAACGCATCCCCGTCATCATCTTTTCTACGATAGGCGTCATCATTTCAACAGCAGTCGTGGGTGCGCTGATGTACGCAGCGTTTTCAGCACTCAATATGCCGATCCGATTCATCCAATGCCTTGCGTTCGGTGCACTGATTTCGCCAACCGATCCGATTGCTGTTATCGCCATCCTGAAAAAAGCTGGCATCCGCAAATCGCTTGAGGTTAAGGTGGCGGGCGAATCGCTTTTCAACGATGGTGTCGCTGTCGTACTTTTTACCGTGCTGATGCAATTGGCGCGTGGCAGCGAAATTGATATCACGTTCGCGCACATTTCCGGGCTCTTCCTGCAGGAGGCTGTCGGAGGATTAGTGATCGGAGTTGTGCTTGGATATATCGGATCCCAGGGAATAAAGCGTATCAATGATTACAACGTCACGGTGATGATCACGCTGGCAATCGTGATGGGTGGATACCTGATCACCCGCTACCTGCACATCTCCGGACCACTTACCATGGTGGCCGCAGGACTCGTCATCGGGAATTACGGAAAAGCAACCGCCATGTCCGCTTCGGACAAAGACTACCTTGATAAATTCTGGGAGCTGATTGACGAAATCCTCAATGGAATCCTGTTCCTGATCATCGGATTCGAATTGCTGCTGATCCCTGATCTTACGCAATACTGGCAAATCGGAAGTCTTGCAATCGCCATCGTTCTGCTCGCGCGATTCTTCTCGATCTGGCTACCGATCCGTTTGATCCCGGCCATCGGAACCTTCGATCGAAAGACAATAACTATACTTGTATGGGGCGGCCTGCGCGGTGGCGTTTCCGTTGCGCTCGCGTTGACGATCGATGAAGCCCTCAATCAAAGCCTCTTCCTGGCCATCACTTACTACGTAGTGGTGTTCTCGATTATTGTCCAGGGCCTCACCATCGGCAAACTTACTTCGTGGCAGAAAACGACAAAGCCACAGCCGAAGGTGAATAAGCGAAGAAAAGTTCCGGCATAGTTTGCGATTAGAAGGCCAGAACATCCGCCCGGTATGAGAAGGCAACGTTTAGTGGGCGGTTCCAAGATCCAAATACCAAAAACCAAAATCTCAACCTTCTCGGAATTTGGATCTTCGTATTGAATCAGCTGGGCTAAAGCGTTTTTCCGATCCAGCGAACATAACGATTATTCTTGTTCGCATACATGATCAGCTTCTTGCCTTTAAACAAAATACAATCCTTCGGGCGAATAGTAACTTCCGCATCCTTTGTTGTGTACATTACTTCGCGCGTTTGTTTGCCATCGGCAGAAATTTTTACGAGCACGTTTTCATGCAGGTTCGGTTTGCCTAAGTTGGCAAAGGCAATGTATTTGTTGCCACCGTGCTCCGTGTAAAAGTAGGAAGCATTGAATATCTCCATATCCACAGCCTGCTGGCTTTTATTCACCTTGTGAACTTTCGTCACTGCACCAGCCGCGGAGACTTCCACCACCGCAAGGTCATCGAGATGGTTCACGGTATAAAACACCTGACCGTTTCGTTTTGTCTGTGTAACATTGCGTTCGCCAATCAGGGTGTAGCCGCCAGCCTTGTTGTAGCGGATGTCGCTCAGGATAAAACGGAAACTCAGGTATTGGTCTTTGCCAGCCGTAAGCCCGTTGTTCTTGATGGTGATATCGCTCGGCATTTCGAACTCATTGCCCAGGTCTTTTGATCCGGTCTCGGTTACTGCACCTGTCTTCGGGTTTACTTTCACACACACGACACCGTTAGGAATATTGTCTTCATTGTCTGATGTGAAGCCGAGCAGAATAACATTGCCGTCAGGCGCGATTGCCATGTCGAGGGCATTGTAGAATGTCTTTGATGCAGGCAGCGGAATAATTTTCGTGCTGCCGTTATTGTCAAACTTTACCACGCGATGATCATAGTTTGCCTTATATTCCATCGAGCGCGTGGAGCTGATAAAATTTGATTTCTTCAACTTCGTACCTTTGGTATAATCTTTTTTCTGATCGAAGAATCGCGTTAACAAAAAAACTTCGCCTTTGTCGCTGATGCGGAACTGATCGAACAAGTAGATGCCGTCAGACATATCGAGGCTTCCATCCCATGCAGCGATTTGTTTCAGGCCTCCATCAAGCACAACATAGCCGAATGTAAGCATCTCGTTTTTGTCGTTGATGAGGCTGTACGAAATCAGCATTTTCGTTTTATCCCGCGACAACTCTGACTTGAAGATGGCGCGCTCGTAGTCGCGCTTCAGTTTCTCAAAAGAAAGCTGAACAACTTTCTTTGGGGCGGACAACGAAAGGTTCTTGCGATCCAGCTCATGGGCGAAGAACGTCACCGTGCGAGCTTTCTTTTCTTCAACCGATGTGAACACCATGATCTTACCATTTACCTCCTGCGCAAATTCGAAATCAGAATCCCGTCCATCGATGGTAAACACAATCTCCTTCTTTTGCACCAGTTCAGCTTTTTCGTTGATGTGGGCAAAATAAAAGCTCCTGTCACCGGCAACAGGTCCTGCAATCACTTCCGAGTACGGAATCATCAGGTAGTAAACACCCTGGTCGTCCTGCCCGAGTGGCTCAACATCGGCCCAGCTTTCCCGCACGGTTTGCTTAACAAATTGTCCGATTTCAAGATTCGATTGTGCAAAGGAGCATAGCGACAGCGTTGCCGACAGGCACGTGAGGGTCAAAAAACGTAGTTGCATCGGTGAATAAGGTATTTTTGCAAACATATCGGGAAAAGGCCGTTCGAAATGCGCAGAGTTGACTCAAACCTTACAAGCGGCTGAAGGGCGTAAACAGCCAGATCGCTTTCGGTCCTGGCTCCAATTGATGTAAACAACGGTGGAAGTCAAGGACAAGACGCACATAGACGAAAGCAAAACGACAACGGTAAGAAGACAGACCGAGGCTTAAACAAGGAAACATTGGGAGAAATTCGTATACTTTGGCGTATGAATACGCGCAGATTTCTCATCGTTTACTTTGGCGCTTTATTGATCATGTATGCAGTGCTGCTGCAGTACATTGCGCCACCGCGAATTGAAATTGCGGGCGCTGCATTGTATCTCTATCTTTTTTATGTTGTGGCGGGTTCAGTCTCTGCACCTCTCCTGATGAATTGGGTCGCATCCAAGACGGAGAGCAAGGTAAAGCAATATCTTGGCATGATGGTTATTCTATTGATTGTATATAATTTGATTGCGGCAGCCTTATCGGCCGGACGTTTCGACACTATTATTTTTTTAAAATACGTGCTCGCGGGTGGCGACATGAAAGAGATCCGCGTGACTGCCTTCACTCACTTCAGTATTTTCGTGGCACTGGCTGTCGCCACAGCAGACTGGCTTTACTTCCAGCTCTTCCCTGCTGACGTGGATTGACCTTGCTTGTTGATTCGGGAATGTTCCCACGGCCGTGGCGGAAGTATGCAACACCCAACTCTGAAATTCAAAAACATCACTACTGGCCCTTTTTCTTGCTCGCCCCTATTTCCTTATCTTAAATGCAAAAAACAGCAGTTACGACATGGATATCAATGGCGTCTGGACAGGGGAATACATCGTTCACCATTTTATGTTTGAGACTGGGAAGGAAACACCCGTTCCATTTGTCATGAAGATCACTACGGTGGGCGAAGGGAAATACATCTCACTCGAGCGTGGCCTCTTCGAAGGCGTTTGCCAGGACGATCCGGTTATCTCGAAGGTCGCCCTTCATGCAAAGATTACTGGTTCCTTCGACCGAAACGGAATCTACATCATTAAGCAGTTCCCTATGCTCATCGTGCAAAATCCTTCCGGTGGAGTTACAACATACGATGACCTTCACCCGGAAATTGTTTTCGCTGGCGAATTCAAAGACGATCAATTCGCTGGAACATGGTATACCAATCGAACCTTCAGGAAAATAAACGGTCACCTTCGTGAACTCATGGCCATGAAAGGAACGTGGCGCATGAGAAAGCCGTAGCGGAGATAAGGTCCAAATATTCCAAACCTCAAAATATCCAACTCCCAACAGTCATCCCTATACTCTCCGTTCACCACTTGGTACTTGGATCTTCGTTTTTGGATTTTGGTATTTGGTTTTTTTTGTTTTTGGATCTTCCTATTTCGTCAACGCCAACCTCTTCATGTCCACTCCTCGCTTCACCCACTCGGCAACAACCAGGTTGGGCACCCACGACAACACCGACACCCAGACATAAACTTCCTCTCCGCGTAAATCAAAAAACAGCGCAGCACCGAATATATAGAGTCGTAAGGTTACGGCCGAGAGGGTGAGCGCGTAACTCCGATACATGTATGCCTGGTGTGCAACAATGTCACGTACTAGGATTTTTCGCCACGCTACAAACGTAAAGTACCACCACAACACCGCGAGCACCATAAAGCTCACACGTGGGATCATTCCTCCGTTGGCAAACCATCCCATTATAAATCCAGCCGGAGCAGTGGCAAGGAGAATGGTTGCGATGTAAACAGTTCCCAGCCTGCGGTGCCAAATGGACTTCCGGTCAGATCGAAACTGAAACAAGCCGATCAGCAGGACTATACTGCCGGTAGCGATGTGCGCGTAAAAGGCGGGAAGAAATAAAATGCTTTGCAGAACAGCTTCGGACTTGGTCAGCAGAAAACCAGTACGCGCGCCAAGAAGGAATTTAAAATTATGGATGAATATCAGGCACGCTATCAGTGCCACGATAATCCCGCTACACCAAAATAAAGCTCGTTTACCCAGCCACAGCATGCAATATAGAATCTGGTCTAATCTCTTTCGTTTTTAGTGTTTTCTGGTACTGAAGGATGAGTTCAATATTATGCCGGTCGATGTCGGTGAGCTTGTTGTCTACGTTGTCATGTTCTGGCTTATACCAGCTCTTTGAACTAAAATATTTCTTCCACTTCTCAGACGTGAACTTGTATCCGTATTCGGCAAAGATTTCATTTCGCATGAGATCAAGGTCAGCAGACGATAGCTCGCGATAGATGAGCGTATTGTAGGCTTTTTGGCGTGAATCGGGTGCAAAGTCAACACCAGTGTATGCACAGGTATTGAAGTAGGAATTATTCATCTTCACAAACTTCGTAAATGCAAAGACCCTGTTCGTCTCGAGGAATTTAACCTTACCATCATCGTGCAGGCGGTAATAAAGATGATGCTCCATCACATGATACGGTTCGATCTTGGAGGCGCCCACTTTCCTGATTTCAAACAGGCCCGGACCGACCTGCCGATACGATTCTTCATCGCACAAGTTTGGGTAGTGTGTTTTTTCGCAGAGGCCTTCCACACGCTCCACGCGATTCATTTTTTCATCGAGGGTAAGGAGGTCGGTGCGTTCAAACGAATAATCGCGTGCATCGATGGCCGATTCATAGAACAATGCAAATACCGCAATGACCTTGTCGCTGAAATTCACGGTCTCTTTAACACGCATGCTCATCTCTATCGTGCCCATATTTGCACCATCGGGTACCAGGTTTGGATAGTACTCCTCTTTTGTGAAGCCAAGGTCCACGAGGTACGAAGGGGTGACGATCACTGCGTTGTTCGGTTCTAATGGTGCATCGAAATACTGATCCGGGCTGTATGGATAGTGTAGCACTTTTACATTACCTGGAAAATTAAAATTGATACCTGTCAGCACGGGAGCGAGCTGCTTTATCCCGTTTGCTCCTTCTGAAAAAGAAACGCTGCCATCGGTGTTTACCTTGCCGATCTTGCCGTTCTGCTTCACCATGCATACCACACCGTCTTCCTTCGTTGAAGGATAGATCACATCGTATTGTGCGGGCAAAAATTCGGCACCCATGATGGAATAAAGTCCACGCTTCCCGTTCTCTTCCACTTCGATATAACTCGCAACAGTGCCATCTGGATTATACACTTTGTCAAACTTCGCAGGCACAATCACTTTACCGGAGCTCTCAACGACACCAACTTTTGCGGTGTATTGCTGGGCGCCTTTGAACGAGTATGGGTACTTCCACTCGCCATTGGCCACGTAGTAGAGCTTTGTTTGTCCTACCGCTGTAACGAAGACGATGGAATCATAGTCCTTGCGCAGCTGGCTGGCAATTGCTTCTGAATCTTTGAAGAGCAAGTCATACTGGAGACTTAGTTCTTCTTTTGCTACGAGTCGATTTTGCAGGCGAATAGCACTGGTAGCAAGGTTGCTGGAGAAGGCGATAATCTTAAATTCCCCCGCATTCGTCTTAACCACGGTGACTTCTTGGTAGCCTTCGGTGAAGGACTCATCGCTTGCTGTAAGTTTGTAGGGAAGTGTTACCTTGTAGATACCGGTAACGTCTTTCTCAATTTCGATTTCGTCCAGGATGAACGTTGTCGAAATTCCTTCGGGTTGTGCGAGAAAGATCTTTGGCAGCTTTGTCTCAGTCTCGAACAGCGACTTCAATGCAACGGTGTCGATTCCTCCGAACGATTGCGTCAATCGGTTTACCACCGCTCTTACTTTGGAAAAATCTTCCGCAGCTTTCTCTTTTTCTGATTTGCAGCCAAGGAGACAAACAATAACGACCAGAAGGATATTATAAAACTTCATGCGACACACTGAATTGAATTTGAAAGATAAACAAATTCGACCAACCAACTCCCGCAGCCCAATGCCTACTGAATTTTGTCATTCCTCTTCCTCACAATATCCACCAGACTTTCTCCGTCAATCTTCACATCATGTAAATACGTCTTTCCGTCTTTGATGTACACCTCAGCGTAAGCCCGCGACTTTTGCTCATCCCTATTGTTTTCATTGTACACATTCTCGGCATCTTTCGCTTTCGATTCCTCGAGGTAGAATCGCTCAAATGGAAAATGTGTCACCAGCTTACCCGAATAATGATTCACCAACCTGGCCTTGAAGTAGTGTTCTGTGCCCGTGGGTTTGGTGCGGCTGGCTGAAGTCACCTTCGCAAATCCGGCCGAATCGTTGGCTACGGTCAGATAAATCTCAGTATCCACGTCCGTGTCGTGCCATAGCGTTGACGTTGTTTCGAATGTGGAAGCAGCATACCTCAGCGTGATGTATTTGCCGCGAAACGGATCGGTGGGATCAATCGGTTGCGTTTCAAAGCGAAACAGCGCTCCTTCAGTGCGGAGCGATTCCGACTCCACTACCATACTCAGCGGCACAAACCATTGGGCTGCCACCATCAGGACAAATAGAACAATGTAAAATGCTTTCATACCGTGAGTGATTTGCGTTTTTTGATAGCGTAGTAGTTAGCAGCAAAGAAGCTTGCTCCTACCGCGATGAAAAGAATTCCTCGGACGAAGAACGACAGGTCCGTGTCGAAGAATCGGCAGAGAACAAGAACGGTCATGATGGCCAGGCCGTAGTTGAGAACAAAAAGATTATTCTGGTCAGCACCACGTTTAGTTGTTACGAGGGCAATGGCCAGCACAACGACATTGCAACCCACTTGTCCAACAATCGGGTACGCGCTTCCAATTATGAATACTGCAGCAAAGACAACAAACATAAAGCTGAGCGGATGCACTTGACTAGCCTGCCTACGCTGCAACGTCCCGACTAACAGGATTGCTGTGAGCAGCGAGATTCCGGCAGCGACCTGCATCTCGAGTGTGCCGCCATAGCCGGGGTCCATATTACGCCAGTTTGATTTGAAGGTAAGCACAAGCAACATTACTGTTTGCCCAACGCTGCCTGTGATGAGGAAAGCAAACGCACCGGGAAGGCTTTTGCGATACAGGTAGTCATATAACATGATAAATGCGCTGAACATACTGATGTAGGCCACGAGCATCCACGACTCATCACTTTTCGCGAACATACCTAGCGTGATGGTGAGTGAGCCAGCGAGAAACCATGCGTGCAACGCCTGAAAATTCCTTCCAGGCTGACGAACCACGTAGATATAAAACGGAATCATCGCTGTGAGCAACGACCAGTAATTCCACGCGGGGACCGAAGCAAACTCGAAATAT
The DNA here is from genome assembly GCA_036402075.1 of Chryseosolibacter sp. Taxonomy (GTDB): domain Bacteria; phylum Bacteroidota; class Bacteroidia; order Cytophagales; family Cyclobacteriaceae; genus Chryseosolibacter. The sequence continues at coordinate 842 of DASWTP010000103.1, read as the reverse complement.
CCCACTTCACACGCGTACCACGTGAGGCCCGCGATGACGAGCAGCGAGGTGGCCATGGAGCGCATCACGTAGACGATCGGAATCGATAGCAGCATCCATGTAAACAAAAACGATTCAAGACTTCCCTCGATGTTGTACACCTGGCTGACGATGGAGATCGCTGCAGCCACCGACATCATCAGCGCCACAGCTAAAGTTTCACGCCATGCTTTACTGTCACTCTTCTTCCAGAGCGCTATTGCGCAAAGAGCCTGAGTAATCAGCAACGGCAACAGGGCAAAGGTAAGTTTTATTGTTTTCGACAGATTGTCCCAGTTGTGGGCGATGATGAGGATGATTCCGAGACCTACCAGCAGCGCGCCCAGGATGCTGAACACAACCATGAGCCTATTGCTCGAAGCTTCTTTTTCGCGGTAGTAGTGCCGGATTCGGTCAGCGATATCTGCTGAGATTACCTGAGCATCAACGAGCTCCTGTAAACTTTTGATGAGGGTTTTCGACATAGATTAGGTAGACAAAGATACGGATTTTCACCGGATTGGAGTTCGCCATTGTTAATCATTGCTGAACGTTGATTGTTGGCTATGGCTTTTGGCTATGGCTTTTGGCTATGGCGATGGCGATGACCCGTGAACGAACTCTCGCCACCGAGACTAAGCTGCGAGCTGCGAGCCTCGAGCTGCGAGCCGAGGGGTCATCGTTCGCCTCCCTCCACTTCGACATTCATTATTGAGCATTGATTGTTGGATATTCCTTTGGCGATGGCTGTTGGCTATAGCTACGACTCATGAACGAACTCTCGCCACCAGGTCCAAGCTGCGAGCTTCGAGCCGAGGAGTCAT
>DASWTP010000102.1:0-16633 GCA_036402075.1 Chryseosolibacter sp. | reverse complement strand
CAGTTCATGCTTCAAGGACGTAACAGTTTCTATCCCAGATGCTCAAGACATTCCAAGCGTTCTCAATCTTACGATCAACCCTGAGACAAATTGTTCGAATGCACTTGCCAATAACTCGAACGGAAACGCACTCGTCTCATTGACTGATCCGCTTGAAACAGAGGACATCTTCGACTTCACGTGGGACAATGATATTACTCTTGCAACTCCTGTTTACTCAGCCGCAGGCGACAACGCTCAAACTGGCGGAGAACTTCTTAACCAGGGCAAGGTATTACCCGCGAATTGGACAATGGGTGCACTAGGTCAAGGTAGTGGCAACAGAACATTTTTCGTGCAAGGAGTGAAAAATGCCACTGCGCCTACAGGTGTCGGTTGTAAAACTTCGGTTCTGCAAGTTGTTATTCCTGACGAACACATCTCACCAGACATGACATTGACTCCGTTCTTTGACTCATTCTGTCAAGCTACAGCCGTAAACAATGCAATTGGCGATGGAAAAATCACAGTAGTTGCAGATGCAAATCCTTCGCTTGGCGGTCAACAAACTCCTGGAGCTGGATTCAGTTACGCATGGACACCGGTTCCGCTTCTAGCTGCCCCTGGATCTCCGCAGGTCAGTGGCCTTGCATCTTACGACATAAATCAATTGCATGACGGGACATACACCGTAACGGTAACAAACCCTGAGAACGCATGTATCGTTCAAAACCAAACCACCATCGCTCCGGCTCCTTATGTGCTCGAGATCCTCGATCGTGAACTGGTTGATCAGCGAATCTGTAACAACGATGGCTTCATCGGAATCACACAGATCCGCCTGACCGACAACAGTCCTGGTGCTCCTAACACGCAGACGAATACGCATTCGATGCCCGCAACAGATCTTGATGTACTCTATGACTTTAAGTGGTACACCGATCCAACGCTGACGGCAGGCAACGAACTTGCCGATGGAAGTTCAACGGATATTGAAACGCGCATCCTCAGCAATGATGCCGACAAAGATCTGACGTTCAATGAGGCTGGCGACTTCCAGACAATGCAGGCTGGAACCTACTACGTGGTTGCAACAAGGGACGACCCGGCCCAGATCGGCTTCGGCTGTCCTACGCTTCCATTCCAGGTTGTCGTCAATGACGTGCACGTGAACCCAGTTCCTACCTTGACCGTGTTGAGCAATACATCTTGCTTACCTGCAGGTCCGGGTGAAGGTGAGATCCACATTACTATGGGTGATAACACACCAGCGCCATTTGATCTGAACATGTTTGACTATACTTTCGTTGCTCCGGGCCCTATTTTACCAAATTCAAACGGAGCGAATGGTGACGGTCTTGGCGGGGATGATCGTTTCGTCAACCTCATTGACAACGCGACATTAGGCACCACGATTGGTAATTCGAATCCATACACGATCTCAATTCTTAACACTGTTACAGGCTGTACAACCGGTGCAACAGCAACGATTGTGAAGAATGCAACACCTGTGTTTGTGCAGAGTGTGACCGTAACACCTGAGATCCTTTGCGCACCTACTGGTGACGGCTCAATAACTGTTACGCGTGTCACCCTGAATGACCGCAATGGAAACGAAGAAGAATTTGTTCCGGCCCCGGGTGTCGGTCAGGGAAATATTACAGACTTCAATTTCAGATGGAACCGTGGCGCACTTGGTCCTCAGACCACTGCAGGCAACGTGCTGAATTCTGGAAATTACAGCTCAGCTACGCTTGGCGGGTTCATTGGAGCAGGGACATATACCGTAACCGCTTTCCGAAATACTGGAACTCCTGGCGCAGGTTGTCCTTCAGCTCCTTTTGAAGTTGTGATCAGCGACCAACGCATCAATCCAGTGGTGTCACTCACACCGTTTGATAACACATCGTGCGCAACGGCTGCGGGTGATATGGAAGGTGAAATCCGCATAAACGTTGACGACAACACAACCGCTGTTGGTCCTGCTGGATTTACATACAACTGGACGGCAAGCCCGGCACTTACGCCTCTTGGCGCTGGCGCAGGTGACGGTGATGGATTCGGTGCAGGCGAGAATGATGGCGTTGCCATCGATAATGACAACGACTACATCCGGCAACGCGCGGAAGGTCCATACTCAGTAACCGTAACAAGTAATGCATCCGGTTGCCAGGGAATTGGAACTACAACGATCATTAAGAACACAACGCCAATCTTCATCCAGGATGTGGCGGTGTTGAACCAGGTGCTTTGCGGACCTGACGGACAATTGACCGTTCAGACCGTAACGCTCAATGATCGCAATGGAAGCACGCAGACGTTTCCTCCTAACATGAGCGACTTCGACTTTACGTGGACGCGCGCAGGTATGACGGGATCGCAGACAACGGCCGGAACGGTGCTGAATCCGACTACATATAACGCTGGATTGTTTACAGCCACTCCTCCGGCTACCAACGCCTTTGGTCTGGGCCAGTACACTGTTGTGGCAACACGCCAGACCAATGGTCCGGGTAACGGATGTTCTTCAGCACCTTACAGCGTGTCAATCCTCGACAGAAGAATTTTCCCTGTAGTTACGTTGACTCCGTTCGCCAATACATCATGCTCATCCGACCCGCTTGAACTGGAAGGTGAGATTGAAGTAGATGTAGCAGACGCAACACCGGCAGGCGTTGCAGGTGGCTTCGACTACACATGGGATAATACTACGAATGGAACCGACATCACGTCTCTGAACGCAGCCAACAATGGAAATGGCACGAACGATGGTGACGATGATAATCCAAGGACATTGGGCGCAGGTATCTACCGTATTTCGGTATTGAACAATGCATCCGGATGTACTAGCATTGCTGAAACCGAGATCTTCACGAACTCCACGCCTGTGTTCACGCAACTTGTGACACCGACAGACCAGGTTCTGTGTACTGCCGATGGACGATTAGTGGTGAACGAAGTGCGTGTAATCGATCGCAACCAGAATACACAATCCAGCTTGACGGACTTCCCTATCGGTGATTTTGAATTCACTTATTCGCGCGGTGCGAACGTTGGTACAGCCGTAGTTATTCCGGGCGTAACCGGAACCGATCTTAACGTTGGTAACTACGGAACGATCGGTGCTGATACCTACTTTGTTGTGGCGAGAAGAACCGCGGGAGGCCCAGGTCTTGATTGTACCTCACCTCCATATAAAGTTGATATTCAGAACAAGCAATTGTTCCCTGTGGTATCGCTTACACCATTCGCCAATACTTCATGTGATCCAACCTTCTTCGAAGGCGAAATTGAGGTTCGTGTAACGGATGCATCGGTCAACCTGCCGGCACCGCTGACAGGCGCTCCATATGCTTATGCGTATAACTGGACAACTTCTGCAACCCCGCTCGTTATCAACGGCCTGGTAGCGGGAACACATGATGGTGATGGTGTTGGCACCGATGGTGACGGTGACCACCCTATGGCTCTAAACGATGGTGACTATGTGGTGTCCGTTCGCAACACGCAAACAAACTGTATCTCCACTGGCTCGACAACTATATTTAAGAACTCGACCCCGGTATTTACACAGCTTGTAACGCCAGTTAACCAGGTTCTCTGTAACCCTGACGGATCGTTGACCGTGAATGAAGTGAAGGTGATTGACCGTGATGGAAATGTTGAAAGCAATCTCAACGGTGATTTCCCGCTCACAGACTTTAGCTTCCGTTATGACAGGGGCTCGATTGGAAATCAAATCGCTCCACCGGTTAACGCTTCGGTGCTGAACAATGTGAATTATCCGACCATCGGTATTGACGATTACTACGTTGTTGCAACGCGTGTCGCAGGCGGACCTGGTTTGAACTGTTCATCTGCCCCTTACAAGGTGACGATCGAAGACAGGCGTTTGTTCCCGACCGTAAACTTCACATCGGTAGCAAACTCAAGCTGTAACGTAGCGATGCCAAATGGTTCGGTTACTGCGAATGCAGCGGAGATCAATCCGTTGACGATCGATGCTTACACCTTTAGCTGGACTTTGAATGGCGGTCTGCTTTCTCCTGCCTCATCGGTAACAAGTCCAACGCCTAGACAAAGTGTTGTGGCAGATGCCCTAGATGGAGCCTACATCGTAACCGCTGCGAATACACGAACAGGTTGTGCTTTCGATGCCAGCTACAATTTGAAGCTGGACCAGACGATGAGCACTCCAAACATTATCAAAGTGGATATTGATCATCCGGAAGATTGTCAGCCATCGGCTACAGCCATGGTGACGGAGATTACGTTGGGTAGCACTACAAATTCAGTGCTCTTCCCTCCTAACACACCGCCAAACAACATTATTTCCGGAACGGATCTGTTGAACTTCACTTTCAGCTGGTACCAGGGCTCGACCGCTCCTGCCAACCAGCTTCCTTCTGGTGGACCGTTCTTCACAACACCGTGTATCGGCCCTGGCTGTACAACACCTACAACAGGTTTGACAGCAGGAAAGTACTACGTAACCGTACTCGACCCGAACACAGATTGTCAGTCAGAGCCAAAAGAACTGATTGTCAACGATGACGAGATCGTGTATCCGCTTGTGGAGGTTATGCAGACTAAGCTGCAGGTAAGCTGTATCAGTGGTGTCGGTAGCGCGGAGCTGCAGGCAACCGCTGACGGATTCAACGACACCAATCCAAACTATGTGTTTGAGTGGTTCAGAAACCTGAATGCAACACCGCCAGCCGCGCAAACGGGTAGCACGTTCGCGAATCTTGTGCCGGGTAACTACTCGGTTGAGGTACTCGACCTGACCACGGCATGTAAGGCAGACCGCTTGTACATTGTGCCGGATGATGCGGAACTGTTCAGGCCAGGAGTTTCGTTGTCGAGCGATCCACGCTTCAACTGCCTCCAGCCAGACGGAACATTGCTTGCGCGCGAATTGAATTTTGATCCAAACAAGTATCCGTTCCCGGTGCAAAATTTCTCTGCTGAAATTTACACAGGCGCAAATGCAGATGTATCGGTGCCAGGTACTGCAATGCCGGTCTTCTCCGTTCCTTCTCGTACATGGCTCACTACCGGACTCGATGTTGGACCGTATACCGTGAAGATTGTTGACAATAACACCGGATGTATCGAAACAAACCAGATCACAGTGCTGGATCAAAGAACTCCTCCTGCTGTGGTTATTTTACAAGAGAATCCACTTATCAATTGCGACCCTGCACGACCAAATGGGCAGCTTTCGGCAACAGCTGATGGCGGTCTTGTAGGTGGCTATGCGTTCGATTGGTACCAGGGCTCAGCTGCTGCAGGCACTTCGCTCGGAACAAATAACGTGGTGAGCGGCCTGACACTTGGTGCATATACTGTTCGCGTGACAAACAACCTGACTGGATGTTTTGATGATGAAACGGGTAACATTACCGATGGAAGATTGAAGGCGCCAGTGCCAACCGCTGAAGTAAAAGCTCATCGCACACATTGTATCTATCCTGATGGATGGGTTTCTGCGAATGTTCAAGGTGTGACCATAAGCTACAACTTCGAATGGTTTGATGGCCAAACCGATGCGGGAAGCGCTGACTTCGTTGGGCCTGACTACATTGAACGTGCCGAAGGATTCTACACAGTGAAGGCGCAGGATCGCAGTACAGGTTGTTATTCCGATCCAGTATCGGTTGAAGTGCTGGATCAGACGCAGATTCCGCAGTTGATCTTCACTACAACGGCTTCGTTCTGCGAAGATCTGCCAGATAATTTCACAAAAGGAAATGGTTCAGTGATGGTTGAGATCAAGCCTGAGAACCTGCTAAGTGACTCAGTGGCCTGGAGCAAGATCGAGCCTCCTACGGAACCATTGGGGGAACTTTCCGAGGATGAGCTGGTGATCACGACTCCTGGTGTTGGAATGGCCGCGTATGTCACGGATCTGTACCCGGGATTCTACAAAGGCGAGGTTACAACGATTAAAGGTTGCCGCAACTGGGGTGTAGCGGAAGTTAAGACCGAGATCAGGGCGTATAACCTGGTGACCCGTAACAGCGATGGCAAAAACGATGCGTTCGTGGTCGATTGTATCAGCCGATTCCCGAACAACAACGTAAAAATCTTCAACCGTGCCGGGGTAAAAGTCTACGAAGCGGATGGATACGACAACGTTGAAAAGGTATTCCGAGGTCTTGGTGAAATCGGAGTTTACACTACAGGTAATGACCTGCCTGTAGGAACATACTTCTACATTATCGATAAACGTGATGGTTCTAAGCCTAGAACTGGTTATCTTGAACTTGTAAAATAATGAGACGAGTCGGAATAATTTTAGGATTGCTATGTATCATGGTCGTTGCTCACGCGCAGCAACGACCACTGCAATCCCTCTATATGTTTGATCCCCTGTTGGTGAATCCCGCTTATGCCGGCACACACGTGCAACTCAGTGGGACCGCTATCTATCGAAACCAGTGGGTGAATTTTGATGGCGCTCCAAAAACGATGACAGGCACCATCCACTCCGGGTTCAGAAAGGCGCGTGTAGGCCTTGGGCTTATCTTTGGGAACGATAAGATCGGGGTGCACAGCGATAATAGCGCTTACTTTGTTTACTCTTACAAACTTCCGTTAACCAAGGGGAAGAACCCGGCAATGCTTTCGTTCGGTTTGCAAGGCGGATTTAACCAATTGACCTCGAATTTCTTTAAGACAAATCCCCGCGATGGTTCCGAAATCGGGATTATCAACAAGTTCAACCCGAACTTTGGTGCGGGAGTATTTGTGCGGACCAAATCTGCATACGCTGGATTGTCGGCACCCTACATCCTCCAGAATTCAACCATTGATGTAGTTACTTCGGAAGCGGATACCATCAACGCGCGCGGAAAACAACAGCGCTATTACTACCTGATGGGCGGATTTTCAAAAACTGTTGGCCCGAATGTTAAGTGGATGCCATCGACTCTCGTTCGCGTTCAACAAAATGCACCGCTCAGCTTCGACATCAACAACATGTTTATTCTCTACGATGTAGTCGGGCTTGGTTTCAGTTACCGTCTCAATGACTCTGTTGTTGGATTGTTTGAGCTTCAGATCAATGAGAATTTTCACGTTGGCTATGCGTATGACATCACCACTTCCGACATCCGGTTGTACTCGAACGGTACGCACGAGATCATGATCAACTACCGCATCAAGCTACCCGGAGTCCATCGGGGATTGCCGTGTCCTTCGTACTGGTAAACGTTGACTTGCCGACCTAAATAGAAAGCACCTGCTCCTGAGCCGCCCCGATTTATCGGGGCGAGCGAAGGACCCCTATCAAGTCCTGGTGATCGGGGCAAACTCATCCCCTATCCGAGTGAGATAGCAAACTTTCCGTTATCAAGGTCTTGGGATTTAACGGATCAACCGATCAACGAATTAACGAATCAACGAATCAACGAATCAACGAATCAACGGATCAACGGATCAACGAATCAACGAATCCACGGATCAACCTTCCTCAAAACAACTTCGCCTCCATTACAATCTCCTTCGTGACATTGTAGAATTCTTTGTGAATGTTAAAGGGTGGCTCACCCTTCGCGTCTTTTGGAACATAGCTGCCGTTTTCGAGCATGATGTACGCGTTGACATTATCTTTCAGGTTGAAGCGGAGGTTGTTCATTGCCTGCTTTTTCAGGATCTCTTCTTCCAGCGAAAACAATGACTCGATTCTGCGATCAAAGCTGCGAACCATGGCATCAGCACTGCCGATATAGACTTTAGGATTCCCTGAATTGTGGAAATAGTAAATCCGGGAATGCTCCAGGTACTCGCCCACAATCGAGATCACTTCAATATTTTCACTAAGGCCTTTCCTTCCGGGGCGAAGGCAGCACATGCCGCGAACGATCAACTTGATCTTCACGCCTGCCTGCGAAGCGTTATACAAGTCATCGATTAACTCTTTATCCTGGAACGAATTCAGCTTGATGACAATCCCGGCAGGAATTCCATTTCTGGCGTTTTCCGCTTCACGCTGAACAAGGTTACTGAGCTGAATCCGCATGTCGCGCGGAGAGGTGATCAGGTTGCGGTAGGTAGTTGGCTGGGAATGGCCCGTGATAACGTTGAAGAACTCGGAAACATCATGGGCGTAATCCTCGCGGGTCGTTAATAAGCCAATGTCAACGTAGAGTCGCGATGTCGCCTCATTGTAATTACCGCTGGAGAGGTGAACATAACGGTAGACTTTGTCGTCATCTTCTTTTCTTACAATCAACAACAACTTGGTATGCGTCTTCAGACTGCTCACGCCATAGATCACGAAGCATCCGGCTTTCTGAAGCCGTTGGGCTTCACGCAAATTGTTTTCCTCGTCAAAGCGTGCCTTCACCTCAAAAAGAACAGACACGTGCTTGCCATTTTCGGCAGCTTTCAGCAACGCGGCCGTCACCCGCGACTCTTTGGCCACGCGATAGATCGTGATCTTAATAGAAAGCACATACGGATCGTCAGCTGCTTTCTCAAGGAGCTCTAACACCGGCTCCATGGAGTTATAAGGATGGTGCAGCAAAATATCGCGCTCCTTCAAAACATCGAAAAGCTCGCGCGCGCCCTGCTCAGGGAAATTCAACGGCTTGATCGGGTCCCGCTGATGAAAACGCTTGCCTTTAAATTCTTTGTGGTTAACAATTTGAAGGAGCCCTGTGAAGTCAATGAGGCTCTGCTTGGATACCGTGAACACGTTGTAGTCATCAAGGTCCCACTGGATCTTCAACAAGCGCATCATCCATGGATCAGGATTCTCCTCCACTTCAAGCCTCACGACACGTCCGCTTCGCCTGGTTTTGATCTTGCGCTTGAGGTCTTCCAGGAAATTCGATTCAATATCTTCGCTTTCTTCCAGGGTAAAATCGCCATTCCGGTTGATGCGGAACAGGTTGATACTGGAGATTTCAACATTGCGAAAGAGATGATGGATGTTCTGCGAGATGATGTCCTCCACCGGGACGAACTGGATCCCGTCATCCGTCACGATTTCATAAAATCGCGGAAGGTTGTGTGGAACCTGGATGAACGAAACTTTCAGCTGGTTTTGCTGGTCAGTTGGATTCTTGGTCACCACCCCGAAAGACAAACGATTATTCATCAGCACCGGGAAGGTGTGATAGTTGTCGAACACCATTGGCGTGAGCATCGGGAAGATGGTGTGGTAAAAGTATTCGTTTACCTTCTGGATGCTCTCGATCGAAAGATCGTTAAAATCGGCAATGATAAAACCGTTAGCCGCGAAAAGTGGCTTCAGGTGATTCACATAATAATCGTTTTGGTCTTTGCAAAACCGCTGGGTCTCCGTTAGCAGAAGCTTGCGGAACGGCTCCTCACGCAGCCCGCTGTAATCAAAGCGCTCTTTGCCATAGTCAAGGTAATTATACAAGCTTCCCAGGCGAATGGTGCAAAACTCATCCATGTTTGACGAAGTAATCGACAGGAATTTTAGCCGGTCGAAGATACTCCGGTCGGTGTGTTTCGCCTGATCCAGCACGCGATAGTTGAACTGGAGCCAGCTGAGATCGCGGCTGATGTAATTACTCTCTTCTACCTGGTGAGTAATTTTTTCCATCGAAAGCACTCCGTCATTCATAGCAGCAACGGGTTAGCCTCAGATGTCGATGCGCGCGTACTTGGCATTCTTCTCGATAAACTCCCTGCGAGGCGCAACTTCATCGCCCATGAGCATGGAGAAAAGGTGATCGGCTTCGGCAGCAGACTCAATGCTGACCTGCTTCAGGGAACGCTTCGCAGGGTCCATGGTGGTGGTCCACAATTGTTCAGGGTTCATTTCACCTAACCCTTTATAGCGCTGGATATTCACGGAATCTTCTTTTCCGCCAGCCAGTTCCTTCACGATTGCTTCCCGCTCCTCTTCCGTCCAGCAGTAGCGCTCCTCGCGACCTTTCTTCACCAGGTAAAGTGGCGGCAAGGCGATGTAGACGTAACCGTTTTCGATCAGGTCTCTCATATAACGGAAAAAGAAAGTGAGGATCAAGGTACGAATGTGACTACCGTCAACGTCCGCATCCGTCATGATGATGATCTTGTGATAGCGGAGTTTGTTCAGGTTTAGCGCCTTATTGTCATCAGCCGTTCCGAAGGTGACACCCAGGGCCGTGATGATGTTCTTGATTTCTTCGTTTTCGTAGATCTTGTGTTCCTGTGCTTTCTCCACGTTGAGGATTTTACCTCTTAACGGAAGAATAGCCTGAAAATTCCGGTCGCGGCCCTGCTTCGCAGACCCTCCCGCAGAATCTCCCTCTACCAGGTAAACTTCGCAGATCGATGGATCAGCACTTGAACAGTCAGCGAGTTTTCCAGGGAGGCCTGTCCCACTCAATACGTTTTTACGCTGCACCATTTCGCGTGCCTTTCGCGCAGCCTGACGAGCTTGTGCAGCCAGGATAACTTTATTTACAATCAGCTTCGACTCGCGCGGATGTTCTTCCAGGTAATGGTTCAACGCCTCACCCACCGCCTGGTCAACCGCTCCCATCGCATCGGAGTTCCCGAGCTTGGTTTTTGTCTGACCTTCAAATTGTGGTTCGGCTACTTTCACCGAAATCACAGCAGTCAATCCTTCACGGAAATCGTCCCCGGTAATATCAATCTTTGCTTTTTCAAGAAGGCCGGATTTGTCAGCATAAGCTTTCAGCGTGCGAGTCAGCGCCCTTCTGAAGCCCGCCACGTGTGTTCCACCTTCATGGGTGTTGATGTTATTCACATACGACACGAGGTTCTCCGAAAAGGAAGTGTTATAGCTGATGGCTACCTGAACCGGGATCGTACCTTTTTCATTCTCAACATAAATTGGCTCCGGAATTAATTTCTCACGTGTTGAATCAATGTACTCGACAAACTCCCGCAAACCTCCTGCGGAATGAAACGTGTCTGATTTTACGTTGCCGTTTTCATCCTTATCACGGAGATCCCTGAGGTTGATGGTGATCCCAGGATTCAAAAACGCCAGTTCGCGAAGGCGTGAAGCAACTGTTTCGTAGTTGTATTCCGTGAGCGCAAAGATCTCATGATCGGGTTTGAAAAGAATGGTAGTCCCTCTTCGTTCCGACTCGCCAATCACCTTTACAGGAAACTTAGGTACACCGCGCTCGTATTCCTGTTCGAAGACTTTTCCTTCGCGATATACGGTTGCGCGGAGCAGTACTGACAGGGCATTCACGCATGACACTCCCACCCCGTGAAGACCTCCGGAAACCTTGTATGTATCTTTATCAAATTTACCACCTGCGTGGAGCACCGTCATTACAACCTCAAGAGCCGAGCGCTTTTCTTTCTCGTGCATGTCGGTTGGAATACCACGGCCGTTGTCTTCGACAGTAATTGAGTTATCCTCGTTGATCGTGACCGAAATTGTATCGCAGTAACCTGCTAACGCCTCGTCAATGGAGTTATCGACAACTTCCCAAACCAAATGATGAAGCCCTTTGATGCCCACATCACCGATATACATGGCCGGGCGCTTTCTTACGGCTTCTAAACCTTCTAAAACCTGAATGTTACTCGCTGAATAATTGGTAGGAACTTTATCTTTGACTTCGCTCATTTTATCGCATTAAAACCGTCAAAAATAAAGCTTTTTAGGTCCTTTTCAGCAAGTTTTGACTAAAAATCCCAAGTTATTTTTTAACCATTTCAACGTCAAAATCTGGGGTTGTTTTAAATCAACTAAATTTTTAGTTTTAAGGAGATATTATTCCATGAACCGTAAAAAAACAGCCCTGATTTTACTCTTGAGTTTAGTCGCTTTGGGAGCTCACGCCCAGCCGCGCATGCGCATGGGTGGAGGCCGCCAGATTATGCGTTTTAAGACCAAAGAAGACTCGCTTCAGCTCATCACTGTGCAGCAGAAAATTGACGAACTCATCAGCAAAAAGAAATTCAGCCAGAAGTCACTTGACAGCCTGATGAATCTTCAAAGAAAGCTCCACGAGAACACCCACTTTGTTACAATTTACGAGCCCAGGCGTGATTACGTGCTTTCAGACAGTCTTGAAAAGATTGCCAACCTGGACGAGGTTTTCCAGGTGTCGGTCTACAAAAAGGACGGCATCCCTCCACTTGTGTTCAAATGCAGGAATCTTGTCTCCCTGGAAGTGGTTAATTCAAAGCTTGACGAATTACCTGTAGAGTTGCATGCGCTCACAAACCTCACCACTGTTTACCTCTTTAACAACATAAGCACGAGCCGTCTCAAGCTCAACAAGAACAACAGCATTAAAACGCTTGAGATCCGTACACTTGATCCCGCCAAATTACCGAAGTCGTACAAGAACCTTCAGGCACTCGAAAAATTGGACTTGTCTGAAAACAAGATCTCAAAATTTCCAAACGGTGCACGCAAGAATAATAAACTGGTTGAACTGAACCTCCAGCGAAACGATATCACGCTCAGCAACAAGATCAGGAAGCATAGAACGCTGGAACGCCTTGCTCTTCATGGCAACCAGATCAGCTATGTGCCACGCTCGATAAAAAATCTCCCTGCGGTGAAAAAGCTGAATTTCAACATCAATCAGATCAATCGCGTTCACAAAAACATTGGAAGGCTGAAGCATGTCGAGCAACTTTCGTTTTACAACAATCGTCTCACGGAGATACCTGCCGGAGTTTACGAGATCAAGTCGCTCCTGGAGATCGATCTCTTTCACAATAGCATCGAGGAGATCAAACCTCAGTTTGCCAACTGGCAGCAGCTCACTACCCTTTACCTTTCCCACAATAAGGTCACCGCATTGCCCGAAAACATCGACACACTCAAAAAACTGTCAGGAATTTATGTATGGGAGAATCGCATTGGGAAGCTACCTGCAAGTGTTGGCAACATGACCCAGTTGAAATTTCTCCGGATCAATCACAATTACCTGAAAGAAATTCCTGAGTCTTTCTACCGGCTTCCCAACATTGAAGAAATAGATTTCTCGCACAACTACATTACGGAAGTTCCGGAGGCAATCTTTAATTATCCGAATTTAAAGATCATTGCCATGTTCAATAACCCCTGGACAAAGGCTACATGGGAAATGATCCGGATGAAGACGGAGCAGCTCAGGAAGAAAGAGGATGTGTTCGTGCATATCTCGGAGGAGGGAGATAACTAAATTCAGGTGTTGAAGGACCAATCCCGATAGCGATCGGCACTAAATCAAACAGAGTAGACGATATTGGACAAAGTAAGCTTAGATGCGAGTATATGCCGGCTTACTCTTCGGTTGAAAGAACCAGGGACCAAAATTCATTACTATTTGAAATTTGGAATTTGGTTCTCGCTTCTTCGTCTTGAATTGGCCGTACAAGCAGCGCGCATGGCCTAAAGTAGATGTTGCGGTATTCTCACAGAAACTATTTCAACTTTCTCTAGTCATTCCTCCCCCATTTTGTTATATTCATTTGCTGCTTAAAGCGAGATGCAATGAGAAATACATTCGTTATTTTCATCATTTGCCTGATGCTGGCATTACAGGCAACTGCCCAGACGCAAAGCCAAAAGACTGGTAAGGAATCCAAAGCAAAAGAATCCAAAACCAGTAAGCCAAACGATGTTGAGTCAATCAAAAAATTAATTGAAACAGAAACCAAGGCCTACTTCGGTGTAGACTACAAAACGTGGATGGAGAGCTGGATGCACACGCCCAGCGCGTACTGGTCCTATGCCGACACAACGGGAATCACCTCATTTGAAGGTTGGAAAGCGATTGAGATCGGCTTCACCGATTATTTCGTAACCTCAAAAGCAACCGACATAAAGGTAGAGCGTGAGTGGGGCGAAATCAAAGTATACGGTAATGGCGCATACGCACGGTTCAAACAGCGCGTGGTAACGAATGGAGTTCCCGGACCAGTTCAGGAAGAGATCAGGGTGCTGGAAAAAGACAAGGACAAGTGGAAGATCTTGTTAGTTGGCGTGTTGAAGAAGGCAACCTAGCCACGTTGCAAGTCACAGGTTACAGTTCCCAGGAGTCTAAGCCTGAAGCATGCAACTTGCCTCCTGCAACTAGTATTGTCCGCTTCGCAGCAGCACAAGCGTGCAGGCCTGCATCGGTTCGATTCCTTTTGCTTCTGCCATTTTCTCGAACTCCTCATTTTCAGTCCCAGGATTGAAAATGATACGTTTCGGCTTCATGTTCAGGATATAGTCGTAATACGCGGGCTGTTTTTGCGGCCCGATATAAAGAGTCACTGTGTCAACATCCTCCACAGGTGGTTTCTCAAAAATATCGAGTATCTCCTTGCCGAATACTTCACCTTCCTTGATGCCAACGGGAACAATATCATGATTGTATTCCGTGAGCATTCTTGCCGCTAAGTAGGCATATCTGCCCGGGTTTGTGGTTGCCCCGATAATGACCGTTTTCTTCACGTATTTTTCAGTATTTATACCATTAAACAAATTAATCCCTCGCCAACCAACAAAATAAACCTAACTTTCGTTTTCAAAATTAAAAAACTATGCGCCTTTCTTCATTCCTGGCCGTGGCCCTTCTGTTTGTCACGGCTTTTGTTTTTGGTCAGTCGAAAAAAGACAATGGCTACGTTTATACAGTTGACTTAACTAAAGTTGTCAACGACAGACTGTATGTGGAACTGTCGCCTCCCGCAATCAATAAGACCGAAGTCACTTTTTATCTTCCGAAAATTGTGCCCGGCACCTACGCCATTGCCGATTACGGGCGTTATGTGCAGGAATTCACAGCATACGATAAGAAAGGCAACAAGCTGACGGTTGAAAAGGTTGACGAGAATACCTGGAAGATCAAAGACGCCACCAAACTCAAGAAAATCTCCTACTGGGTAGACGACACTTTCGATACCACCATGGCGGGGCCCGAGATATTCTGGCCTGCTGGAACAAACATTGAGGACAAGAAGAACTTTGTGATAAACACCAGTGGCTTCTTTGGCTACTTCGATGGTGTGAAGGAAGCGCCTTTCCAGTTCAATGTTGTCCGCTCAAAGGATCTCTACGGCTCTACAGGACTGATCCCGGTACAAACCGGAAGCTCGCTGAGCACCGTCAAGCTTGAAAAGGGCAACGACTCTAAAGACAAGGTCGTAGACGTCTACCGCGCTACTGATTACGATCAACTCATCGATTCACCTCTGATGTATGCGAAGCCTGACACGGCCGTGATTAAAGTTGCCAACACAGAAGTACTGATCGGATCATATTCACCTAACAACAAAGTGACGGCAAAAGAAATTGCTGCCAGCATCCGCGAAGTGCTTATGGCGCAGAAAGAATACCTTGGCGGAAAATTACCAGTCGACAAATATGCATTCATTTTCTACTTCACCGATCAACCGATCCTGAGCTACGGTGCCCTCGAACACTCCTATTCATCGATGTACTACATGCCTGAAATGACGATTCAACAGATGAATCAGCAGCTCCGGGATTTTGCAGCACATGAGTTCTTCCATATCGTCACACCGTTGACCGTGCACTCAGAAGAGATCGAAAATTTTGACTTTAACAGTCCGAAGATGTCGCAGCACCTTTGGATGTATGAAGGCGTAACGGAATACTTCGCGGGCAACGTTCAGGTGAAATACGGATTGATCGACCCGGAGCAATACCTGGAAGTGCTCCAGGAAAAAATGGTTACCAGCGATCAGTTTATCAACGATGTGCCATTTACCGATATCTCAAAGTACACGCTCGATAAATATCACGACCAGTACTACAACGTATACCAGAAAGGAGCGTTGATCGGGCTTTGCCTCGACATAAAACTGCGTCAGCTTTCAAAAGGAAAATATGGGTTGAGGAACCTGTTGATGGATCTTTCCAGCAAGTATGGAAAGAGCAAAGCATTTAAGGATGACGAACTCTTCGCAGAGATCACAAAAATGACCTATCCACAAATTGGAGAATTCTTTGACAAGCATGTGAAGGGAAGCGAGCCACTTCCGCTGCAGGAAGTGCTGACCGCTGTCGGGGTGATGTACAAGGAAGAAGAGAAATTCAAAGACTACACGCTTGGCATCGGAAACGAGAACATTGGAGTTACTCAAATTGATAACAAGCCTAAACTGCAAATTGCCAAGACGGACAACATGAATGAAATGGGCAAGGCACTTGGATTCAAAGAGGGCGATGTTCTTCTGAAAATGAATGGCGACATGTTGCCGGACCTTGGTCCTGATTTCCCAAAGTTCATCCAGCAGCAGATGATGTCATTGCCGAGTCGCAAGACAATGAGCTATACCGTGCTTCGGGCAGATTCAACGGGCCAAACGAAAGAGGTTGAGCTTTCAGCACCGGTTATGCAGATTGAGCAATCAAGACGCCACCTTCTCGCATTCAATCCTGACGCAACGCCTGAGCAACTTGCGCTGCGTGATTCGTGGTTGAAACCGTGAAAGTTCAGTAGGCAATAAACAATTAGCAGTAGGCAAAGCCTTGTTGAAAACATGAGCATATTCAACATTGACTTTGCCTATTGCATTTTGCCTATCGCCTATTATTCGCGCGTGCCAGCAGTTATTTTGCGACTTTTGCAACAAGCGCTTCTGCACAACGTTCTCCGTCCATAGCGGCAGATACAATACCTCCCGCGTAACCCGCACCTTCACCGCATGGAAACAGGTTTTTAATTTGAACATGCTCAAGCGTCTCTTT